>CAZVWA010000001.1:0-73414 GCA_964631085.1 uncultured Rubrivirga sp.
CCTGGCAACCGGAAGTTCCACAAACAAAGAGCGTTCATCTCAACCGCGAACAAGGAGAAGAACATGGCAGTAATCAATGAGGCGCCCGAAGCGACCTCGGTATTCAGTCCGATGCGAACCGGTGTCACCGTGATGGTGGCCGGTGTTGCCACGGGAACCGTTCTGTACGTCCTTTCAGTGATCGTGGCTGGCTGGGCCTAGATCCGAGGTCGGGACACTTCGCGTCCCGGTCGATGGGGAAGTCGACTCGTGACATCAACCTTCGCTCAGCACACGCCCGTATTCAGCGAGCGTGTCCTCGCCCTGCTGGCACCGGCCCTTACCGAGCCGGGAGCCGTCCTCGTCGACGCGACAGAGGGTCTGGGCGGGCATTCATCCATGGCTCTCGAGCGATTCCCCGCCATCCAGCTCATCGGCATCGATCGCGACACCGCGGCACTCGACATTGCCCGAGCCCGTTTGGCCCCGTGGAGCGAACGCGTTCGACTTGTGCACGCCGTCTACGACGAGATCCCCGATGTACTGGCTGACTTGGGCATTAGCCGGGCGAACGGGATTCTGTTCGACCTCGGGGTGTCCTCGATGCAACTAGATGACCCGGGCCGCGGATTCTCCTACGCGCATGAAGCACCCCTTGATATGCGGATGAATGCAGCCGATCCGCTGACCGCCGCCGACGTCGTCAATGACTACTCCGAAGCCGATCTCGTGCGAATACTGCGAAATTTCGGGGAAGAGAAATTCGCATCCCGCATAGCCCGCGGCATCGTGCGGGCCCGGGATGATCATCGACTCGTCAGCTCAACGGAATTGGTCTCCATCATCAGGGATTCGATTCCGGCTGCTGCGCGTCGCAAAGGTGGAAATCCTGCCAAGAGGACCTTTCAGGCGTTGCGCATAGAGGTCAACGGCGAATTGGCGACCCTGACGCGCGCGATTCCTGCGGCACTCGACGTGCTTGCTGTCGGAGGCCGGGTGGTGGTGCTGTCCTACCAATCTCTCGAAGACCGCATTGTCAAGTCGGAATTCAACGCGCGGTGCTCGACCGATGCTCCCATTGACCTGCCCGTCGTGCCCGAAGAATTACAAGCGTCCTTCCGCTTGGTGACCCGAGGCGCGGAGATGGCTTCCGAAGAGGAGATCACGAGCAATTCTCGAGCCGCCTCTGTTCGGTTGCGTGCGATAGAGCGGATTGCCGCATGAACGCCGTCCCGGCAGAAGTACTTTCGGCAAACCTCGAGTTGCCGTCGGAGAGTACGGAGTACGCCACACAGGCTGCGGGGCGAAAGTTCCGAAATGAATTGCCACATCTTCGCCTGGTCGATCCATTGCGACCCGAACGCGCAAGTCGAGGTCTCTTCGCCGTTGTCGTGACGGTCATCTTGGCGCTGGGCTTGATCGTGATGCTGCTGCTCAATACGTCTGTTGCACAAACCGCGTTCGTGGTGAGCGAATTGCAGTCACAGCAGCGTGAGCTCGCCCGACAGGAAGCATCGTTGACCGAAGCGATTGCGGCGGCGGCCGCGCCCCCGGTCTTGGAATCCAAGGCACGTGCGCTGGGAATGGTGCCCACGACACGGCCGGTGTTCCTGACGGTGCCCAGCGGCAAGGTGCGGGGTAAGGCGAAGCCGGCGCCGGGCGACAGAACACGTACGGCCAACGTCGCAGGATCTCTGACGGCGACTCTCATCGATCCGTTGCCTGTTGAGCAGTCGCTGCCCACCGAGGACACACCAATCGCAGAGCGCCGACAGCTCGGCGACGGTGCTGTCTTGGTTGAAGAAGGCGCCCAAGGAAGTATCGATGCGGCAACCGAGCAGGCGCGACGCAACGAGGAGCGTCAGGCACTTACGGAGACGGCGACGACGGATGGTGCGGTGCTGGTCGGCGCCGATGAGCCGGCGGTTCCCGACGGCGACGGCGCTCGACTGTCTGAGGCGGGCGAGTGATGAGTACGAGATATCCCACTCGCCAGGCTCCTTCACGACGCGCATCCCAGGCGCCGTCGGGTCGCGGAGGTGCTCAGCCGCCGGACTCGACGCGAGCAGATTTTCGGCCGGGGGACATCAGGCGTAGGGGAACGGTGCTACTGCTCGCGACCGCCGTCATCGCCTCGATCTTCGCCACTCGGTTGGTCGACCTCCAGGCGGTACGTGGTGAAGCGCTCGCCGATGCAGCATTGAGTCAGCGGCTTCGGACCACGGAGATTCCGGCCTATCGAGGAAGCATCGTTGATCGCACGGGTCAACCCCTTGCGGTAACGGTGGAGGCCAGGGACATCACGGCCGATCAAACACTTATCGATGATCCGGCAGCGCTATCGGTCGAGTTGGCTCCGATCCTTGAAGTTCCGCAAGACGTGCTCGCCGACCGACTCACGGGCGAGAAGCGATTCATGTACGTAGCGAAGGGGGTCACCCCGCAGACGTGGGAGCGAATCGCTGCCCTGCGTTTGCCGGGCATATTCAGTGAAGAAACCTCGCGGCGTATCTACCCTGCGGGAGACCTGGCATCGCACATCGTGGGGTTCGTTCAAGGCAATGGCTCAGGCGGCGGAGGAGTGGAGTCAGCGTTCAACGACGTTCTCACCGGTACGCCGGGGGAGCAGACGTACGAGCGGGGGCCCGGTGGGCGGGTGATTCCGACCCAGAACCAGTCTTCGGTGGATGCGATAGCCGGCGCTGACGTTCAGTTGACCATTGACCGAGATATTCAGTTCGTTGCCCAAGAATCCATCCAGGGTGTCGTGCAGCGTTCGGGAGCCTCGAGCGCCACTGCGGTCGTCATGGATGTCCGAACAGGCGAGGTCTTGGCCATGGCTACGGCCCCGGATTACGACCCGAATCGATACACCCAGTCGTTGCCCGAGGAACGACGCAATCGCGCGATTACCGACATCTTCGAACCGGGATCGACCGGCAAGGTGATCACCGCTGCTGCAGCGATCAACGAGGGCGCGGTAACGCCACTGACACCGATCAAGGTCCCGGGCAAGTTGGAGCGGTCGGGAAAGAAGTTCAATGACTACTGGGAGCACGGCACCCTTCGTCTGACGTTGACAGGAGCGTTCGCCAAATCGAGCAATATTGGAATGATCCTTGCGGCCGAGCAGATGCCAAAGAAGCAACTTGCTCGATACATGGAGAAGTTCGGGATTAACGATCGCACTGATCTGGGTTTGCCCGGTGAATCAGCTGGCTTGATGCTTCAACCGGAGAAGTGGTCGGGTACCTCGTTCCCCACCATGGCCTTCGGCCAGGGCTATTCGGTAACGGCAGTCCAGATGACAGATGTCTTCGCAACCATTGCTAATGGTGGAGTTCGAGTGAAGCCGTCCATCATCGAATCGATCGTCGAACCCGACGGAACCGTGGTGGAAACGCCGGATGCCGAACGCGATCGGGTGGTGCGCGAGGACACCGCTCGGCAGGTTCTCGCCATGATGGAGGCGGTGACGGGCGAAGGTGGTACCGCGCCGCAAGCCCGAATTCCCGGATACCGCGTTGCCGGAAAGACGGGCACCGCCCAGTTCGTCGATCCCGATTGTCGGTGTTACGCCGGTGACGTCACTGCGTCATTCATCGGCGTTGCTCCGGCGGATGCGCCACGATTGGCCGTCGGTGTATTCGTGCACCAGCCCAAGCGGGGGCGTGGCGGTGGCGAGTTGGCTGCCCCGGTTTTCAAGGAGATCACCACTTATGCTCTACAGGCAATGCAGATTCCCCCGTCGGGCAAGCGAGCGCCTCAACTAACCCTGACCACCGGATAGTCCGTGCGGCTCTCGGAGGTTCTTCAGGACGCCCGTAGCGGTGCCGTTACACCCTCGCTGGACTTGCCCGGAGATTTCCAGGACGGCGTCGGAAATCTGGACATCAAGGGAATCGCGATTTCGTCCGACAAAGTTCAGCCGGGCTTCATCTTCGCTGCGCTACCGGGGCATCACACCCACGGAGCCCACTACGTCCCTGATGCAGTGGATCGTGGCGCAGTAGCCGTGATCACCGACGAACGTGGAAAGCGGATCATCGGGAAGCAAGGCGAGGTGGGTGTCCCGGTGATGGAAGTCGGTGATCCGCGCCGGCTTGCGGCGACGATCGCCGCCGCTGTGGCTGGGTTCCCTGCCCACTCCCTCACCATGGTGGGGGTCACCGGCACGAACGGTAAGACCAGCGTGTCCTACCTCGTGTCGATGGCACTCCAGGCGCACGGAATCGCCTGTGGAGTCCTGGGGACTCTCGGAGCTCGCATCGGGGATCGAAGCCTTGACTCAGGGCCTCGGACGACTCCGGAGGCAACGGATATCCATCCGATCCTGAAGTCGATGCACGACGACGGTGCCCGCGCGGTAGTCATGGAAGTCTCGAGCATCGCTCTGTGCGAGAACCGAGTGGACGGCATCACCTTTGACCTTGCGGTTTTCACCGGCCTCAGTCATGACCACTTGGACTACCACGAAGATATGGAGACGTACTTCGCCGCGAAATCCGAACTTTTCACGCCGGAACGGGCACGGCAGGCGGTCATCCTTGTTGACGATGAATGGGGAGCACGACTCGCGTCGGCGGCGACGATCCCGGTCGTGACGGTGAGCACCCGCGGACGCGATGCTGACTGGCAGGTGTTGGCAGCGCGTGACGGGTTGAGGCTGCTGGGCGCGGATGGTGAGTTCAATCTTGATATCCCCGTTGCTGCGGATTTTGTGCTCGCCAACATCGCAGTTTCCGTCGTCTCGGCTCACATCCTCGGTAGTGCGCTTGAGACAGCAATCGGGGCCGTGTCGCGGGCGCGGGTGCCGGGACGTATGGAGTTGGTCGCCCGTGCGGGTGGAATCGACTTCATCGTTGACTACGCACACTCTCCGGATGCGATCGATCAGGTAGTAGCGGCCGCTCGAAGCGAACGGCAGGCGCGTGGAGGTGGACGGGTAATCGTCGTTATCGGTGCGGGAGGGGACCGAGACCGGCTCAAGCGTTTGGAGATGGGGCTGGCGGCTAGCCGCGCCGATGTAGCGATTGTGACGGATGACAATCCTCGCTCGGAGGACCCAGCAGAGATTCGGTCTCAAGTCCTCTCGGGATTCGACTCAGGCGCGAACGTCCACGAGGTCGCATCACGGCATGAGGCGATAGGGCGTGCGGTGAGCGAGGCCCGTGAGGGCGATGTCGTCCTCGTACTCGGCAAGGGTCACGAAACGACACAAGAGGGCCCCCACGGCGTGATTGCCTTCGATGACCGCGTTGTCCTGGCATCCTTCGTGGACAGCCGTTTCAACGGGGAGTCAGGGGAGGGTGTCACGTGAAGGCGCTCCCCCTCGCGCAGGTTGCAAAGGCTGCAGGCGCTACTGCTAATCAGGTACTGCTCGACTCAGGAATGCAGGTCGACGTCTCGGGTGTATCGGTGGACTCCCGCTCCGTGCAAGTCGGCGACCTTTTCGTAGCCGTGGTGGGTGAGCGGGTCGATGGACATGAATTTGCCCAAGCCGCGATCGAGTCCGGTGCTGTCGCAGTCCTCGCGAGTAAAGACATCGAGGGCGTTCGGTGTCTGGTAACCGATGATCCGGTTGAAGCCCTGGGACGCCTAGCTCACTGGTACCGGCACGATCAGTTGAGAGCGACCGTCATCGGAGTGACGGGATCGTCTGGAAAAACAACCACGAAAGACCTCGTCGCTGATGTCCTGCCCGGTGAAGTCGTCGCCGCGCGAGGATCGTTCAATACTGAAGTTGGAGTGCCACTCACGATTCTCGAAGCAGATCCATCGACCGAGTACCTCGTGTTGGAAATGGGTATGCGTGGGCTGGGTCATATCCGTTACTTATGCGAGATTGCTGAGCCCGACATCGGAGTCGTACTCAACGTAGGCCTCGCGCACGTTGGCATGTTGGACGGTCCGGAATCCATCGCACAGGCCAAGAGTGAGCTTGTTCGCGCTCTGCCTGTGGATGCGGTCGCCATTCTCAACGTCGATGATCCGGCTGTGCGACGCATGCAGGACTCAATCGATGCTCGGGTTGTGTGGTTCGGTGAGAGTGACGCCGCGCATGTGCGTGCCGCCGATGTTCGAATCGATGAATTCGGGCAACCAGCGTTCGAGCTGTGTATCGAGGCGAACACGGGAACCGCGGGAAACGGCTGCGCACCCGTGAAACTGCATTTTCATGGTGAACATTTCGTGTACGCCGCCCTCGCGGCTGCTGCCGTCGGCTCCGCCTGCGGCATGGCGGTTGGCGATATTGCCGCCCGCTTGGAGCAGTCGAGGCCACGGAGTCGCTGGCGCATGGATGTGCAAACCACGGCTGGGGGAATCACGGTCATTAATGACGCCTACAACGCGAATCCGGATTCCATGCGGGCTGCGTTGAAGACGCTGCGCGCGATGGGCGGATCTGGTCGCACGTGGGCAGTACTCGGCGAGATGCGCGAATTGGGGAACATGGCACGAGATGAACACGATGCGATAGGCCGGCTTGCCGTTCGCCTAGACATCTCCCGGCTGGTGTGCGTGGGTCCGGGTACCAAAGTCATGCATTTGGCCGCCAGCAATGAGGGCTCCTGGGCCGACGAATCAGCGTGGGTTCCCGATCCTGAGGCTGCCATCGAACTCTTGGAACGAGAAGTCACGGCGGGGGATACGGTCCTTGTTAAAGCTTCGCGGGCCGTGGGTCTGGAAATGGTTTCCGACCGTCTGCTGGCGGGTGGCGCAGTCGAGGCGGGTGATCACTGATGAGGCTTGTGGTCATCGCCTTGGCGATAGCGTCGATCGTTTCCCTTGTCGGCACACCCATCTTGATCAAACTGCTGCAACGTCGCGGACACGCTCAAGCGATCCGGGTAAGCACTGAGAACGAGGCTTACCCGGACCATGAGTCCAAGAAGGGCACACCGTCGATGGGTGGTGTCGCCATCTTGGTCGCGGTTCTCGCCGGATATTTCGGCACCCACATACTCACGTGGAGACCTGTGACCGTCTCCGGGCTGCTCGTGCTCTTCCTCATGGTGGGGCTCGGACTCGTCGGCCTTGCGGACGACTATCTCAAGATCTTCAAGCAACGCAGCACCGGACTTCGGGCGCGCACGAAACTGATCGGCCAGGCACTAGTTGCCTTCGCCTTTGCCTATCTGTCGGTTCAATTCCCGGACGCGGACGGTCAAACAGCGGCGTCGATGGCGGTGTCCTTCGTGCGCGACACTTCCTTGGTCTTGCCCCTGGGACTGTTCTTGATCTGGGTGTGGTTCCTCATCACCGCTACCACTAATGGAGTGAACCTGACGGATGGTCTCGACGGCCTCGCGGTGGGCGCGTCTGTCATGAGTTTCCTGGCGTACGTACTACTCGCCATCTGGCAATATGGGCAAAATTGCGCGTTCGCTGCCACTGAGTTCTGTTACAACACACAGAACCCACTCGATCTCGGAATCGTTGCGGCGTCGGCCGCAGGCGCATGTTTCGGTTTCCTGTGGTGGAACACCGCTCCTGCCCGCATTTTCATGGGTGATACCGGCTCCCTCGCGCTGGGCGGAGGCATAGCGGGCCTTGCGATCTTGAGCCGAACGGAATTGCTGCTGCCGTTCATTGCTGGCCTCTTCCTGATCACCACGGTCTCGGTGATCTTGCAGGTTGGATCCTTCAAGCTGACCGGTCGACGCGTGTTCCGAATGGCGCCTTTGCATCACCATTTCGAGATGATCGGGTGGCCTGAGATCCAAATCGTCGTCCGCTTGTGGATCATCCAAGGTCTCTGCATTGGAGCCGGCCTCACGTTGTTCTATGCCGAATGGGTCCGTGCATGAGTAGAGGCGATGTGGCATCGCTATCTCGTGCGGCTGACTGGACGCACCTGTCTGTCAGCGTCGTGGGGCTCGGCGTTGCCGGATACTCCTGCGCCGACGTCCTTATGCAACTGGGAGCCGATGTCACGATCATCGACCAGACTCCCGGAGATGCACAGTCCGAGCGTGCGGAAGTCCTCGGCTCGCTCGGTGCTGCGATCCGCTTCGGATCCGATGCGCAGGTTCCGCTGGATAGCGACCTAGTAGTCGTCTCGCCCGGTGTGCCACCACGTTCATCCGTTCTCGTTCCAGCAACTGCGGCTCGTATTCCCATCTGGGGGGAGTTCGAGTTAGCGTGGCGGTTACGACGCGGCTCCGGTGATGCACCCTGGCTGTGTGTAACGGGAACCAATGGAAAGACCACTGCCACGCTGATGCTCGAATCAATGCTTCGGGCATCGGGTGCGACTGCCGTTGCTGCCGGCAATATCGGAAACCCTCTCGTAGATGTTGTGATGCATGACGACGTAGACGTCATCGCGCTCGAGGTCGGTGCACCGCAACTGCCCTTCGTCTATTCGATGAGCCCGTGGGCGGCGGTTTGCTTAAACATCGCGCACGACCACATCGACCACTTCGGTTCCTTTGACGAGTACGTGCGGATCAAGGAGCGCGTATACCGAAACACCCAGGTGGCGGCCGTCTACTCGGTTTCCGAACCCGAAACGCGAGCCATGGTGGAGCGAGCCGACGTTATTGACGGGTGTCGCGCGATCGGCGTAACGCTAGGAGTCCCGGATGTTGGCATGGTCGGGGTCGTCGATGACTTGCTGGTCGACAGAGCCTTCGTCGCGGACCGCGAACGCGCTGCCCAGGAATTAGCAAGCGTCCATGATGTTCAACCGAACGCGCCACACAACGTCAGTAACGCCTTGGCCGCGGCTGCGCTTGCGCGGTCGTACGGCGTCGAAGCGAGCGCCGTCGGAGACGGACTTCGTGACTTCGCACCGGCGCCTCACCGGATCGCTACTGTTGGCGAATTCTCCGGAGTGACATTCGTAGACGACTCGAAGGCCACCAATGCCCATGCCGCCGAAACGTCGCTGAAGGCGTTCGAATCTGTCGTGTGGATCGCCGGAGGTCTGGCCAAGGGTCAGGAATTCGATGATCTCGTCCGCAATGTTCGAAACCGCCTCCGTGGCGTTGTCCTCTTGGGGGCGGACGCTGGTGTGATCCTGGATGCCCTGGGCCGACACGCACCCGATATTCCGGTATTAGTCGTGGAGCGCACCGACACTAGTGCGATGGCCGAGGTCGTCGATGCAGCCTGTCGCATGGCGAACACCGGAGACGTGGTACTTCTGGCGCCCGGGTGCGCCTCGTGGGACATGTATCGGGACTACACCGAACGAGGGCGAGCTTTTGTCGAAGCCGTAAACGGGCGGGAGTTCGGATAATGACGAACCAGGTGCCCGACGTATCTGAGTCCGATCTCGGCGGTCCACGACGAATCTCTAGTGGTTCCCCGCTCGGATTGCTTGCTCGCCATCCACTGAGCGCCTACTACCTGCTCATGGGATCGGCACTCCTGCTCCTACTTCTGGGCTTGATCATGGTCATGTCGGCCTCGAGCATCGAAAGTGTTCGAGTTTTCGGTTCTCCGTACACCCTCGCCCAGCGACAAGGCTTCTTTGCATTGCTCGGCGTGATCGCCATGTTCTTCGCAGCCCGCACGTCGGTTCAATTCTGGCGAGCGTTCGCATGGCCGCTTCTCCTGGCAGCGTTCGGTTTCTTGATAGCTGTTCTTGTCATCGGTGTCGAGGTGGCGGGACAACGGAATTGGATCGAGATTTTCGGACCCTTTCGATTCCAGCCGAGCGAAATCGCAAAACTCGCCCTGGTGGTGTGGGGTGCCGAAGTCCTGTCACGTCGATCTCGGCGCCTGGACACCTGGCGAGGCCTGCTGATCCCGATTTTGCCGGTAGCGGCAGTGATGATGGCGTTGGTGCTGGCCGAGGGTGATTTCGGCAACACGGTGATGCTCGGAGCGATCCTGACGGGGATCCTCTTCGCCGCGGGTGCCCCGTTGCGGATCTTCGCCGGATTCGCCGCAATAGGCGCAGTTGGCGTCTGGGTCCTCTCCCTAGCAGCGCCGTATCGAATGGATCGCATCCTGTCGTGGCTGGACCCGGGCTCGGATCGCCTCGGCTTCGGTTGGCAGGTCACGCAGGGGCAGTACGCACTTGGTACCGGGGGCTTTTGGGGCGTGGGACTGGGAGCCAGTCGCGAGAAGTGGGGGACGTTGCCCGAGGCACATACCGACTTCATCTATCCGGTGATCGGCGAGGAACTCGGCCTCCTGGGAACCTTGACCGTACTGGCGTTGTTCTCGCTGTTGGCCTTCGCGATCTTCCGGTTGAGCCGAAACACCAATGATCCCTTTGTGAGGTACGCAGCCGCAGGTGTCGGATCGTGGATCGTAGTTCAGGCCGTTGTGAACATCGGTGGCGTCCTGGGACTTCTTCCCGTTGCGGGTGTGACGCTTCCATTGGTGTCCTACGGCGGCTCTTCACTGATTCCCACATTGACGGCAATCGGAATGCTGATGGCTTTCGCCCGACAGGAACCTGAGGCTCGCCGGGCACTTCGCCGGCGCAGCACCGCCCAGGCCCTGCGGCGCCGATAGCGGACGCTTCCCATGCATGTCGTATTCGCGGCAGGTGGCACGGCCGGACACCTCGAACCGGCTCTCACCACGGCAGACGCCCTCATCGATCGTGACCCATCCACCCAGATCTCGTTTGTGGGCGGGAGTCGAGGACTTGAGTATGACCTCGTTACATCTCGAGGTTTTCCCTTGGTCCAAACCAAGGCTCAGCCGCTCCCACGCGCGTTGGGCACAGCCGCGCTGGCCTTTCCTTTCCTGACCCTTGACGGTGCTCGCGAGGCTCGGTCGCATATTCGTTCGGTTCGGGCCGATGTGGTGGTCGGCTTCGGCGGATATGCCGCCATACCGGGGTACCTCGCGGCGTGGGCAACGCGCACTCCGTTGATCATCCACGAAGCGAACTCTCGAGCTGGCTTTGCCAACATCCTCGGTGCGAAATTGACTCACCATGTGGCGACCGTCCATCCCAACGCGCTTGCCAACGCTCGTCCCATGGCGTTGCCCGTTCGCGCATCAATCGCGAATCTCGATCGTCCGGCCGCGCGAGACGCGGCACGCGAGCACTGGGGCCTGCCGGCAACGGGTCCTGTACTCCTCGTCTTCGGTGGAAGTCAGGGCGCTCGGCGTTTAAACGATGTCGTGGCCGCTAGCTTGGATGGACTGATCGACCAAGGTGTCACGATCGTGCACGTCGTCGGCAAGAACAACATCCTGCCTCCTGCTCGTCCCGGCTATCACCCGGTTGCCTACGTGGACCGCATGGATCTTGTCTATGCCGCGGCAGATCTCGCAGTGTGTCGCTCGGGCGCCATGACCTGTGCCGAACTGACGGCGGTCGGTCTGCCAGCCGTCTACGTGCCTTTGCCGGTCGGTAATGGTGAACAGGCGGGTAACTCTCGACCCATCGTCGATGCAGGAGGCGGACTGCAGCGCGCGGATAGCGAATTAACTGCGGAGTGGCTCACGAGCACGGTGTCGTCGTTGGTCCATGATGAGGAGAAGCTTGAGAATATGTCGCGGTCTGCTTCAACTTTGGGCGACAGACACGCGGATCGTGACCTCGCTGAGTGGATCGAGCAAGTCGCGCAGCGGCGATGGAAAGGGTGATGATGGACCCTGCGGACCTGTCCACCCTGGGTCGCGTCCACATCGTGGGAATCGGCGGCGCTGGCATGTCGGGAATCGCTCGTATCCTCGCCGCCCGCGGAGTACGCGTTTCCGGCAGTGACGCCAAGGAATCCAGGCGCCTTCAGGCGCTACGGGCCATTGGAATCGATGCGGTCGTCGGTCATCGGGAGTCGTGTGACGCGGACACCTTGGTCTACTCGACGGCGATTCCCGAGTCCAACCCAGAACGCCTCTACGCGCGATCTCATGCCATGCCCGAGTTGTCGCGAGCCGAAGCGCTGGCAGCCGTAATGGCGGGGTCGCAGGGTGTGGCGGTGTCTGGAACGCACGGCAAGACCACCACGACATCAATGCTCACCGTCACCTTGCAGGCATGCGGCGCGGACCCCTCATTCGTGATCGGAAGTGAGCTCAACGAATCCGGCTCCAACGCACATTTAGGGACCGGTGATGTCTTTGTCGTCGAGGCGGACGAGAGCGATGGATCGTTCCTGGCCCTTCCGGCAACCGTCGGGATCGTCACGAATATCGAGCCTGACCACCTGAACCACTGGGGAGATTTCGCAGCCCTGGAGTCGGCCTTTGACGAGTTCGGCCGACAGGTTGCTGCGGGAGGTGGATTCGTCGTCATATGCGCTGACGATCCCGGTGCTCGAGTCATGGCCGAGCGATTGACCGCCGAGGGTTTAGACGTTCGAACGTATGGGGAGGCCGAGGACGCGACGGTGCGCATGATCGACCCCGTTCGCGGAGAGTCCGGCTGGTCCTTCACGGTCAGTCGAGACGGGGTCCGGTTAGGGGAGATATCCCTGCAGGTGCCGGGTCGGCATAACGCACTCAACTCTCTCGCCGCCTACGTAGCAGCAACGGGATTGGGTTTCTCCGATGCCGATGTGCGGCGCGGGCTTGGTTTGTTCTCCGGGACCCGCCGTCGATTCGATTTCAAGGGCGAGGTGGCGGGAGTTCGGGTTTATGACGACTACGCACACCATCCGACGGAAATTGCCGCGACTCTCAAGGCTGCTCGGGAAGTTCTGGGCAATGAAGGCCGGCTGATAGTTGCTTTCCAGGCCCACCACTACTACCGCACGGCGATGTTCGTTCGGGAATTCGGTGAGGCTCTCGGGATTGCGGACGTCGCAGTCGTCCTGGAGGTATTTGCGCCGGGGGAGGAGCCGATCCCGGGCGCGAGTGGCCAGACACTGGCGGCAAGCGTGCCGTTGCCTGAGGGTGATGCGATCTTCGAGCCGTCGTGGACTTCGGTGGCGGGAATCCTGGCGGATCGAGCCGGTGCTGGCGACATCGTTATGACCCTGGGGGCCGGTGACATCGGCATGCTGGGAACCGAGGTGCTGGACATCCTGCGGAGCCGGGCGTGAGCGTCATAGACGAACCGCGAACAGGGGATTCGTCTGCGCCCGACGATCTGGGGAGACCGAAGAAGCGCCGACGACTGTTTCGCCGCAACCGCAACAGCCAGGTAGCCGATCGATGGCTGGCCAGGGTGCAACGGCAACGACGATGGCGAGTTGTTGTGATCATGGCCGTACTGGCGCTCGTGGGATGTGCTGTGTGGGCGGTGTGGTTCTCCTCTTTGCTTTCGGTCCAACGGGTGTCCGTCATCGGGCTGAGCACCGAGGGAGAACTCGTTGGTGGGCAAGAGGTGAGGTCGGCAGCATCCATAGCGCTTGGTACGCCGATCGCGCAGCTGGATACGAACGCGGCCCAGGGGCGTATCGCGCAATTGCCGTGGGTGGATACCGTCGAGGTTCGCCGTGCGTGGCCCAACGACATCGTCATTGCCGTATCCGAACGGATTCCCATCGCGGTCCTGGAAGACGAAGACGTCAAACGCGGTATCGATGCGCGAGGTAACGTCTTCGATCCTCCCGGTGGGTTGTGGCTGACCGATCCAGTGATCAGAGGCCAGGAAGATTCGATCGTCGAGGCAGTGGACGTTGTGTCTTCACTTCCCGATGACCTATTGCGACGTGTCCGCGTCATCCAAGCCGTGAGCGTCGACGACATTCGCCTCGAACTCGGCAATGAATCGATTGTCCGCTGGGGTAACGCAGACGAAGCCGAGTTCAAAGCCGAGGTACTACGTTCCCTGTTGCCTCGGCGAGCGGCGTCCTACGACGTCAGCGCCCCCTCATTGCCTGCGACGTTCGGCGAAAAAGGCCCCAAAAAATAAGAATTTTCGAAACTTCGGCATTTTCGTCTTGCGCCACAGGGGTAACAACCCCTACCCTCCCGCCGGCTCAGGGCCGGGCGATGTTTCAGCCTGAAGTAAAGGTTGAGACTTTGGCCTCGGGCCGTACGAGTCGGTGCGCCCCCTCGCACCGGCGTGGAGGAAAGGACGGGCAGCTGTGGCGGCTCCCCAGAACTACTTGGCAGTAATCAAGGTTGTTGGCATCGGTGGCGGTGGCGTCAACGCGGTGAACCGCATGATCGAGGTCGGCTTGAAGGGCGTCGAATTCATCGCGATCAACACCGACGCTCAGGCTCTGTTGATGAGCGACGCGGACGTGAAGCTGGATATCGGCCGGGAATTGACCCGGGGTTTGGGAGCAGGAGCGAACCCCGAGGTGGGTCGCAAGGCTGCGGAGGACCACATCGAGGAGATCGAGGAAGTGCTGCAAGGTGCTGACATGGTCTTCGTCACGGCCGGCGAAGGTGGTGGCACAGGTACCGGAGGCGCACCCATCGTCGCGCAGGTCGCCCGCTCCCTGGGAGCGCTGACAATCGGTGTCGTCACTCGGCCGTTCGGCTTCGAGGGCCGCCGCCGTCAGGTGCAGGCCGACCAGGGCGTCGAGGACCTCCGCGCTGAAGTCGACACCTTGATCGTCATTCCAAACGATCGCCTGCTGTCACTAGCCGACCGAGAGATCAGCGTCATCGACGCCTTCCGCCAGGCCGACCACGTGCTGCTGCAGGGCGTGTCGGGAATCACCGACCTGATCACCACGCCGGGACTTATCAACCTGGACTTCGCAGACGTCAAGAGCGTGATGCATGCGGCGGGTTCGGCACTGATGGGGATCGGATCGGCGCGTGGCGAAGATCGAGCGATGCAGGCTGCGGAGAAGGCCATCTCCAGCCCGCTTTTGGAGGCGGGTATCGACGGTGCGCACGGAGTGCTGTTGTCGGTGTCCGGAGGAAGCGATCTGGGGCTGTTCGAGATCAACGAGGCCGCACGGTTGGTGAGCGACGCTGCTCATCCGGAGGCCAACATCATCTTCGGTGCCGTGATCGACGACACCCTCGGTGACGAGGTACGTGTCACGGTTATCGCCGCGGGATTCGAAGGTGGCGAGCCGCCGGTTCGCAAGGTGACGGCACCCGCACAGGCAAGCGACGCGACGGGCGACATCCCGACGGTGTCGCAGCCACGCGCAGCGGTATTCGCCGATTCCGACGACGACTTGGACGTTCCCGACTTCCTGAGGTAGGCGTGGTGGCGGACCAGAGTGTCGGTAGGGGCTTCCCTGACCTACGGACGCTGGGTCGCACCTGGGGGTCCGTCGAGGACTCGCAGGACCACGCGTGTGGCTCGCGGTACGCGATAACTCGTGCCGATGGGGGACGCAGCGTTGGCGCGTTCGCTCGAGGCAATCTCGCAGACCACGTCGACGACGATCCGGCCGCGGTGGAACACAACCGAGGTCAACTCGCCGTAGCGCTCGGTGCCTATCGCGGATTGGCGTTCGTCCGAGCGGTGCATGGTCGAGACGTCGCCTGGGCCGAATCCGCGGGGACTTATCGCGATGTCGACGCGCTGATAACCGATACCCCCGGACTCGGCCTCGTCGCGCTTGGAGCTGATTGCGCGGTTGTCGGCTTGCATGGCCATCGCGATGACGGCAGCCCCTTGGTCGCCGTAGCTCACTGTGGTTGGAGGGGACTCGTGGAAGACGTGATCGCGTCCGTGGTGGATGAGATGCGAATTGCCGGTGGTCGCGATCTTCAGGCAGTACTGGGTCCGGCCATCTGTGGCGGGTGCTATCGCGTCGATTTCCAACGATTTTCCCGCGTCCTCTCCGCTGTATCTCCGAGGGTTGCTGGGGTGGCCTTGCGGGAAGGTGATGAGACAGATGGAACAAGAATCTGGGGAATCGATATTCGGCGAGGAACGCGCGAACGCTTGATCGAGCTCGGGGTAGGGGTCGTCGAAGATCCCGAACTCCAGGGCATGGAGTGCACCCTGGAGTCCGAATCGTGGTTCAGTTTTCGGCGGGCCTGCGTTGAGGACGGTGCAGGCCGGACCGGCCGGCACGGCCTGGCCGCTGTTGCTGATCGTGTTCCCGGCGACGATGACAACTTGGATGCACGAGCGGATGCAGGAGCGGGTGCATGACCGACGACAGACGCGATTCGCTGAGCCGAGGTCTGGACTCGATAGTTGCCAGGATCGAGCGCGCGAAGGTTGCCGCCGGACGTACCGATCCAAACGACCAAGTCCGACTCGTGGTGGTGACGAAGACGTTTCCTGCCAGTGACGTGGAGCTGCTTGCTGATGTCGGTGTTCGCGACGTTGGAGAGAACCGCGATCAGGAGGCGCGGGCCAAGCGGGCTGTTCTGCAGGCAACGCCGGTGCGATGGCACATGATCGGTCGTCTTCAACGAAACAAAGCCTCGTCCGTTGCCCGCTGGGCCGACGTAGTCGAGTCGCTGGACCGTCGAGAGCTGGTGGCCCCCCTCGCGGCGGCCGCCGAACGATACGAGCGGGCACCACTGGAAGTGCTGATCCAAGTGAGTCTGGATCCTGACCCCGACCCAGGGCGTGGTGGTGCGGCCCCGGCCGATGTTCCGTTCCTGGCGGAGGCGGTGGCGGGGGAGCCAGCGCTGAGACTGTGCGGAGTCATGGCAGTGGCCCCGCACCCGGACACTGGAGTCGATCCACGGTCTGCCTTCGCACGCCTTCGGGAGATTGCCGAGCGCGTACAGGCGTCATGGCCCGATGCGAAGCAGATGTCCGCGGGCATGAGCCAGGACCTCGAAGCGGGTATCGCAGCGGGTGCGACACAGGTGCGGGTTGGGGGAGCGATACTCGGGGAACGGACCTACGTGCAGTAGCGTCGGAGTATTCGAGAGCCCTCGACTCCGATATCGCAGGGGCGATTACCCGGGACAACATCAAGGAGGTAGGCGATGGCCGGCGCGATGCGCAAGATGGCTGTGTACCTCGGATTGGTGGAGGATTCCTCCTACGACGAATACGACGACTACGACGAGTACGAGGAGCCGGCGCGGGAGTCCCGTCGAGACCGAGGATCCCGGCGGGGGTTTCGGGATCGGTACGAGGAAGAGGACGACGATGACCGCTACGCCGTGCGGAGTGTGCGACCCATCAATGAGCCTCGAGCGGTCCGGACGATCCGGCCCGACTCCGTTGCGGACCGGCCTGCAGACAGGCAACCGGTTGCTGCTCCCGGCGGGCGGGGCCCTTCTCTGGGCGACCTCAGCCGCATAGAGACCATTCATCCACGGTCCTACAACGATGCCCGCCGGATAGGTGAGGAGTTTCGAGCGGGGATACCCGTGATCATGAATCTCGGGGATATGGATGAGATGGACGCAAAGCGCATCATCGATTTCGCCGCCGGACTCGTTTTCGGGCTTCACGGAACTATCGAACGCATTACGGGCAAAGTCTTCCTGCTCTCTCCGGCGAACGTCGACCTCGGTGATCAGGCGAGAGCGCAAATCGCCGAGGATGGGTTCTTCAATCAAAGTTGACGAGCCCGCATGAGGAGTGTCTAAGCCGTGAGCATCATCGGCCAGGTTCTTGGAACCGTCCTATGGCTGTACTGGCTCGTCCTGATCGCGCGCCTGGTTCTGGACTTCGTCCAGATTTTTGCGAGGTCCTGGCAGCCCCGTGGCCCGCTACTCCTCATAGCTGAGTTCGTGTACACGATCACCGACCCGCCGCTGCGGGCGCTTCGTAGGGTCATCCCACCACTGCGGCTCGGAAGCGTCTCCTTGGATTTGGCGTTTCTGGTCCTGATTCTGGGCGTTCAGTTGCTCATCAACTTCGTTGTCTTGCTCTAGGGTCGTAACTGTGACTTTGAACGCGCAGGACGTGCGGGACGCGCGTTTTGGAACGACCCGCATTCGAGCGGGCTACAACATGTCCGAGGTTGATGAGTTCTTGGACCGAATCGAAGCGGCTATAGGGCAGTACGCCGATGATCATCAACGCATGGGTGACGAAGCCGAGGTTCTCCGGTCGCAAGTCCAGCAACTACAAGGTCGGTTGGCGGCCGTTCAGCAGGAGTTGCAGGAATTGCAGGACTCGCAGAGTAAGGCTGCTCCGACGGTTCGCGACACGGTCATAACCCCGATTCCGGATTCGGAAACGACCGCCGAGACCCCGGTGGTCGGGGCTGTCCCGGGGAGTTCACCTGCGATCGACGTTTCCTCACAGCGAGGAATCGAGCAACTCATCGTGGTTCGTGATCAAGTGCGCGACATGCTCCAACGACAACTGTCGATCGTGGATGATCTCGACATTGATCGACCCGGGGAAGACCTAGGAGTTCTTCCGGATGGCGATGTCAATCGGTAGGTCGGTCTCGACCATCGAGTAGTCCGCCGACGGCTCGCTCCGCACTACCGAAGTGGCCAGAACCTCTTCCGCGATGGCGTCTCCGTGCTCGGTGAAAACAGACTCGAAATCTGCATCAGCGGATTCCCACGTTAGGGAAATACGGTCGGAGATATCGAATCCTTCGGTCTTGCGGGTCTCCTGGATGCTTCTGATCAACTCACGAGCGAATCCGGCGCGACGGAGGTCATCGTCAATGTGGAGGTCTATGGCAACCGAGTCTTCGGCGTCGCTCGCAACCGTCCAGCCTTCTCTGGGTGATTCGGTGACGATGACGTCGTCGCTGGAGATGGTTTCTGTCTCACCATCGACGTCGAGGGAGTATGAGTCCTGGGTGCGTAGAGCCTCGACGAGCGCTGCCGGTTCGAGGGCGGTTATGGCATTCGCAACCAACGGAGTCCTTTTGCCGAATCGTTTGCCCAACTCGCGAAAGTTGGGTTTGACGACGACGTCGACGAGGCCAATCTCCTCGCCGAGCTGTTCGATTTCTCGAACGTTGAGTTCATCGGACACTTCGGCTACTAGCTCCGCTGGCAGCTCCGTCCAGCCCGGGGCGGACACGAGTGCCCGCGATAGCGGTTGGCGTGTTCGTACGCTGCTCGATGCTCGTGCTGCTCGGCCCAGTTCCACGACGCGCCGTACGAGCGCCATCTGGTCTCGCAGCGCGTCGTCGATGGTTGCATCGCTCGCGGTCGGCCAGGAGGCGAGGTGTACCGACGTCGGGGCCTCTTCGTCGGTGGGGCGGAACAGGTCCTGCCACACACGTTCTGCAATGAAAGGCGTGTAGGGCGCAAGACACAGGGTGGTAATCCGTAGAGCTTCGTGCAAGGTCGCTAGCGCCGCGGGATCTCCGTCCCAAAAGCGTCGCCTCGATCTCCGTACGTACCAGTTCGAGAGATCGTCGATGAATTCGGCGAGGATCCGACCCCCGCGCTGTGTATCGAAGTTCTCGAGGGCGTCGTCGACGTCTCGTGCGACTCTGTTCGCCTCCGAGAGCACCCAGCGATCGATCAGCGGTCGGTCACTCGGCGAAGGTGCGCTGCCGGATGGCTGCCAGCCTGCGGTGCGGGCGTAGAGAGATTGGAATGACACCGTGTTCCAGTAGGTGAGCAGTGTGCGCCGGACGACATCGGCTATCGCAGAGTGTCCGACCCGACGAGCCTGCCAGGGAGACCCCGAAGCCAGCATGAACCATCGCACCGCGTCTGCGCCATGTTCGTCCATCAGCGGGATCGGCTCGAGCACGTTCCCAAGATGCTTACTCATCTTGCGTCCGTCCTCGTCGAGGATGTGCCCCAAGCAGACCACGTTCTTGTAAGACGACTTGCCGAAAACGAGCGTGCCGACAGCCATGAGCGAGTAGAACCACCCCCGCGTTTGATCGATTGCCTCGCAAATGAAATCTGCGGGGTACTGCGTGGTGAATTCTTCGGCGTTGCGATGGGGATAACCCAAAGCGGCGAACGGCATGGCCCCCGAGTCGTACCAGCAATCGATGACCTCGGGAACGCGTTCGGCTTGCGTTCCGCACGTTGGGCACATGATCTGGACGTCATCGACGAAGGGCCGATGCGGATCGACGTCCTCCACATCTCGTCCAGCCAGAGTCGAGAGTTCGGCCATGGACCCAACGGCCGTCAAATGCCCTTCCGTGCAACGCCAGATCGGCAGCGGAGTGCCCCAGTAGCGGTTTCGAGACAGAGCCCAGTCGACGTTGTTCGTAAGCCAGTCGCCGTAGCGGCCCCACTTGATGGTCGGGGGGTACCAGTTGGTGTCCTCGTTCTGTTCGAGCAGGGCATCCTTGACTGCAGTCGTCTTGATGTACCAGGACGGCTGTGCGTAGTACAACAGCGGCGTGTGGCATCGCCAACAGTGCGGATACGAGTGCTCATACGGATCGCGTCGGAACAAAAGGCCACGTTCGGCGAGGTCGGCTGTGAGGATTTCGTCGGCCTTTTTGAAGAACATGCCTCCGACCATCGGTACGTCGTCGGCGAACGCGCCGTCGGGTCGGACCGGATTCACGACCGGGAGTCCGTAACTGCGGCAGCTGATGAGGTCGTCGGCACCAAAGGCGGGTGCCTGGTGGACCAGTCCGGTTCCGTCGTCTGTTGTGACGTAATCGGCCAGGATCACATAGTGCGAGTCGGGAATATCCACTAGATCGAAGGGGCGCTGGTACTCGGTGCGCTCGAGGTCCGAGCCTGGGAACCTGTCGATGATCTCCACGGCTTCTCCCGTGAAGACGTGCTCGATAAGTTCCTCGGCGACCACCAATTCCTCGTTCGCGGCCGTTCGAGCAACAACGTACGTAGCGTCTGGTCGAACAGCCACGGCAGTGTTGCTCACCAGGGTCCAGGGAGTGGTGGTCCACACCAACAGTTGGGCCTTGGGGTGCTTGGTGAACAGTGGGCCGCTGGTGACGGGGAAGCGAACGTAGACCGAAGGATCGACGACTGTTTCATACCCCTGGGCGAGTTCATGGTCGCTGAGGCCGGTTCCGCACCGCGGGCAGTACGGCGCCACACGGTGGTCTTGCACGAGAAGCCCGGCATCAAAGATCTGCTTCAGAGACCACCACACGCTTTGGACGTAGTCGCGGTCCATCGTCCAGTAGGCCGAGTCGGTATCCACCCAAAAAGCCATGCGCTTGCTCATCTGGGTGAATTCGTCGACGTGCCGAAGAACGGATTCGCGGCACTTGGCGTTGAACTCGGCGATGCCGTAGTCCTCAATGTCCTGTTTGCCGCTGAAGCCGAGTTCGCGTTCGACAGCCAGTTCCACCGGCAGCCCGTGACAGTCCCATCCAGCCTGCCGGGGCACGAAATAGCCCTTCATGGTCCGGTAGCGGGGGAATATGTCCTTGAAGACGCGCGCTTCGACGTGGTGCGCGCCCGGGGTTCCGTTTGCGGTTGGGGGACCCTCGTAGAAGGTCCACAGGGGCCGACCTTGCGCCCGGGCGACGGATTGCTCGAAGACCGATTCTCGATCCCAGAGATCGAGAACCTCGTGCTCCATGGCCGGCAGATCGATCTGCACGGGCACGGCCTTGTACATAGCGCCTCCTGTCCGAACGGGCAGGATAGTCGTGAGGGGTCGGCGTGCCGGTGACCCATGACGCCTCGCCCACCCCTAGCATTCGGGCACGCCTTGGCGGCTAGCCGCTGCCAGGGCCCACGACGGTCCCAGGCGGGAGCTGCGACCGACTCAGGAAGTAGACGAGGGGATGGCGATGGCAGCCACCAAGAAGACCGCCAAGAAGACCGCGAGGAAAGCGTCCGCGAAGAAGGCGCCGGCCAAGAAGGCCGTGAAGAAGGCGCCCGCGAAGAAGGCGCCCGCGAAGAAGGCGCCCGCCGAGAAGGCCGCGAAGAAGGCGCCCGCCAAGAAGGCGCCCGCCAAGAAGGCGCCCGCCAAGAAGGTGCCCGCGAAGAAGGCCGCGAAGAAGGTCGTGGCGAAGAAGAAGCGTCCGGTAGTGCGTGAGGACGAGTCTCCGTGGACAAATGCCGAACTCGCCGACGTCAAGACCGAATTGCACAGTGAGCGAAAGCGCCTCTTAGAGGAAATCGCGTCGGCCGAAGAGGGCCTTGCCGACTTGATTCGAGATTCCGGCGACGGAGCTGGTGACGATCAGGCCGATGCAGGCAGCAAGACCTTCGAACGCGAACACGAGATGTCGCTAGCGAATAACGCCCGCGACATGCTCGAACAGGTCGACCACGCCCTTGCTCGAATTGACGATGGTTCCTACGGAGTGTGCGAGAACTGCGGCAAACCCATCGGCAAGTACCGCTTGCAGGCTTTTCCGCGGGCGACTTTGTGCCGCGCATGCAAGGAAGCAGAAGAGCGCTTCTAGTCCGCAGCCCCGGCGGATTTAGGCTGACGCAATGTCCCGGGGCTTTCACGGTCGAGTGCTCGCGGTCCTCGCAGGGACCGCCGCTGGTGTCGTCGCCCTCGATCAGCTGTCCAAGGCCTGGGCGGTCAACGCTCTTCAACCCAGAATCGAATCCGGTGAGGGCCCGATCTACGTCGTTGAGCCCTTGCTGCGGTTGACGTATGTAGAGAACACCGGTGCAGCCTGGGGCATGGGTTCGGGATACACCTGGATCTTCACGATCGTGGCGGTCGTCGTCGGTGTCGTCATCGTGCGATTCGCTCGGACCATCACATCTACCGCGTGGGCACTGGCCCTCGGTGGATTACTCGGAGGCCTACTGGGGAATCTGATCGACAGGCTCATTCGCCCTCCCGGGCCGGGACTGGGATACGTCGTGGATTTCATCGGCCTGCCGAATTTCCCGGTCTTCAATGTCGCGGACATGGCCATCACCATTTCCGCGATCGCGATGGTGTTCCTGGCCTGGCGGGGAATTCCGCTGGCCGGTCCGGCTAGCGCATCGGGAGCCGAGGGCGACGAGCGAGACGGAGCAACCGTTCACGGAACCGAACAGTGACAAGAGTCCTGCCCGTTCCGGAGGGGCTGGTCGGGGAGCGGATCGACGTCGCCCTGGCGCGAATGCTTGGTCTCTCCCGCGCTCGGGCGAGTGCGTTGGTGGATGCCGGTGCGGTCCGTGTCGATGCTCGACCGGTCGCGAAGTCCCATCGGCTGTCGCTAGAGGAATCCGTCGAGGTTGATGAACTGACCGAGGACGGCCGTGCAGCCGGTGGCGGCGACCCTGGAAACCCCGAAGTGATCGTGGATATCCCGATCCTGTGGGAGGACGATCACATCATCGTCATTGACAAGCCGGTCGGAGTGGCCGTGCATCCCAGCCCCGGATGGACCGGGCCAACTGTTATCGGTTCCCTCGCGGCCAGCGGCCACGCACTAGCAACGACGGGGGCCGCAGAGCGTGAGGGAGTGGTCCACAGGCTGGATGTCGGAACCACAGGGGCGATGGTCCTGGCGAAGGATGCAGCGGCCTACTCCTCACTCAAGCGGCAGTTCAAGGAACGCACCGTCGAAAAGGAGTATCACGCCGTCGTGCACGGCTTGCTAGATCCGCTGGCCGGGACGATCGATGCACCGATCGACCGACATCCGTCCAAGGACTACAAGTGGGCGGTCGTCGCTGGGGGGCGCCCTAGCGTGACCCACTACGAAACCCTTGAAGCGTGGCCGCGGGCTTCATTGGTGGAAGTCCATCTAGAGACCGGACGAACGCACCAAATCCGAGTGCACATGGCGGCGATGCGCCACCCGTGCCTTGGTGATGTCACCTATGGAGCTGACCCGACCGTGGCCAAGGATCTGGGACTAACGAGACAGTGGTTACACGCGAGACGGCTGGGATTTGAGCATCCGGCAACCGGTGCGCGAGTGGAGTTCGAAAGCCCCTATCCCGACGATCTGAATCGAGCCCTGGAGCGTCTGCGAGCCGGCCTGTCGGGCTGAACGACACCACAATCGGGGCATAGGGTTTGACGATGCCGATCCGAGACGTCCGAGCCTGTCGAACGCATGCGTCGGTGACCCCCGGGGGCACTCGATGACCCAGGACGACTTCGTCCATCTGCACGTTCACACCGAGTACTCGATGCTCGACGGTGCTGCCCGGCTCGGCGATCTCATGGATGAAGCGAACCGCTTAGGCATGTCCGCCATCGCGATGACCGATCACGGAAACCTGTTCGGCGCCTACGACTTCTACACGACGGCGCGCGCTGCTGGAATCAAGCCGATCATCGGACTCGAGGGCTATTTCGCGCCACAAGGACGGGGCGAGCGACGCCCGTTCGATTTCGGCGGCGGTTTCGACGAAGGCACTCCTGAGGATCCAGGTGCCGGCCGGGGCAAACACAGTTACACGCACATGACCTTGTGGGCCGAATCAACATCGGGAATGCACAACTTGTTCAGACTGTCCTCGCTCGCGAGCTTGGAAGGGCAGTACCACAAACCACGCTTCGATCGGGAGCTGCTCGATCGATACGGATCCGGGCTCATCGGGACCACCGGGTGTCCAAGCGGCGAAGTAAACCGATGGCTCCAAGCCGGGGAGTATGACAAAGCCCGCGCGGCTGCCGCGGATTTTCGTGACATCCTCGGGCCGGGTAATTACTTCTGCGAAGTCATGGATCACGGTCTCGCTATCGAACGCAGGTTTCGCGAGGACCTCATCAAGATCGCACGTGATCTGGATTTGCCCTTAGTCGCCACCAATGACCTGCACTACGTTCACGCATCGGATGCCGACACGCACGAAGTTCTCCTGTGTGTCGGAACACGCACGACTATGGATGACCCCAAGCGTTTCCGGTTCGACGCCCGAGACTTCTACCTCAAGTCCGGTGCAGAGATGCGAACGGTTTGGTCGGAGTTGCCGGACGCATGCGACAACACACTGTTGATCGCCGAGCGCTGTGAGGTCTCCTTTGATGAAGGCGCGAACCTCATGCCGCAGTTCCCGGTACCTGACGGGTTTACCGAAGAGACGTGGCTACGCGCCGAGGTAGATCGGGGACTCGCCCACCGGTACCACGGTGAGGTTCCATCTGACGTTCGACAGCAAGCGGATTACGAGCTCGGCGTGGTCTCCCAGATGGGCTTTCCCGGCTATTTCCTCGTTGTGGCCGACCTCGTGCGCTACGCCCGTGACAACGGCATCCGTGTCGGCCCGGGTCGTGGCTCGGCTGCCGGGGCCATGATCGCCTACGCGCTGGGAATCACCGAACTCGATCCGATCAAGCATGGCCTGCTTTTTGAGAGATTCCTCAACCCGGAACGGATCTCGATGCCGGACATCGACATCGATTTCGACGAACGTCGACGAGCCGACATGATCCGGTACGCCACCGAGAAGTACGGCGAGGAACGAGTGGCCCAGATCGTCACCTACGGATCTATCAAGGCCAAGGCGGCGATCAAGGACAGCGCCCGCGTGCTCGGCTATCCGTATGCGGTGGGTGATCGCATTACCAAGGCGATGCCCCCGGCGGTAATGGGGAAGGACATCTCCCTTGCTGGCGCCTTCGATGCATCGGATTCTCGCTACGGCGAAGCCAAGGACTTCCGTGCGCTGTACGAGTCAGACGAACAGGCCCGACAAGTCATCGACACCGCTAAGGGCCTCGAGGGGTTGAAGCGCCAACCGGGAGTCCATGCCGCGGGTGTGATCTTGTCGCGCGAACCGTTGATGGATGTGATTCCCGTGTGGCGCCGTGAGCAAGACGGCGCGATCATCACCCAATTCGACATGGGAGCGTGCGAAACGCTCGGCTTGTTGAAGATGGATTTCCTGGGTCTGCGTAATCTCACGGTGCTGGACGATTGCCTGGACAATGTGGAGAAGAATTCGGGCACGCGGATTGCCCTCGAGGAATTAACGCTCGACGACGCACATACCTACGAACTTCTCTCCCGAGGAGACACGTTGGGTGTCTTCCAGCTCGACGGTGGACCCATGCGGTCGCTTCTTCGGTCGATGCAGCCCGACAACTTCGAGGACATCTCCGCAGTCCTGGCGCTCTACCGGCCGGGTCCGATGGGCGCGAACGCACATAATGACTACGCCGATCGCAAGAACGGCCGCAAACCCGTTGTGCCCATCCACCCGGAATTGGCCGAGCCGCTTGCTGAAATCCTCGGCGACACGTACGGCCTGATCGTGTACCAGGAACAGGTCATGGCTATCGCTCAAGAACTGGCCGGGTATTCCCTGGGGAAAGCCGATCTCCTTCGTCGAGCAATGGGCAAGAAGAAGAAGGAAATCCTGGAGCAGGAATTCGTACCGTTCCGCGACGGCATGCGCGACAGGGGCTACAGCGATTCCGCGATCGACACGTTGTGGGAAATTCTCGTCCCGTTCTCCGATTACGCCTTCAATAAGGCCCACACAGCGGGGTACGGACTCGTGTCCTACTGGACCGCGTACTTGAAAGCGAACTATCCGGCGGAGTACATGGCTGCTTTGTTGACGAGCGTTCAGGACGATAAGGACAAGAGCGCGATCTATCTGGGTGAATGTCGGCGCATGGGTATCAAGGTGCTGCCGCCTGATGTCAACGAGTCCGATTCGGCGTACACCGCGCGCGGAAGCGATATTCGCTTCGGGCTGTCGGCCATTCGCAACGTCGGCGAGGGTGTTGTTGAATCCATAAGCAGCACTCGTCGATCCCAGGGACGATTCACCGACTTCCACGACTTTGTGGCGAAAGTCGAGGCGCAGGTGTGCAACCGTCGGGTTGTCGAGTCCCTCATCAAGGCGGGGGCTTTCGATTCGCTCGGACATACACGTAAAGGGCTCACCGCGGTCCACGAAGTCGTGATCGATTCGGCCGTGGAAATCAAGCGAGCAGAGGCGGCGGGTCAATTCGACCTATTCGGAGGCCTCGGTGGGGGAGACGAGACATCGGGCCTGGCAGAGCAAACGCCCGTTCCTGTCGGTGAATGGGACAAGGCTGTTCTGCTAGCCCATGAGCGGGAGATGCTTGGTTTGTATGTGTCCGACCATCCACTGAACGGCCTTGATCACGCACTCGCTCAGATTTCGGACAGGTCTATCGCGTCGCTGATCGCAGACGAATCCCTGGAATCCTCTGTCGTGACGGTGGCCGGGCTGCTGACGAGCGTGCAACGAAAAACGACCAAGAAGGGTTCTGCTTGGGCGATCGCGACCGTCGAAGATCTGGACGGTTCGGTAGAGGCGATGGTGTTCCCGCAAACCTATGCGTCGGTGTCGACCACGCTGATCGAAGACAGCATCGTCGCAATCAGGGCTCGGGTGGAAAGAACCGACGAGGACGGACTCCGCGTGATCGCGATGGAAGTCCAGACTCCCGACCTCTCCGAAGCCTCGAGCGGTCCGCTGCGACTTTCGCTGGCAGCTAGTCGATGCGTGCCACCGTTGGTTGAACGGCTCAAAGAGGTGCTCCGACAACACCCGGGCACGACCGAAGTCAATCTTCACCTCACCGGCGGCACCCAGACCACGGTCCTTCGCATTGATGATGCCCTCCGCGTTACTCCCTCGGCCGCGTTGTACGGGGACCTGAAGGCCCTCCTCGGAGCAAACTGTTTGTCCTGATGTGTCGTACGGTTTCGTCGTGGCCGTGACAGGGGATGTTCCCGAAGCTGAGACGACGGCTGCCAATTCGCGATCGGAATGGTCCGAATGGCGAGTTCTCATCGCCGGACTGGTCGGTGGCGTGCTCAGTGGAGCTGCGCTCGGTGTCCTGTGGTGGCAGTTGGCGCCGCGGGCCTCGGTCGCAATCAGGCCGGACGGCGCCAGACCCCAGGGTTTTCAACCGGAGGAATATCTCGCCGCGGATGTCTCTTTTGCGGCCCTGGCTTTGGTAGCGGGGTTGATATTGACCGTTGCCCTCGCAGCGATGCGACGACATCATCTGCTTGGTGTTCTGGCGGCGGGTCTTCTCGCGAGCGCTGTAGGCACCTTGGCCATGTGGCAGGTGGGCACGGGCTTGGGATCGGTAGACATCGAAGGGCTTATCGCAACCACCAGTGAAGAATTCGTGGTCGATGCTCCGCTGGAGGTGACCATGCCGGGTGTCTTCTTGGTGTGGGCCATCGGTGCAGCGACCGTCGTCGTCGTGCTGGCACTTGGCGATTGGCTTGCCGCGCGCGGACTTCGGCGCGGATCGGTCAAGCCTGAGGGCGCCGTTTAGCCTGGTTCGGCGGAGCACAACGCAGTCACCGTTGCCCCCGTTGCATCGATCAAATCGCCCGACGACAAGCAGATCTCGACGCCTCGCTTTCCCGCGCTGACGTACACCCACGAACATGACCGGATGCTTTCGTCGATGAAAACCTGCAACGGACGTCTCATGCCCAACGGGCTGATGGCTCCCGTGACCGAGCCGCTGATGCGTTCAGCCGTGGCAACGTCCGCGAGTAGTGCCTTCTTGCAGGCAGCCGCTCCGGCGAGGAGTTTCGGTGCGATCGTCATTGTTGCTGGAGCCAGGGCAAGAACAAGATCGGTGTCGACTTGCCACACAAGCGTCTTGAAAACACACCGTCCATCTACACCGAGTGCCGTGGCAGCTTCGAGTGCGTAGTCGGCGCGCTGACCTGGGGCTAGATCGTCATGATGGAAGGAATGGACCGTGTGGGGAACTCCCTTTTCCACCAGCATCGCCAGGGCGGGGGTGCCGGTCTGATGCCGTTCCGGTCGACGACCCACCTAGTTCTCCGACGGAGTCGAGTTGAGCAGATCGAGGGCGGGTACGGCTCCGAGAGTCGAGATCAACGCAGATTCCGATCGGAGAATCCGAATTCCGATGCGCAGCCGGTTAATGGCATCGGGAGAGGCCAGCAGTTCCTGCCGGGTAGCGCTATCGATGACCAGGGCGGCGGTAATCAGGTAGCTCAAGACCGCAGGGTCAGTGGGAACTTGTTCGTCGTCGGTTCGGTCTTCATCAAGCCGTCCACCGAGAATCGCGCGGTAATTTTCGAAGGCTTCCACGGCAGCGGTGACCAAAGTTTGTACCCGTGGGTCGGTGGCGTCTACGTCCGGCTCGGGAAGGTATGTCACGCTCGCACGTAGCAGCGGTGCAGATCTGTCGATGTCGTCTACCTGAAACCGACGAGCGCCGATAGTCACGATGTCGTAGCGGCCATCTTCACGGCGCTCGGCTTGTCGGACGACCGCAGTAACGCCTACGGGGTAGAAATCGTCGTGGCTTTCGGGCCCGGCATCCGTTCCGGCCGAATGTGTCCGACGCTCACGAACCCCGATAATCCCAAACTCGCGTTCGTCTTCAGGCTTGTCGAGCAGTTCTTCCACCATTAGCCGATATCGCGGCTCAAATATGTGAAGGGGGAGTACCAGGCCGGGAACCAGCGCCGTAGTGAGTGGGAAGAGCGGCAGCGACGGTTCCATCCTTCGAGCGTAGACTCCGTTGAGTGTTACGTCTCATCGATCTGCGCGAATCGACGGCTGATCCTCGCTCGGTCGTGCCCCGAGCCGCGATGGATCTCGCAGACGCGGGGGACACCATTCGGCCGGTGCTCGACGCCGTGCGAGATCGTGGCGCCGACGCCGTGCTGGAGGCGTGCGAGCGTTTCGACGGCGTGCGTCCGACCCACCTGAGGGTCCCCGCGGAGGTCATCGAGGCCGCGGTCGCCGAGCTTGACCCCTCTGTTCGCGCAGCGCTCGAGGTCTCCATCGAACGGGCCCGCATAGTTCACCGCGATCAGCGTCGGGTGGATGTCATCACCGAGGTGGTTCCCGGCGGGTCGGTCACCGAGCGTTGGCTACCGGTAGCTCGAGTGGGTCTGTACGTCCCCGGTGGGCGCGCTGTGTACCCGAGCAGTGTCGTGATGAATGTTGTCCCGGCTCAAGAGGCGGGTGTGCCATCGCTCGCTGTGGTCAGTCCTCCTCAGAAGGATTTCGATGGCTGGCCGCACCCAACGGTCCTGGCTGCGTGTTCGCTTCTTGGAGTCGATGAGGTGTACGCCGTCGGCGGTGCCCAGGCCGTCGCGATGCTGGCGTACGGCGTGGACCTCGCGGACGGTAGTCGGTGCGAGCCCGTCGATTTGGTGACAGGACCGGGCAATATCTACGTGACTGCGGCAAAACGTGCATTGCAGGGGATCATCGGAATCGATTCCGAAGCAGGTCCGACGGAAGTCGCGATCCTCGCAGACGAGTCCGCCGACGCTCGTTTCGTCGCCGCCGATCTCATCAGTCAGGCCGAGCACGACGTCATCGCTGCGGCCGTGCTGGTCACGACCAATGCACAACTCGCCACGGACGTCGAGGCCGAAGTGCGGTTCCAGGTGTCGCAAACCAAGCATGTGGAACGCATTACCGAAGCACTGATGGGTGTACAGAGCGCGATCATCCTTGTTCGAGATATTGAGCAGGGTCTGGAAGTCGTGGACGCCTACGCAGCGGAGCACTTGGAGATCCACACGCATGAAGCTCGGGACGTCGCGATGCGCGTGCGTAATGCGGGGGCGATATTCGTCGGTCCGTGGGCGCCGGTGTCGCTGGGTGACTACTGCGCCGGTTCCAACCATGTTCTTCCGACGATGGGGGCGGCCCGGCATTCCTCGGGGCTTTCCGTCCAATCCTTCCTTCGGGGGATCCACGTCATCGATTACGACCACACGGCCTTGTCCGACGTAGCCCCCCACGTGGTTTCGCTGGCCCAGGCCGAGGATCTACCCGGACATGGGGACGCCATCAACGTGCGCTTTAACGACGGTGAGTGACAGTGGCTGATTTCCGGCCACCGGTTCGAGACGACCTCGAAGGCCTTGCCCCCTACGGCGCACCGCAATTGGCGGTGGATGTCCGGCTCAACGTCAACGAAAACCCCTTCCCACCGTCCAAGCAGTTGGCAGATGCGCTTGCATCCGCGGTAGCCGAGGAAGCTCGCGGCCTGAATCGGTACCCGGACCGGGAATTCATCGATCTCAAAAGAGCGCTTGCCGACTACCTCGCCCGAGAATCCGCGGTCCAGTTGCCAGTGGAGGCGCTGTGGGCGGCCAACGGCTCCAATGAGGTGATGGCCCACATCATGGGTGCTTTCGGTGGACCGGGGCGCATCGCCATCACCTTCCCGCCGACGTACTCCATGTATCCGGAGTACGCGCGCGAATCATTCACCGAGCTCGTTTCCGTGCCGCGCCGGTCGGACTTCGCGTTGGACATGCCCGCCGCTGTGGAGGCAATCGCCGAGCACGCGCCATCGATCGTGCTGTTGGCATCGCCGAACAATCCAACCGGCACCAGCGTTCCCGAGCGGGAGATAGCCGAGCTTGCCGAGGTCGCTGCGGGTGTTGGTGCGCTGCTTGTGGTCGACGAGGCCTACGCAGAATTTCGACGTTCGGGAGTGCCAAGCGCCCTCTCGCTCTTGGCAGACCATCCGAACATGGTCATCACGCGCACCATGAGCAAGGCATTCGCCATGGCGGGTGCCCGCGTCGGCTACGCGGCCGCGCACCCGTCGATCATTGACGCCCTGCGCATTGTTCGGCTCCCGTACCACCTGTCCGCGATTACTCAGGCTGTCGCACGCACCGCCTTGGACTTCGTCGACGAACTACAGGCCGATGTGTCTCTGATTCGGGATGAGCGCGACTCGCTGCATGAGGCGCTGACCGCCCGAGGATTCCTCGTTGCCCACAGCGATGCGAACTTCTGCTTCTTTGGGCGATTCCACGATCGGCATCGCGTCTGGCAGGCATTGGTGGATCGAGGAGTTCTGATCCGTGAGACCGGTCCGCAGGCATGGCTGCGGGTCTCGGTGGGAACGCCGGAAGAGAACGCTAGGTTTATCGAGACCTTGGACGAGGTTGTGGTCTCCAGTGACCTCATGTCGGACGGAAATGGTGATAGCCGATGAGCAGGAACGCGCGTGTCGAGCGGTCGACGAAGGAAAGCGAAGTTCTGGTCGAGGTCGAACTTGACGGGACCGGCGCTAGCACCGTTGAAACCGGCGTTCCGTTCTTCGACCACATGCTGGCTCAATTGGCAAAACACGGTGGCCTTGATCTCACCGTGCGCACCAAAGGTGACCTCGAGGTGGACGCCCATCACACCGTCGAAGACACCTCGCTCGCGCTCGGGCAGGCCATCAACGAGGCCCTCGGCGATAGAGCGGGGCTGCGCCGGTACGGCGACGCCCTTGTCCCTCTCGATGAGTGCTTGGTTCAGTCGGCCGTCGATCTGTCCGGACGCCCGTACCTCGTTCACGAGGAACCCGATCTAGTCGAGTTGATCGGTTCCTACGACACGACGCTCACCCGGCACATCTGGGAATCGATCGTGGCCACGAGCCAGATCACATTGCACGTACGCGTGCTGAGCGGTCGCAACGCCCACCACGTGGTGGAGGCACAGTTCAAGTCGGTGGCGCGGTCACTTCGCGATGCCGTGGTCCTCGACCCGCGGGTCGTCGGAGTTCCCTCGACCAAGGGGACGCTCACCGCGTCCTGACCGCACGCGTCCAATCCACCGGTTCTCATGGCCCCCTCTCAACGCCCGAGCGTCGTCGTCCTGGACTACGGCAGTGGAAATCTGCGGTCGGCTCAGCGGGCTCTGCAGCGTGCGGGTGCTGACGTCGAGATCACTGCCGATGCGGTCGCGGCGATGTCGTGTGATGGACTCGTTGTTCCTGGTGTGGGTGCCTACGCCGCGTGCATGGCGGGTATCGACAAGATCGACGGCGGGGGTGTCATCGATCGACGGCTTGCCGGAGGTCGACCCGTCTTCGGCATCTGCGTCGGCCTGCAGGTTCTCTTTACCGCCGGCATCGAGCACGGTGTCCGGACCGAAGGCTTAGGCCAATGGCCTGGCGTGGTCGAACGGCTCGATGCACCCGTGCTCCCGCACATGGGCTGGGACACCGTCGAGGTAGCGCCGGGATCCGAACTGTTCGCAGGAGTGGAATCCGAGCGCTTCTATTTCGTCCACACCTATGGCGTTCGCAGTTGGGAATTGGCCGACGACCCTTCGTCTGCCATGGCGGTGCCACGCGTGTCGTGGTGCGAGTACGGAGGCCGGTTCGTCGCAGCCGTCGAGAATGGCCCGCTGGTCGCCACGCAGTTCCATCCGGAGAAGTCCAGCGACGCCGGAGCCGAACTCCTGCGTAACTGGGTCGATCGACTTCGCTAGCCAAACGGCGTCACGGCCCGTGGAAGAACCGCAGTGACCTAGGCTGACCGCGTGAATCTGATGCATGGGAAGCCCTCGATGCTCGAGTTACTACCCGCCGTCGACGTTGCAGATGGTCAGGCGGTCCGGCTGGTTCAGGGGAAGGCGGGCTCGGAAACCGTCTACGGCAAGCCACTGGACGCCGCGCGCTCCTGGGTCGATCAAGGCGCGGGGTGGATTCATCTCGTAGATCTCGATGCGGCGTTCGGCAGAGGTTCGAACGCGGAGGTGATCACCGAGGTCGTGCATGCCCTTCGTGACCACGTTCGAATCGAACTGTCGGGGGGTATCCGAGATGACGATTCCTTGAGCCGAGCCCTAGCGACCGGATGCACGCGGGTGAATCTCGGCACCGCCGCGCTGGAGGATCCGGACTGGACCGAGCGGGTGATCGGCGAGCACGGTGACCGCGTAGCCGTCGGTCTGGACGTGAAGGGTCACACTCTGGCTGCGCGTGGCTGGACAACCGAAGGCGGTGACCTGTGGGAAACCCTCGGGCGCCTCGATGCCGCCGGATGCGCGCGCTACGTGGTGACCGACGTCCACAAGGACGGGACCATGAAGGGCCCGAACTTCCATCTCCTGCGCGATGTATGCAAGGTCACCAAGGCACCGGTGGTGGCCTCGGGCGGTATCAGTCACCTTGAGGATCTGCACAAGTTGGCGGATATGACATCGGAGGGCATCGAGGGCGCGATCATCGGACGGGCGCTTTACGACGGTGCCTTCACATTGGCTGAAGCCATTGCCGCCATAGAGGCGCGCTACGACCCGTACGAATGGGGTCCACCGCGACCATGACTCTTGCCGTTCGGGTCATCCCATGTCTTGACGTCGATGCAGGCCGAGTGGTCAAAGGCGTCAACTTCGTGGACCTGCGCGATGCCGGGGATCCCGTCGAGCTCGCAGCGAAGTACGACGCCGAAGGCGCTGACGAACTCGTCTTCTTGGACATCACGGCATCGTCGGGAAGTCGCGAGACCACGTACGACGTAGTGCGTCGTACGGCGGAGACGGTTTTCATCCCGCTGACCGTCGGCGGTGGGGTTCGAAGTGTGGAGGACTTCGACCGTTTGCTGCGCGCCGGAGCGGACAAGGTCAGTCTCAATACCGCAGCGATCGCCGATCCCGAATTACTGACCTCGGCCAGCGAGCGGTTCGGCTCTCAATGTGTCGTTCTCAGTGTGGATGCCCGGCGTTGCACAGATGGCACCTCCACACCCAGCGGATTCGAGGTCACCACGCACGGAGGGCGGCAGGGGACGGGTATCGACGCCATCGAATGGGCCGTCGAAGGTGCCGAGCGCGGCGCGGGGGAGATCTTGTTGAACTCCATGGACGCCGACGGAACCACCGAGGGTTTCGATACGGACATGATTGGCCGGGTACGCGAGCGCGTCAATGTTCCGTTGATCGCCAGCGGGGGCGCTGGGCAGTTGTCGGACTTCCCGCAGGCGGTAGACGCCGGTGCCGATGCGGTGCTCGCTGCCAGCGTCTTCCACTTCGGCCAAATCGCCATCCCCGACGTCAAGTCCGCACTCGCCGACGCCGGGCTCCCGGTGCGTCGGCACAATGTTCACCATGGGTGACGACACCGGCAACCTCCTCGACCTCGAGATCGACGAAGTCATCGGGCGCGTTCGGTTCGACGCTGCCGGACTTGTCCCGGCGATCGCCCAAGATGCCGATTCTCGCCAGGTCCTGATGATGGCGTGGATGGATGAAGAGGCGTTGCGGGCGACCTTGGCGAATCGTCGCGCCACGTACTTCTCCCGTAGTCGCCAGCGGCAATGGATCAAAGGCGAGACATCGGGCAATTTTCAGACCGTGCGAGAACTGAGTCTGGATTGCGACGCAGACACCGTGTTGCTGATCGTCGATCAGCAGGGCGGAGCGTGTCACACCGGCGCAGTGAGTTGCTTCGACGTTGGCGGCCGTGATGATCGGTGAGAATTCTCTCGACATCGAAGAATTTCGCATTCGCGCACAATCCAACCGCGTCATTCCTGTTTCGCGCACACTGCTCGCCGATGGCTTGACCGCAATCGGCCTATTCGAGACCTTGTGCGGAGACCGAGCGGGAACCTTCCTGCTGGAGTCGGCTGAGTCCGGCAGATCGTGGTCTCGGTATTCCTTCGTCGGTGTTCGAGCGGCGGCAATGTTGACCGAACGCGACGGCCAAGCGCACTGGGTCGGTCGGGTTCCGGTTGGCTTGCCGACAACGGGGACCGCGTGGGATGTGCTCCGCGAGTCTGTGCAGGTGCTCAACACTCCGGTGGAGTCCATGGTCCATGACGACGAATCCGGTCCACGATTTACCAGCGGCTTCGTCGGCTGTTTGGCCTATGACGCTGTTCGGTCCTTCGAGAAGTTGCCCGATGGCAACCCAGCGCCGCTCGACCTGCCCGACCTCGCCTTCCTCCTGGCAACCGATCTGGCCGTCCTCGACCATTTCCGAGGGACGGTGACTTTGATCGCAACGGCGATTAACTTCGACGCGACCGACCAACGAGTGGATGATGCCTGGCGAGATGCGATCGCCCGGCTCGATCACATGGAATCCTCGCTTGCCGCCCCCACGGGTGTCGCCGTCTCCGTCGCCGTTTCGCAGCCGTCCGCCGATATCCGCGCCCAGACCTCGGACGCTCAGTACCTCGCATCGGTCGAAGCCGCGAAGGAATACATTCGCGCCGGAGATGCTTTCCAGGTGGTCTTGTCCCAGCGATATTCGCTACCGATCCAGGCGCGATCCTTGGACGTCTACCGAGTTCTTCGATCGTCGAACCCGAGCCCCTACATGTATCTGATTCGGATTCCACAAGAGTCAGATGAGGGCCATGGGTTAGGCCATTCCAGCGCCTTCGATGTCGTGGGATCCTCACCCGAAGCCTTGGTTACCGTCGACAATGAGCGCTGCACCGTGCACCCCATTGCCGGCACTCGAAAGCGCGGGCGCGATTCGGCCGAGGATAACGATCTTGCTCGCGAACTCCTTGCGGATGCGAAAGAGCGTGCTGAGCACGTGATGTTGGTTGACCTGGCTCGTAACGACCTTGGTCGTGTGTGTTCCCCGGGTACCGTTGAAGTCACAGAGTTCATGGAAATCGAGCGGTACTCCCATGTCATGCACATCGTCTCGACTGTGGTCGGACACCTCGACCACAATGTTTCGGCGCTGGATGCGCTTCGAGCGACTTTCCCGGCCGGCACGTTGAGCGGCGCGCCCAAGGTGCGAGCGATGGAGATCATTGACGAGTTGGAGGGATCCCGGCGAGGCCTGTACGGCGGAGTCGTTGGTTACGTGGATTTCCGAGGAAACCTCGATATGGCGATCGCCATTCGAACTGCGGTGATCCAAGACGGACAGGCCCACGTCCAAGCCGGCGCTGGCATCGTCGCCGATTCGGACTCGATTGCTGAAGCGCAGGAGTGTGCCAACAAGGCAGGAGCGGTGTTGGCAGCCGTGCACACCGCCGGGTCCCTTCGCTCGCTCGGTTCTGGCTCACCCGAAAATCGAGAATCCCCCCGGGCACCGTCGTGACCGCGAGTGAGGCGGCGAGCAAGGCAGCGAGCACGGCGGCGAGCACGGCTGCGAGACGGCCCCTTGTGCTCGCGTTGGGTCTGATGGTTGCGGGATCTGTCCTGGGGTGGTGGGCGATGTCCTCCACCTGGATCACGATCGAGGAGTCCCTGCTGGGAACCTCGAGTGCCGACGGTATCGCCGCGATCAGTTTGCGAGAGATCTCCGGAAGTCGACTTTTCCCGCTCGCCGCTGCCGCGCCGATCATCGGCTTGGCCGGCGTAGCCGGCGTTATTGGATCTCGTGGCTGGCTGCGTCGCGGGATCGGTGGCGTCGTCGTGGTTTCTGGGGCAGTTGTGGTGTGGTCGGGATTCAGCGCAATAGGTTTCCTCCGCTCTGGAGCGTCCGCAGGGAACGCACTACCGGGGATAGACGGCGAAGTCGTGTCGGTGTCTTCGGTTTTTTCGGTGATTGCGCTCATCGCGGGATTGATGCTCGTAATCGGCGGCGCCATGACCGCTTACGCCGGTGGACGTTGGCCGGCGCTGGGACGGGGTTATGAGCGAACGGGTCGGCTTCCACGCGACGACTGGGAGGCTCTGGACAGCGGAATCGACCCGACGCTTGAGCCACCGACCGTTGCGACCGAGCCCGGTAGCGCGACATCGAGCCGTACCGAACACCCGAAGACGTCCGGGGAGTGATTGGATAGGGGCATGGAGGCTACGCCAGCGCACAATGCTCATCTTGAGACCGCTGAGGATCACGACGACCACGGTTCGACGCCAGCGGCGTGGACGGCTGTCGTAATCATCACCATCGCGTTCACCGTCGGCACCTTGGCGATCATTCTCGGTAACTGGCCGCTGTTCTGGGTTGGCGTGGGACTCGTCGTCGTTGGCGGGATCGTCGGCAAGGCGATGCAGGCGATGGGCCTGGGCAAGAAGCCCCGAGCCACTTCTTAACCATCTTCGAACGAAGTGGGAACCCATTCGTAACCGCAAAGAGCGGGTAAAGACCTCTGTCTCTGCCACGCTTAGTGCATGAGTGAACGCGGCCTGGTCCTCGTCGTCGAAGACGAGAAGCCGATCTCGGACCTACTTCGTCTGTATCTGGGACGAGAAGGTTTCGGTGTCCACGCGGAGTTCGATGGACCGGGCGGATTGACGGCAGCTCGAACCAAGCATCCCGTAGCGATCGTGCTGGACGTCGGACTCCCGGGTATGGACGGCACGGAGGTATGCCGAGTTCTGCGAGCCGAGGACAACTGGGTTCCCATCATTTTCTGCACTGCTCGTGATGATGAAGTCGACCGCGTATTGGGCTTGGAGCTGGGTGCTGATGACTACGTGACCAAGCCTTTCAGTCCGCGAGAGGTCGTCGCGCGAGTGAAGTCTCTCGTTCGTCGATCTGGGCTGGCCCAGCGCGAGAGCACACCAATGTCGATCGGCGAGATCACGGTCGATACGACACAACGTCGAGTCTTCATCCGTGAAGCAGAGATCGATCTCACGGCAACCGAGTTCGATCTTCTCGCCCATTTAGTGTCCGAGCCGGGCCGGGTGTTCAGTCGCGATCAATTGCTGGCCGAGGTCTGGGGCTATGCCGCTGTTGTGGGTACCCGCACCGTCGATGTCCACGTCGCCCAATTGCGTGCCAAGCTCGGCGACGACAGCCCGATCCGAACCGTGCGCGGTGTCGGCTATGCAGCGGAGGTTCCCCGGCATGCCTGATACCCACGCGCGTGGGGTGAGTAACCGACGTTGGGGGATCGTCACTCAAACGGTGCTCTTGGCCACGGCGATAGCGGCGATCGCCGTTTTGGTGGCGGGGATCGCGGCCGCTCCGTTCGTCCGTGGAGCGGCGGTGGCTGAGGCGACGGGCGCGCTGGGGCGACTGGCGGACCTCACGGCCGCATACGTCGACCGCCCCAATGCCCGGATGCCGCGAGATCGACTCCTGGCTCGTCCTTTGGAGCGGATCCTTCGCGAAGAGGGTGTCACCGGCTTCCTCGTGGCACCCGATAGTGCCCTGCCTCCCGGTCTCAGCGAGCAGGCGTTCGTGCGCATCCTCAACGGTGAGTCCGTTTCGGAAAGCGGAGTGGGTGCGGACGGACGCCGAATCCTCCTCGAGGGGCGTCCGGTGCCCCAGGGAGCGGTTGTCTTGACCCAGCCGGTGGACGTTGCGAGCGCAGCAACGGGATTGTTCCTGACCAGGATCGCCGCCGCTCTTGGCTTGGGGCTGCTCATCGCGGTGGGTATCGCATTTCTCGTTGCGCGACGGTTGTCGCGTCCGTTGCGTGAGGCCCAAGGCGTGGCCCATCGAATGGCCGAAGGTCAACGGCAGGAGCGTCTCGAACCACGGGGACCGACAGAGGTCGCCGACATTGCTGACGCATTGAATGCCCTCAATTCCGCCCTGGTGGTTTCCGAGGGGCGTCAACGCGAATTTTTGCTGTCGGTATCGCATGAGCTTCGAACTCCTTTGACCGCGGTTCGGGGATACGGCGAAGCGCTGGCCGATGAGCTCCTGCCCAGCGAGGAAGTGCCCTCGGTGGGCACAACAATTGCGGCTGAGGCGAGCCGCCTCAATCGCTTAGTGAACGATCTACTCGACCTAGCGCGCATGGGTGCGGTCGACTTCCGCATCACCACGACCGACATCGATGCGCGCGAGATCCTCGACGAAGCGGGCCGGGTCTGGCGGGACCGATGCGAGCGCGAAGGCGTTGTTCTAACGGTCGACGATATTCCCGAGCCGGTGGGCGTTCGTGGAGATGCAATGCGCATCAGGCAAATCCTCGACAACCTCATGGAGAATGCCCTACGCGTCTCCCCCCAGGGGTCATCGATCCACATGGGCCTGCACCAAGACCCGGCCATCAGCGGCGGCCGCTACGCGGTTTTCGAAGTTCGCGACAGCGGCCCCGGCCTCACCGAAGATGACCGGACAGTGGCGTTCGAGCCTGGCGCTCTGCACGAGCGGTATCGGGGAGTGCGGCCGGTGGGAACCGGATTAGGTCTGGCGCTGGTCCAGCGCCTCGCCAGCAGCATGGGTGGATCCGCCACGGTGACGAGTAGTCCAGGTCACGGCACTTCCTTTTGGATCCGGATTCCGATTGACGAATCGTCGTAGGCTGTCGGGGTGATCGACAGTCAGGCTTCGGAGACGACGACGGCAGGCGCATTCGTCGTCGATCGACGATCTCGTCGGCGTCGCATGCTGCCGGTTGTGATAACCGCTCTCGCGACGATCGTGGGTGCCATTTACCTTCGGGCAGTCGATCCCAACGTCCCGGGGCACTACCCGGGGTGCCCCAGTCAATTGCTCCTTGGAGTCGACTGTCCCGGGTGCGGCGGGATGCGCGGTACCTACGATCTCCTCTACGGCGATCTATCGGGTATGGCCGATCACAACATCTTGCTCTTCGCATTCTGGCCGGTCGCGATCGTGGCCTTCGGGATCTGGGCGTATCGATCGTGGACCGGGCGGCGGCCCGCGGTTGATATTCCGACCCAGGCACGTCGATCCCGGTTTATGGTCTGGGTTCTCGTTGCCGTTCTCATCTTCGGTGTCGTACGGAACTTCGTTCCCTACCTCGGATCCTCGGCGGGCTAGAGCCCCGATTGCCGACAGGGCCGTCGGGCGTACTGTGGGGGGCATGAACGTCCTCGACGGCATACTCGACGGCGTCCGCGAAGACGTATCGCGACGCATGGGTCTCGTGCCACTCGAGACATTGAAGGAACGGGCGAGCGGCACTGCCCCCGCGCGGGACCCCAGATCAGCGTTCAATTCCGATGATGTCTGCGTCATCGCCGAGGTCAAGCGCGAGAGCCCAAGTCGGGGGCCACTTGCCGAGATCGCCGATCCGGCTGCATTGGCGCGCGACTATGAAGCAGGTGGGGCGCATTGCATCAGCGTTCTTACCGAGGAGAGACGATTCGGGGGAAGCCTCGATGACCTTGCTTCCGTCCGGGCCGCCGTTGATATTCCCGTTCTTCGCAAAGACTTCATCATCGGTAGCTACCAGTTGTGGGAAGCCCGCGCTTACGGTGCGGACCTTGTGCTACTCATCGTTGCTGCTCTGGAGCAGGACGCATTGATCTCCCTGGTGGAAAGGGCTCGCAGCCTGGGGTTGACTCCACTTGTTGAGGTGCATGATGAAAACGAGATCGCCCGGGCACTCGACGCCGGCGCGGACATCATCGGAGTGAATGCGCGCAACTTGAAAACCCTTGAGGTGGACCGGGGGGTGTTCGCCCGAATCGCACACCTCATTCCTGACTCCTGCATCAAGATTGCCGAGTCTGGTGTTCGTGAGCCGCACGACTTAATCGCCTACGCCGAGGCCGGAGCTGATGCTGTGCTCGTGGGGGAGAGTCTGGTGACGGGTAAGGACCCGCGTCTGGCAGTGCACAACCTCGTCACTGCAGGAGCACACCCTGCACTTCGCCAGGGCAAGAGGATGACCTCGTGAGCGCACCCGCCGAGACAGCCAACGCACATTCGTCGGACACCCACGGGTCACAAAGCGCCCCGGGACACTTTGGTCCGTACGGCGGCCGGTTTGTGCCCGAGGCATTGATGGCGGCGTTGGACCAACTCGAGGAGTCCTTCGATGCGGCGATGCTCGATCCGACCTTCGGCGAACAGCTTGCGGCTCTCGAACGCGACTACACCGGACGTCCGTCCCCGCTGACCCGCGCGAACCGATTCGAAGAACAGTGCGGTGGCGCGCGTGTGTACTTCAAGCGCGAGGACCTAAACCACACCGGCTCGCACAAGATCAACAATGTTCTGGGTCAGGCCCTGCTCACCACGCGCATGGGGAAGTCTCGGATCATCGCGGAGACCGGGGCCGGCCAACACGGAGTGGCATCGGCCACGGCTGCAGCGCTCATGGGGCTCGAATGCGTCGTCTACATGGGTAAGGAAGACACGCAGCGCCAGGCATTGAACGTTGCCCGCATGGAGCTCCTCGGCGCCACGGTCGTACCGGTGGAGACGGGCAGTCAAACGCTGAAAGACGCGATCAACGAAGCGATGCGGGACTGGGTGACGAACGTCGACACCACGCACTACCTCCTGGGCACGGTCACCGGTCCGTCCCCGTTCCCGCGGATGGTTCGACACTTCCATAGCGTGATCGGACGCGAGACGCGCGACCAGATCCTGGCAGTGGAGGGTCGCTTGCCTGACGCTGCCATCGCCTGCGTCGGCGGTGGGTCGAATGCCATGGGCCTGTTCTCCGGGTTCCTCGACGACCCCGGGGTTCGTCTGGTCGGCTACGAGGCCGGGGGTGAGGGCATCGACTCGGGTCGGCATGCCGCACGTTTCGCCATGGGCGCACCGGGCGTCTTGCACGGCGCGCGGACCTACGTCATGCAAGACGAGTGGGGTCAAACTGTTCCCTCGCATTCCATCAGCGCGGGTCTGGATTACCCGGGTGTCGGACCGGAGCACGCCTGGCTGCACGACACCGGTCGGGCGACCTATGAACCGGTGACGGATGCCGAGGCCATGGAGGCGTTCGCGGTGGTCAGTCGCACCGAAGGAATCATTCCCGCCATCGAGACCGCGCACGCGCTTGCTGGAGCAATGCGCCTCGGGCGCGAACTCGGCCCCGAGGCGGTGATCGTGGTGAACATGTCCGGTCGTGGAGATAAAGATGTCGAGACGGCGGCCCGCTGGTTTGGAATCGACACGAAGTGAACCCGGCGAGCGAGGCTGTTTTCCGCACGGCTAAAGACGAAGGTCGGGCAGTTCTCATCGGTTATCTGCCCGCTGGCTTCCCTACTGTCGATCGCAGCGTCGAGATTCTGCAGACGATGCTCGATGCGGGAGTCGATCTGCTCGAGGTCGGCCTGCCCTACTCCGATCCGTTGATGGATGGGCCAGCCATCCAGGAGTCGGTAGAGATGGCGCTTGAGGCTGGCGTCACTACATCGGATGTGCTGGACGTTGTTGCGCGGTTGAAGCCTCGGGCGGGCCAAGCGATCTACGTGATGAGCTACTGGAACCCAATCGAGCGCTTCGGGGTTGATCGTTTTGCCGGTGGTTTGGCAGACGCGGGCGGTTGTGGGGTCATTACCCCCGATCTCACACCCGAAGAAGCCGATGCGTGGATCGCAGCCACCGATGCGGTGGGCGTTGACCGAACTTTCCTAGTCGCCCCGTCGTCGTCGGATGCCCGTATCTCCGTGGTGTCGGGCGTCACTACGGGTTTCGTCTACGCCGCATCCACGATGGGGGTGACGGGAGCACGTGACGCGGTAAGCGATGCGGCCCCGGTCTTGGTGGATCGGGTCCGTGCCTTGACCGACCAGCCGATAGGCGTCGGACTCGGTGTCTCGTCGGGAAGCCAGGCAGCCTCGATTGCTGCCTACGCCGACGGGGTCATCGTCGGGTCGGCGTTCATCCGCAGGGTCTTGGACGCCGAAGGCCCCCGGGAAGCTTTGGCCGAAATCGATGGATTCGCTCGCGAACTCGCCGCGGGCGTTCGCGCAACGGCGAGGGCGACGGACGCTCCCGTCACTGCGGCAAACTAGTCTTGTTTGAACCCCATCTAGGTTCGAACCTGATGCGTCAGAAACGGAGATTCCATGGCAGCGGGCAGCAAGGACAGGCGTGATCGAGCGGCGGCGGCGCGGGCGGCCGCGCAAGCGAGCGAGAAGCGCCGCGAGCGTACGGTCCGAATCATCGGTGCCGTGGCTGTTCTCGCCGTCGTTGCCGGCATCATCGGGGTGGCAATCTTCGCCCGCAGTGCCGACGAAGCCGCGAACCGGATTGAGGTAATTGATCCTGATCCCAGTGCCCCGGTTCCCGAGGGTGTGCTCGGCGCGGATAGTGAATGGGCCTACGGCGTCCCTTACGGCTCGGCGAGTGAAGACGCCCCGGTGCTCGAGGTCTGGGAGGACTTCCAGTGCCCGGCGTGCGGCGCGTTGGAGCAAACCAACGGCGAAGGCATCGCTGAAGTAGCGGAGACCGGCGTTGCTCGTCTGATCTGGCGTCCCACCGGCTTCTTGGACCGCAACCTCGGCAACGATGCCTCCAACCGGGCGATCGGTGCATGGGGTTGCGCGATCGATGAGGGCTTTACCCGTGAATTCCACGACGCTGTCTACGCCAACCAGCCTCAAGAGGAAGGCGATGGCTGGCCGAACAGCGACTTCATCGCTATCGGCGAGGAGATCGGTATGACAGGGGAGAGCCTGGACAACTTCACCGCGTGTGTGAACGACGGCACCTACCGAGTCTGGGCAGCCAATTCGACCCAGGAGTTCTACGACGGAGGCATCGCCGGCACCCCGCTGGGCAAGATCGACGGAGTCGAAGTCGGTAATGAGGTTCTGGCTGATCAGGCTTCGCTGCTCGCCGCGCTCACCGAGGCCGCCGGCAACTAACGCCGGGGAATCCACCGATGATCGGCACATTCGTGGGGGCGCACGTAGCGGCGTCGATTCCGAGTCCGGATCAGGGCTCATGGAATCTCGGGCCCGTGCCCGTTCGCGCCTACGCGCTCGCGATCATCATCGGGATCGTCGTTGCCATATGGCTCGGCAACCGCCGCTATGTGGCTAGAGGTGGTCAACCCGGTTTGATCACCGACATCGCCCTGTGGGCGGTGCCGTTTGGCATCGTGGGTGGTCGGCTCTATCACGTGCTGAGCGATTGGCAGATCTACTTCGGCCCGGATGGTCGTGGTGCCGCGGCGGCACTTCGAATCTGGGACGGCGGCCTCGGCATCTGGGGAGCGGTCGCCCTCGGCGCGCTCGGTGCGTGGATCGCCGCGCGGCGGCATCACGTGGCGCTTCCACCGATTGCCGATGCCATCGCTCCGGGAATCGCGCTTGCTCAGGCCATCGGGCGATGGGGAAACTGGTTCAACCAAGAACTCTTCGGCAGGCCGACCACGCTTCCGTGGGGGTTGGAGATCTCGCCGGCGAGGCGTCCGGAGGGCTTCGAGGCCTTCGAGACCTTTCATCCGACGTTCCTTTACGAATCCCTCTGGCTCGTTGGCGTGGCAATCGTCGTTATGTGGGCGGACCGGCGTTTCACGATGGGACATGGTCGGGTGTTCGCGCTGTACGTCTTGCTCTACACGGCCGGGCGAGTGTGGATTGAAGCGCTGCGGATCGATCCGGTGAACACCGTGGGAGGTCTGCGGCTGAACGTGTGGACCTCGATAGTCGTCGGGCTCGGTGCCCTGGTCTACCTCGTGTGGTCCGCGCGGGCCCGACCTGGTCGAGAACGCTTGGACTGGCAACCGGCGGTCGAGCCCGTGGAATCTGGGAATCCCGGGGAACCCGATGATCCCGATGAACCCGGGGAGAAGATGGGTGCACAGGCGTCCCCAACCCCGGGGGAAAGCGACAACGGGGAAACTACCCCGTAGACTGAGGGACCCGCGGGCCAACGTCGTCCCGTGCCAGCACCGCACCTGCCTCAGGGGCCCCGCAAGGGGAGTCCGAGGATCTAGGAAAGTCGGTGCACGGCTGTATTCCCCGACGACGAAGGACGCCAAGTGCTCAACGCCTACTCTTCGACACCCGCGCCCCAGGGCCTGTACGACCCCCGATTCGAGCACGACGCATGCGGTGTCGCACTGGTCGCCACGCTGACCGGAGTCGCGTCGAACGAGGTCGTCAAGCAGGCCCTTACGGCGCTAGAGAATCTGCAGCATCGGGGAGCGTCGGGTAGCGAACCCGACAGTGGCGACGGTGCCGGCATCTTGATCCAGGTCCCAGACGCCATGCTGCGTCGCGTTGGCGGCGTTGATCTTCCCGCGCCGGGAGCTTATGCAACCGGCATCGGTTTCCTGCCGGTTGAGGAGAAGGAGCGTGCTCAGGTCTGCTCGCAGATAGCCGAGATCGCAGCCGATGAGGACATCGACGTGCTGGGTTGGCGCGAGGTGCCCATCGACCCCTCGCTCGTCGGTGCGACGGCCCGCGCGTGCATGCCGTCGTTCTGGCAACTTTTCATTGCCGACGCTCAAGGCGGGGCAACCGGATTGGACCTCGACCGCCTCGTGTACGGAATGCGCAAGCGGGTCGAGAACGAGCTCGGTGTGTACTTCGCGTCGCTCTCGGCACGGACTTTCGTCTACAAGGGCATGCTGACCACCGATCAGCTGACGCCGTTCTACTCCGATCTCAGCGAACCCGACATCGCATCGACTCTTGCCCTGGTGCATTCACGGTTCTCCACGAACACCTTCCCGTCCTGGCCGCTCGCGCACCCGTATCGACTGATCGCGCACAACGGCGAGATCAATACCGTCCAAGGCAATCGCAACTGGATGACCACTCGCGAGGCGATGCTCACCAGCGACGTCATTCCAGGAGACCTGACGCGCCTGTTCCCCATCTGCACCCCGGGGGCGAGCGACTCGGCGAGTTTCGACGAAGTTCTTGAACTCCTGCACCTCGGAGGCCGCTCCTTGCCTCAAGCGGTACTGATGATGATTCCCGAGGCGTGGGAGAACAACCCCGATATGGACCCACGGCGCCGCGCCTTCTACGAGTTCTATGCCACGCTCATGGAGCCGTGGGACGGACCGGCGAACGTGTGCTTCACCGACGGAAGTCAGATCGGTGCGGTCCTGGACCGCAATGGTCTGCGGCCGGGTCGATTCTGGGTGACCGACGAAGGTCTGGTGGTCCTCGCATCTGAGGCAGGCGTCCTCGATATCGATCCCCAGACCGTCGTGCGCAAGGGTCGGCTCCAGCCGGGCCGAATGTTCCTCGTGGATACCGTCGCTGGTCGGATCATCGAAGACGACGAAATCAAGGCTGAACTCGCGGCGGAGTTGCCGTACGACGAGTGGCTCGACACCGGCATCATCCATCTCGAGGAACTTCCTGAACGCGAGCACGTGGTTCACACTCACGAATCGGTTGCCCGCCGCCAGCAGACATTCGGGTATAGCCAAGAAGAGCTGCGGGTAATCATGGAGCCGATGGCCCGTGCGGGTGCCGAGCCGATCGGCTCGATGGGGACGGACACCCCGATCGCCGCGCTATCGAGTCGTCCGCGCCTGCTCTTTGACTACTTCAGTCAACTCTTCGCGCAGGTCACCAACCCCCCTCTCGACGCGATTCGTGAAGAGATCGTGACCAGTTTGTCGAGCCTGATCGGCCCGGAGGGAAACCTGCTGGAATCCCAGCCGGGGCACTGTCGACAGGTGCTGTTGCCGTTCCCGGTCATCGATAACGACGAACTCGCGAAGATCCTCCACATCAACGCCGATGGCACCTTGCCGGAATTCGCCGCTGCGCGGGTTAAGGGCCTCTATCCCGTTGGAGGTGGTGGTGCCGCTCTGGAGAAGCGCCTCGGGGAAATCTTCAATGAGGTGGATGCCCTCATCCGACAAGGCAAGCGGTTCATCGTTCTTTCCGATCGGGAGAGCAACGCTCAGCAGGCGCCGATTCCGTCGTTGCTGCTGTGCGCCGCCGTTCACCACCACCTGGTACGTACCAAGACGCGCAGCCAGATCAGTTTGCTCGTCGAAGCCGGCGACGTCCGCGAGGTTCATCACGTGGCGCTGCTCGTTGGCTACGGAGCTGCGGCGATCAACCCATACCTGGCTCTGGAAACGATCGAGGATCTCGTTCACCGGCATGTGATCGAGGGTGTGAGCGTTGAGAAGGCGGTCCGCAACTACATCAAGGCCATGGGCAAGGGTCTGCTCAAGGTGATGTCCAAGATGGGTGTCTCCACGGTCGCTTCCTACCGAGGCGCGCAGATCTTCGAGGCGATCGGCCTGTCGCAGGAGTTGGTGGATGCTTACTTCACCGGGACGGTCACCAAGCTCGGTGGCGTCGGTCTCGATGTCATCGCTGAGGAAGTCGCTCGACGGCACGCCACTGCATATCCGCCTTCGGGAATCTCACCCGCCCACCGGGTGCTTGCCGACGGAGGGGAGTATCAATGGCGTCGCGACGGTGAACCACACCTATTCGATCCGGAAACGGTTTTCCGTCTCCAACACGCCACGCGTTCCAAGCGCTACGACATCTTCCGTGAATACACGCAAGGAGTAAACGAACAAGCCGAGCGGTTGATGACGCTCCGCGGATTGTTCGCTTTCAAAGATGGAGTGCGCCAACCGATTCCGATCGATGAAGTCGAGTCCGTCGAGTCGATCGTGTCCCGGTTCAGTACCGGTGCCATGTCCTACGGCTCCATATCCGCTGAGGCGCACGAGACACTCGCGATCGCCATGAACCGGCTCGGGGGAAAGTCGAACACCGGTGAGGGCGGCGAGGATCCCGAGCGCTTCGTCCCGATGGAGAACGGAGACTCCAAGCGCTCGGCGATCAAGCAGGTCGCGTCGGGACGTTTTGGCGTGACCAGCGAGTACCTCGTCAACAGCGACGACATTCAGATCAAGATGGCTCAGGGCGCCAAGCCCGGCGAAGGCGGTCAGCTTCCCGGCCACAAGGTGTACCCGTGGATCGCGAAGACGCGGCACTCCACTCCGGGAGTGGGGTTGATCTCTCCGCCTCCTCACCACGACATCTACTCGATCGAGGATCTCGCTCAGTTGATCCACGATCTGAAGAACGCGAACCCCCAAGCACGCGTTCATGTGAAGCTGGTAGCCGAGGTGGGTGTTGGCACGGTCGCAGCCGGGGTGTCGAAGGCGCACGCCGACGTCGTCTTGATCTCAGGTCACGATGGCGGCACGGGAGCCTCCCCCCTCACGTCCTTGAAGCATGCCGGCGCTCCGTGGGAGTTAGGGCTCGCGGAAACCCAGCAGACACTTTTGCTCAACGGTCTGCGCGATCGAGTCGTCGTTCAGACCGATGGGCAACTCAAGACCGGACGTGACGTTGTCATCGCGGCACTCCTGGGTGCGGAGGAGTACGGCTTCGCTACGGCTCCTCTGGTGGTGATGGGATGCGTGATGATGCGCGTGTGTCATCTCGACACCTGCCCGGTGGGAATCGCAACTCAGAACCCGGTTCTTCGGGAGCGCTTTGGGGGAGCGCCCGAGTTCGTCGTGAACTTCTTCGAGTTCATCGCCCAAGAAGTGCGTGAGTATCTCGCCGAACTCGGTTTCCGCAGTCTCGACGAAGCCATCGGCCATGCAGAAATGCTGGACATGCGCCGGGCTATCGATCATTGGAAGGCCGACGGCCTCGATCTTGCGCCAATCCTGCACGTTCCCGATGTGCCCGAAGGTGAACCCCGACGCCGGGTCGTTGCGCAGGACCACGGCCTGGAGGTTGCCCTCGACCAAGAGCTGATCGCGATGTGCCGTCCTGCGATTGATCGCGGCGAACCGGTTCGGGCCAACGTGGCGATTCGCAACGTGAACCGCACGGTGGGAACGATGCTCGGATCAGAAGTCACGCGGGTCCACGGTGGGGATGGCCTCCCGGACGAGACGATCGATATCACCTTCCAAGGATCCGCTGGCCAGTCGTTCGGTGCCTTCGTCCCCGCAGGGATAACTCTGCGGCTCGAAGGCGACGCCAATGACTACCTGGGCAAGGGTCTGTCCGGTGGGTGCTTGATCGTCCGGCCAGATCGCGGAGCACCCTTCGTCGCCGAGGACAACATCATCGCGGGCAACGTAATCGCGTATGGAGCGACGAGCGGTGAGATATTCATTCGTGGACAGGTCGGTGAACGTTTTTGCGTTCGAAATTCCGGCGTGCACGCGGTCGTCGAAGGAGTCGGTGACCACGCCCTGGAGTACATGACCGGAGGGATCGCGGTAATCCTCGGAGCGGTCGGTCGCAACGTGGGTGCCGGCATGTCGGGCGGTATCGGCTACATCCTTGACCTGAATCCCAGCCGAGTGAATCCGGAGATGGTGGACCTCGATCCCTTGACGGCCGACGACCAAGACGAATTGCGCTCGTTGATTCTCCGACACGTCGAGGAGACCGAGTCAGCCATCGGTGCACAGCTACTGGCCGATTGGGACACCAGCAAGGCGCGCTTCACCAAGGTAATGCCGCAGGACTTCAAGCGGGTTATTCGTTTGCGTGAGGAGGCCTTGGCGAGAGGCGAGGACCCGGTCCTCGCGGTGATGGGAGGCGATCGTGGCTGATCCGAGGGGATTTCTCACTACTGACCGGCAGCTGCCGCAGCGCCGACCGGTTGACATCCGCCTGCAGGACTGGAAAGAGGTCTACGAGGACTTCGATGCGCGCAGTCTGGAGAAGCAGGCGGGACGCTGCATGGATTGTGGGATTCCGTTCTGTCACCAGGGGTGTCCGCTCGGCAATCTCATCCCCGAATGGAACGACCTCATCTACGACCGCGACTGGGGTCAAGCGATCGAGCGACTTCATGCCACGAACAACTTCCCAGAATTCACCGGGCGACTGTGCCCGGCCCCGTGCGAGGCGGCCTGCGTACTGGGCATAAACGCCGATCCGGTCACCATCAAGCAGGTCGAAGTCGCGATCGTGGATCGTGCCTGGGAGGCGGGTTGGATTACTCCGCAGCCGCCCGAGTCCTTGACCGGGCGCACCGTCGCGGTCATCGGTTCGGGGCCGGCTGGTCTCGCGGCAGCGCAGCAGTTGGCCCGGGCCGGGCACACCGTCGCCGTATACGAGCGTGCCGACCGGATTGGTGGGTTGCTGCGTTATGGGATTCCTGAGTTCAAGATGGAAAAGCACCATGTGGATCAGCGTCTGGCGCAGATGGAAGCCGAAGGCGTGAAGTTCCGTCCCAACATCGAAGTGGGCGTAGACATCTCCGTTGCGGATCTACGCCGACGCTACGACGCCATCGTGATTGCCACGGGTGCCACAGCGTGGCGCGATCTACCAATCGAGGGTCGGGATCTGCAAGGTGTGTATCAGGCCATGGAGTACCTGCCATTCGCCAATCGAGTGCAAGAAGGCGATCTCGAGGAGTCCCCGATCAATGTGGCCGGTCAGCATGTCGTGATCATCGGAGGTGGCGACACGGGAGCCGATTGCCTCGGTACCGCTCACCGTCAGGGTGCCGCGAGCGTTACGCAGCTGGAGATCATGCCGCGACCACCGCAGGAGCGTCCGCAGTCCCAGCCGTGGCCCACGTATCCGATGACGTACCGCGTGAGCAGCGCCCATGAGGAGGGCGGAGATCGTGTCTTCGCGGTTTCTACCCAGCGCTTCGTGGGTGACGATGCCGGTCACGTGCGATCACTCGAGCTCACCGAGGTGGAGATGGTGGATGGCCGATTCGAACCGGTCGCAGGCTCCGAGCGATCCATTCCTGCCGATGCCGTGTTTCTCGCGATGGGCTTCACCGGTCCCGAGCAGGGGCCGTTGATCGAACAGTTCGGCCTGCCTGTCACCGAGCGTGGAGCGATCGAGCGGAACGACGAGTACGCCACGGGAATCGAGGGAGTGTTCGTCGCCGGCGACGCCGGTCGCGGCCAGTCGCTCATCGTGTGGGCTATCGCCGAGGGTCGGGCGGCCGCAGCGAGCGTCGACCGCTTTTTGATGGGAACGACGAATCTGCCGTCGCCGATTCGCGCATCGGCGCGGCCCCTCACGGTGTAACCGCTTACGGCTAGAGTTCTTCCCATGCGGCGAGCCAAAATCGTGGCCACTCTCGGGCCTGCAACAGCTACCAGGGATCACATAGGCGCGCTCGTGGATGCGGGTATGGATGTCGCTCGACTCAATCTGTCCCACGGCAGCCACGAGGACCACCGGCAGACGTACCTCGCTGTCCGCGAGGCGTCCGATGCCAGCGGTCGGGGCGTGGGAATCCTGGTGGACCTCCAAGGGCCGAAGATCCGTCTGGGCACGTTCGCCGATGGGCCGGTGCTACTGGAACCCGGTGCCGAATTCATCGTTACGACCGAGGATGTTCCCGGCGACGTCAAGATGGTCTCGACGACGCACGAGGGCCTTCCGAACGATGTCCACCCCGGAGATCTGGTCCTCGTCGACGACGGCCGAATCGAACTGCGCGTGTCTAAGGTCGAGGGACCGCGAGTGCATACGACCGTCGTCGAAGGTGGGCGCGTGTCGGACAACAAGGGCTTCAACCTCCCGGGCGTTCCGGTCAGCGTGCCGGCGTTGTCCGAAAAGGACGTCGATGATCTTCGGTGGGCCCTGCGGACCGGGGCTGACATCGTCGCGTTGTCGTTCGTGCGCTCGGCGAAGGACGTTGAGGCCGTTCACGCGATCATGGAGAACGAGGGCATCCGCATTCCTGTCCTCGCGAAAGTCGAGAAACCACAGGCGATAGAAAATCTGCAGGAAATCGTCGACGCCTTCGACGGCATCATGGTGGCTCGCGGGGACCTCGGCGTGGAACTCCCGCTGGAGCAGGTGCCGCTGGTCCAAAAGCGCGCCATCCAACTGTGCCGTCAAGCCGGTAAGCCCGTCATCGTCGCAACGCAGATGCTGGACTCGATGATCACGGCCAATCGTCCAACTCGCGCTGAGGCCAGTGACGTCGCGAATGCCGTCCTCGACGGCGCCGATGCCCTGATGCTGTCCGGTGAGACGAGCGTCGGACACAACCCGCCTCTCGTGGTCGAGACGATGTCCCGAATCATCGAACACATCGAAGCCGAGGCTCTCGACCGGCTGCCGCCTCTCGAGGAGAACCCCACCGGCTCCACCGCTCGGGCGCTCACGCGTTCGGCGGTGACGGCAGCGCAGTATGTCGAGGCAACGCATCTGATCGCCTTCACCGAAACCGGCCGTTCGGCCCGTTTGATCGCTCGCTGGCGTTGTTCGATTCCGCTGCTGGCGTTCACCCCCAACCCGCAAGTTCGCAGTCAGTTGGCGCTCGTGTGGGGAGTCGAAACTTTCTTGGTGCCCCAGGTTCGACACACGGACGACATGGTCGTGCAGGTGGACAAGGCGTTGTTGGACATCGGCCGCGCAACGGCTGGTGAGCGGGTGGTGATTGTTGCCGGCGTCCCTCCCGGTGTTCCGGGGACTACCAACGGCATGCGGGTACACAAGATCGGAAGCGCCGGTCCAGGCGGCGGGGTGTAACAAGCGTCCTCACTCAGATCCGATAGGTTATCGACGCAAGATCAAGCCCAGCCCTTTAAGCCCGTCCCGTGAGGCGGGGAAGGTGAGGTTCGATGTCGTCTGCGCGCGTGGTGCTCGACGAGGCCGACATTCGTCGTGCTGTCCGTCGTATCGCCCATGAGATCACCGAAAAGTCCCGAGGAACCGGTGACCTCGTCCTGCTGGGGATACCCACCCGCGGTGTCTATCTCGCCCGCCGCATAGCCGCGGCCATCTCCGAGATCGAAGACCAGATGGTTCCGTGTGGGTCGCTAGATGTCACTCTGTACCGAGACGACCTACGCCTGCGCCAGGTGCGGGCGCTAGAACCGACCGAGATCCCACCCGGGGGAATCGATGACCGCACGGTCGTCCTGGTAGACGACGTTCTTTACTCCGGGCGCACGATCCGAGCCGCGCTCGATGCCATCAACGAGCTGGGTCGGCCGTCGGCGGTGCGTTTGGCCGTCATGGTCGATCGTGGCCACCGCGAGTTGCCGATACGTCCGGATTTCGTCGGAAAGAACCTCCCCACCGCGAAGGACGAATCGGTAAGGGTCCGATTCGCCGAGGTAGACAACGTCGACGAAGTCGTCATTCAAGGCGCCAGCGAAGTCGAGCCATCAAGGGGCGTCGATGCTCGGTAAGCACCTGCTGTCCGCCGCGGACCTCGACCGCGAGCAGGCGCTGACGATTTTGGACACCACGACCGAACTCGCGTCCGTTACCGAGCGATCGGTGAAGAAGCTTCCCACCCTGCGGGGGCGCACGGTCGTGAATCTGTTCTTCGAGGATTCCACGCGCACCCGTCTCTCCTTCGAGTTAGCCGCCAAGAGGCTTTCCGCTGACGTCATCACGTTCTCGGCGAAAGGGTCGTCGGTCTCGAAGGGGGAGTCGTTGAAGGACACCGCTTTGACGCTCGAGGCGATGGGTGCGGACGCCGTGATCATTCGACACAGCGCATCCGGTGCTCCACTGCGGCTCGCGACCGCAGGGTGGATCGACGGAACGGTCATCAACGCAGGCGACGGCACTCACGAACACCCCACACAGGCTCTTTTGGATGCGTACACGCTGCGCGCCCACGTTCGAGATGGTCGGGGGCATCTGGAAGGAGTCCGCGTCGTCATCGTGGGAGATGTGCTGCACAGTCGGGTTGCTCGGTCGAACGTGCTGCTCTTGCACACCCTCGGCGCGCACGTGACCCTTGTTGCACCCCCGACGCTCCTGCCTGTGGGCGTTGAATCGTGGCCGTGCGAGGTGAGTTACCACCTCGACCCAGTCCTTTCCGGTGCCGACGCAGTGATGATGCTTCGAGTGCAGGCCGAACGCATGGCGGGTTCCTACTTCCCGTCGACCTTGGAGTATTCGCGGATGTACGGACTCGATGCGCGCAGACTCGACCGACTCGACCCGGGTGCCATCGTGATGCACCCGGGTCCGATGAATCGGGGGTTAGAGATCTCGGCAGACGTCGCCGACTCGCCCCAAGCGGTGGTGGTCGAGCAGGTTGCCAACGGCGTCAACGTCCGCATGGCGTGCCTATACCTGCTTCTCGGAGGCGCAGCGATGGAAGGGGACGGCCAGTTATGACATCAACGATCATTCGTGGCGGAGCGCTTTACGGAGAGGCCGTCCAGGACATAGTCATCGCGGACGGTTCCATCGATGCGATCGTGCCGACTGGGCAGATCGCGGCCGATCGACGTTTCGACGTTGAACTCGATGCACGTGGGTGCACGGTCATTCCGGGTCTGGTCGATCTGCACACGCACCTTCGTGAACCGGGGCGGGAGGACGCAGAGACCATCGCTACCGGGTCGCAGGCAGCTGCCAAGGGCGGCTACACCTGCGTGCATGCGATGGCGAATACCTCGCCGGTGGCCGACACAGCGGGCGTAGTCGAGCAGGTTTGGCGCCGGGGTGTCGATACCGGGGTCGTCGATGTGCGGCCGGTGGGTGCGGTCACGGTAGGTCTCGGTGGCGAGCAACTCGCCGAACTCGGCGCAATGGCGTCCAGTGCCGCTGCGGTCCGGGTCTTCAGCGATGACGGTCTGTGCGTCCACGATCCACTGTTGATGCGCAGGGCGCTGGAGTACGTCAAGACATTCGACGGTGTGATCGCCCAGCACGCACAGGATCCACGGCTTACTCAAGGTGCTCAGATGAACGAGGGCGAGCTTTCCGGTCGTCTGGGCTTGGCCGGATGGCCGGCGGTCGCCGAGGAGTCGATCATCGCCCGCGACGTCCTGTTGGCTGAACACGTCGGCTCCCGCCTGCATGTGTGCCACGTCTCGACAGCCGGTTCGGTGGAGGTCATCCGTTGGGCCAAAGGCCGGGGCATTTCGGTGACCGCCGAAGCCACACCGCACCATCTCCTGCTGACGGAGGATCTCGTCGAGTCGTTCGATCCCATATTCAAAGTGAACCCGCCGCTGCGCCGAAACGAGGACGTGCAGGCTCTTCGCGAAGCCGTCGTCGATGGAACGATTGACATCATCGCCACCGATCACGCGCCCCACCCCCGCGAAGATAAAGATTGCGAATGGGCCGCAGCGGCAATGGGCATGGTCGGTCTGGAGACGGCGTTGGCTATCGCAGTTCAGGTATTCATCGAATCCGGTCTTATGGACTGGCACACGCTCGCCGACCGGATGTCCGTGACCCCGGCACGTATCGGTCAGGTCGCCGACCAGGGCATGCCGCTGTCTGAAGGCTCCGTCGCGAACCTCACTGTTTGGGATCCGACGATGAGCCGAACGCTCGAAGCCGAGTCACTCACGAGCAAGAGTCGCAACAGTCCCTATCTCGGCCGGGAGCTACCCGGCTCGGTTCGCCACGTGGTCTTCCGTGGCACAGCTACCGTCGTCGATGGTGGCCTCGCGTGATGCGGATTTCGATAGCTGTGCTCGCCGAAGACTTCACCGAGCAAGCGTCGGTGTCGAATTGGCCACTGCGGTTGGCCCTCGTCTCTGTGATGATCGCCGCGATCGCACTTGCTCTGTGGGGGATGCGGCGGGGCTGGAAGGCTCGGGCGGGTCGTCAGGCAGCCATCGCCGAACCCCCGCTGCTGATCGAATCGGATATCGCCGGACTGCCGGGGATTTCCGGGCTGTACGTCGGAAGCGCGACCGCCGGCCAGTGGCTAGACCGCATCGCAGTTCACGACCTCGGTGTCCGTAGCCGAGCCACCTTCTTTCTGTCCCATCGCGGCTTGACTATCGAGCGCGAGAGTGCGCGCTCATTCGTCATCCCGTCGCAAGCTCTTCGTCAGGTGCGCGCCGACCGCGGAGTTGCCGGCACGGTGCGCGGCAAGGACAGCGTGGTCGTCGTCACATGGGTGCTTGGAGACCACCTCATCGACACCGGAATCCGGGCGGATGACGGAGCTGAGCACGGCGCGTTGTTGGATGGGCTCATGGCGATCGTCCCTTCGGATGTGGCGGACGACCTGCCCGACAGCAGCGAGAGAACAGGACAAGGACGTGAGTAGCCCGGCAGCACCCTCGCACGAGCCAGCGGTCCTCGTCCTTGAGGACGGTCGGACTATGCGTGGTCACGCCTTCGGCGCCATCGGCGAGACCTTCGGAGAGGCGGTTTTCTCCACCGGGATGACCGGCTATCAAGAGACCCTCACCGACCCGAGTTACCACCGGCAGGTCGTGATCATGACCGCTCCTCACATCGGTAACACCGGAGTGAACGACGACGACCCCGAGTCGTCGCGTATCTGGGTTTCCGGCTACGTCGTTCGCGATCCTTCCCGGATCGTGTCGAACTGGCGCGCCACGCGTAGCCTGGACGAGGAACTACGGACCTACGGTGTCGTAGGCATAGCTGGAGTCGACACTCGCGCGCTCACTCGTCACCTGCGCGACGCCGGCGCCATGCGCGTCGGAATTTTCAGCGGACCAGCTGCCGAGCGTCCGGCGGCGGAATTACTCGCCGCCGTGCAGGCCAGCCCCGGCATGGTGGGGGCTGATCTGACCGGGGAGGTCACAACATCCGAGCCCTACACGGTGCCTGCGATCGGAGATGAGTGGGCCACGGTCGTCGCCGTCGACCTCGGGATAAAGTCCATGACCCCGCATCGAATGGCCGAGCGTGGGATCACCGTGCACGTTGTGCCGTCTGCGTACTCTTGGGAGCAGATCGCTGCTCTTTCCCCCGACGGAGTGTTTTTCTCCAACGGACCGGGAGACCCGGCAACTGCCGATCATGCGGTCGGGGTCATGTCCGCAGCACTTTCCTCGGGCGTTCCGGTTTTCGGAATCTGCTTCGGCAACCAGATCTTCGGGCGTGCGCTCGGTCTGTCCACCTACAAACTCCGGTTCGGCCATCGGGGCATCAACCAACCGGTTAAGGACCTCACTACCGAAAAGGTCGAGGTCACGGCTCACAACCACGGTTTCGCTGTCCAAGCGCCGATCGGTGAGGAGTTTGCGACTCCGTTCGGTCCGGCCCGGGTTTCGCACGTGTGTTTGAACGACGACGTCGTCGAGGGGTTGGAATTGGTGGACGGTTCGGCCTTCAGTGTGCAGTACCACCCGGAGGCTGCTGCGGGACCGCACGATGCGGCCTATCTTTTCGATCGATTCTCGGCGGCGATCAAACGCAGTCAGAAGGGTGGCCGCTGATGCCCCGCCGCACGGATATCCAGTCGGTCATGGTGATCGGATCCGGTCCCATCGTCATCGGGCAGGCCTGCGAGTTCGACTACTCCGGAACGCAAGCGTGCCGGGTGCTCAAGGCCGAGGGCCTGCGCGTGATCTTGGTGAACTCCAACCCCGCAACGATCATGACCGATCCGGAATTCGCAGACGCAACGTACGTCGAGCCGATCACACCGGAGTATGTGGAGCGCATTATCGCCAAGGAACGCCCAGACGCCTTGTTGCCCACTCTCGGTGGTCAGACGGCACTGAACACGGCTATCGCCCTGCACAGCGCAGGTGTGCTGGAGAGGTACGGCGTTGAGTTGATCGGTGCAGACGTCGATGCCATCGAGCGCGGTGAGAACCGTGAGAAGTTCCGCGCAATCGTGGAATCCATCGGCGGCGCCAGTGCGCGTTCGATCATCTGCCACACGATGGCCGAGTGCGTCGATGCCACCGCCGAACTCGGCTACCCGGTGGTTGTTCGTCCGTCGTTCACGATGGGTGGAGCGGGCTCGGGAATTGCCTACGACCCCGATGACCTCGAGCGAATTGCCGGTGCTGGTCTACAGGCCAGTCCCACCACCGAGGTCTTGCTCGAGGAGTCCATCATCGGTTGGAAGGAATTCGAGCTCGAACTCATGCGCGACCGCAACGACAACGTCGTCGTCGTGTGTTCTATCGAGAACGTCGATCCCATGGGCGTGCACACGGGAGACTCCATCACCGTCGCCCCGGCTCTCACCCTGACCGACCGCGAATACCAGCACATGCGTGATGTGGGCATCGCCATCATTCGAGCCGTCGGAGTCGATACCGGCGGCTGCAACATTCAATTCGCGATCAACCCCGACGACGGTCGGATGATCGTGATTGAGATGAACCCGCGGGTGTCGCGGTCCTCGGCTTTGGCGTCCAAGGCAACCGGTTTTCCGATCGCGAAGATCGCCGCCCGGTTGGCTATCGGCTACACCCTCGACGAGATTCCCAACGACATCACCCAAGAAACACCTGCATCTTTCGAGCCCACGCTCGACTACATCGTGGTGAAAGTGCCGCGTTTTGCTTTCGAAAAGTTCCCCGGCGCGGACACGACTCTCACCACCACCATGAAGAGCGTGGGGGAGGCCATGGCGATCGGCCGCAATTTCCCCGAGGCTCTTCAAAAAGCGCTGCGGTCCATGGAGCGACCTTCGGCAGTCTTCTCATGGCCCCCATCGCGCGCGAGTGTGGATGTCTCAGATCTCCTCGACCGCATGCGCCGCCCCCACGATGGTCGCCTGGCCCTCGTGCAGCAGGCGTTGTGGGCCGATGCGGGCATCGACGCTGTGTACCAAGCCACCGGAATCGATCCATGGTTCCTTGATCAGATCTGCCAGATCAACGAGATGGCCGATCGCATCGCGACGATGGATGCGCTCGATGCCGACGGCCTCGCTATGGCCAAGCGCCTCGGCTTCTCCGATTTCCAGGTTGCGCAATTACGGGGGATGACCGAAGACGAGGCTCGAGAGATCCGGCATTCGTGGGGCATACGGCCGGCATACAAGACGGTCGACACCTGCGCTGCTGAATTCGAAGCGAAAACTCCGTATCACTATTCGTCCTACGACGAGGAAGACGAGTCCGATCCGACGGATCGGGACAAAGTAATCATCCTGGGATCAGGTCCCAATCGCATCGGTCAGGGAATCGAGTTCGACTATTCCTGCGTTCACGCGGCGCTGGCTTTGTCCGACGCCGGATACGAGACGGTGATGGTCAACTGCAATCCAGAGACGGTTTCGACCGACTACGACACCTCTGATCGCTTGTACTTCGAGCCGTTGACGTGCGAGGACGTGCTGGAGGTGGTGCACGCGGAGCAACGACGCGGTCGTGTTGCCGGAGTAATCGTGCAGTTGGGTGGCCAGACTCCGCTGGGACTCGCTCAGCGCTTGGCAGACGCCGGGGTGCCGATAGTGGGCACCGCTCCGGAGGCGATCCACCTGGCGGAAGAGCGCGGGGCGTTCGGTCGGGTCCTCGCCGAGGCCGGTTTACCGGCACCCGATCACGGAACCGCACGCTCATTCGACGAGGCGCAAGCGATTGCAGCTCGAGTCGGCTATCCCGTACTCGTGCGCCCTAGTTACGTCCTCGGCGGTCGCGGCATGGAGATCGTCTACGACGACGACATGCTCGCCGACTACCTGCAGCGCTCCACAGAGATCACCCGCGAACATCCGGTGCTCGTCGACCGATTCCTCGACGATGCGATCGAAATCGATGTTGATGCGCTTTTCGATGGCCAGGAGATGTACCTCGCTGGAGTCATGGAGCACATCGAGGAAGCGGGTATTCATTCAGGGGACTCCGCTTGCGCGCTGCCTCCCATGACTCTCGGTGAAGCGGATGTCGAGCGAATTCGCCGATCGACCCTGGCTATCGCCCTCGGTGTGGGTGTTCGAGGTCTTTTGAACGTTCAGTTCGCTCTCGCTCAGGACACTCTTTACGTTCTGGAGGCAAACCCCCGCGCCTCACGGACCGTGCCCTTCGTGTCGAAGGCAACAGGTGTGCCCGTCGCCAAGGCAGCGGCTCGCATCATGCTTGGAACATCGATAGCCGAACTTCGAGCCGAAGGCGTACTTCCTCGTGCCGGCGATGGTGGAGCCCTACCTCCGGGAAGCGCCATCGCCGTCAAGGAAGCCGTATTGCCGTTTGGTCGATTCCACGGAGTCGATGCAGTTCTCGGTCCGGAGATGCGATCCACGGGGGAGGTCATGGGCATCGACGACTCCTTCGGTGTGGCATTCGCGAAATCGCAGCAGGCTGCATATTCCGGCGGGCTACCGACCCAAGGAGCCGCCTTCGTTTCTCTGGCCAATCGCGACAAGCGGGCGGCGATCTTCCCGATCAAACGGCTGGCCGACCTTGGTTTTCGAATCTTCGCAACGCAGGGCACCGCTGAAGTGCTGCGTCGCAATGGAGTTCACGCTGAAGTTTTGCGCAAGCAGCACGAAGGTCGCGGACCAGACGGCACCCCCACTACGGTCGAAGCCATCATGGCCGGGGAGATCGACTTGATCGTCAACACGCCGTACGGGGTCGGTCCCCGAGTGGACGGCTACGAGATTCGAACTGCCGCGGTCACCAAGGGGATCCCGTGTGTGACGACGGTGCAGGGGTTGAGCGCAGCAGTCCAGGGAATCGATGCCCTGGTCTCGGGGGACCCCGGTGTGCGTTCGTTGCAGGAGCACGGAGTAGATCTAGCGCGCATGCGGACGGCGGAGGAGGTCTGATGGCCCAGCAGATCGTCTCCGAAGTCCTCGACAACCGCCGGGTCGGCGACTACCACGTACTGTCCCTCACGGCACCCGGCGTCGCTGAGACCGCACTTCCCGGTCACTTCGTCACCTTGGCGATGGGAGGCGAAGAGTCGAGCATGGTGCTGCGCCGTGCCTTCGCGATACACCAGGTCACCTCGCGCGGTGTTTACGGTGGAACGTTGGACGTGGCCGTCTCCGTTCAAGGTCGTGGCACCAAGTGGCTTTCCGAGCGTCGCAGACATGATGTCGTGAGCGTCGTAGGTCCATTGGGTCAGCCGTTCTCGCTGCCGAAACAAGGTGTTTCCTGCGTTCTGGTCGGTGGCGGTTACGGCAGCGCACCTTTGTTCATGTTGGCCCAGGCGCTGCGCGAACGTGGCTGTCGCGTCGACATGGTGATCGGGGCCTCGACGGAAGACAAACTCTTCGGAGTTCTCGAACTCAAGCGGTTGGCATCGTCATTGACGATCACGACAGACGATGGCAGCTCGGGAGTGCGTGGCAGAGTCACGGACGTCTTAGACGACGTTATGAATCGAGCCGGGGCCGACGTCGTTTACGCCTGCGGCCCGATGCCCATGCTCGCAGAGGTTGCCCGGATCTCGACGAAGAAGCGTGTCTACAGCCAGTGCGCCGTCGAGGAGGCCATGGCTTGTGGCATCGGCGTGTGTATGACCTGTGTGCTTCCGGTCATCGGTGACGACGGTGTGACGCGCATGGTTCGCTCGTGCGTCGACGGACCGATCTTTCGAGGAGATCGAGTGCGGTGGCGAGACATCAATACGGTCCCGGCGGATGCCCTGGGAGCGCCCGATCATGAGAGTGGATCATGAGCCGCGCCTTGATCTCCGATGGCGGATCGGCCGATCGCCGACACCCGCCAGTAGACGCTGACACGAGCGTGGATCTCGCGGGAATTCCCTTGCCGAGCCCCATCGTGACCGCGAGTGGCTGCGCTGCAGCGGGCCGGGAACTCGACGGTTTCTTCGACATCACGAGTATTGGTGCGATCGTGACGAAGAGCATCATGCTCAAGCCGCGCTCGGGGCGAGCGACACCTCGGATGTCAGAGACGCCCAGCGGAATGTTGAACTCCATCGGTCTCCAGGGACCGGGCATCGACTCTTTTCTGCAAAACGATTTGGCGTGGCTGAATCAGCGCGGTGCTCGAACCATCGTTTCGATTGCCGGGGAGAGCGTTGACGAGTACGCGAAATTGGCGGCCAAACTGCGTGGAGCCGGCGGCTTCGAGGGCATCGAAGTGAACATTTCCTGCCCGAATGTCGCGGACCGCGGACAGGTCTTCGCATGTCGTGCGGATTCCGCGTCGCAGGTCATCCAGGCAGTGCGCCGCAGTTCGGATCCTCGGGTGCCGATATTTGCCAAGCTATCGCCGGACGTAACAGACATCGTCGAGATCGCCGAATCGGTGATTCGTGCCGGCGCTACCGGGCTGTCGTTGATAAATACCTTGCTCGGAATGGTCATCGACACCACGACCATGCGACCCACGTTGGCCGGGGTAACAGGCGGACTATCCGGTCCGGCGATCCGCCCGGTTGCTGTTCGCTGCGTGTGGCAGGTCCGCCAAGCTTTTCCGAACATCCCGATCATCGGTATGGGTGGTGTTCGATCCGGTCGTGACGCGCTGGAGTTCATGCTCGCCGGAGCCACGGCGGTCTCTGTCGGAACCGCGATTTTCAATGACCCGAGTGCCCCCGCCCGCGTGCATGCCGAGCTTGCGCGGGAAGTACGAGCGCTCGGCTTCGATCGAGTCGAGGATGTCATCGGCTACGCCCACCGGCGTGAAGAGCAACCGATCCCTCAGCCAGTCGACACCCTCGACGACTGGGATTTCATCACCGAGTAGCGGGAGCCTTCACCAGTGGATAGAGATCAGGAGTCGTCGGCGCCGATAGCCGTAGCCCTCGATGCACCGGACATCGCCACGATGTCGTCGTGGGCGATGGCGGTCGCGCCCGAAGTTCGCTGCTTGAAAGTTGGCCTGGAGGCGTTTTGTCGCGATGGCCATTTCAGCGTCGAGGCCGCGCGCGAAGCCGCGCGCCAGGCTGGGCGCCCCGATATGGCGATCTTCCTCGATCTGAAATTGCACGACATCCCGGCAACGGTCGCGGGAGCAGCGCGATCGATCGCAGATCTGGAGCCGACGTATCTGACCGTGCACGCCGCGGGGGGTCCTGAGATGGTTGAGGCTGCAGTTCGTGCTCTACCCGACACGCGCGTGACGGCAGTGACGGTACTGACCAGCCTGGATCGGGGACTCACCGAAGAGTTGGGCGTCGTTGGCGATCCGGGGGAGATCGTCGTCCGTTGGGCTCGACTCGCAATCGATGCCGGCGCCCGGGCGCTTGTGTGTTCTCCGCAAGAAGTGGCAGACCTGCGCGCCCTGGTTCCGGCCGACGTCCACTTGATCACTCCCGGCATCCGCCCCGCGGGTACGGACGCCAACGACCAACGCCGAGCCGCGACTCCCGCGCAGGCGCTTGCCGATGGTTCGGACCTGCTGGTCATCGGGCGTCCCATCACCGGCCAGCCGGATCCGCGGGCGGCCGCGGCCGCCATCGCGCAGGAATGTGCGGTTCGATGACCGAGCACGGGGCGCGACCACCGCTGGTCGTTGTCAGCGGTCCGTCCGGTGTGGGTAAGAGCACGGTCGTATCGGAGGTATTGCGCCTGCGCCCGGACGTGTGGTTGTCGGTCTCCGTCACGACGCGGCAACCCCGACCGGGGGAGACCGATGGTGTGGAGTACACGTTCTGCACGCGGGAAGAATTCGATGCCCTCGCTACCCGCGGGGGACTTCTTGAGTGGGCAGAGTTCGCCGGCAACCGCTACGGCACTCCCCGCGACGCCGTCGAGCAGCACCGAGCAGCCGGCCACCCGGTGCTTCTCGAGATAGAAGTCCAGGGCGCCCGCCAGGTTCGCTCCGCTTCGCCCGATGCCACGCTCGTGTTCTTGGCACCTCCGAGCGTCGATGTTCTTCGAGAGCGGCTCACCGGTCGGGGAACCGAAGACGATGCCGCGCTCCAGGCTCGATTCGCGGCCGCTGAAGCCGAGCTCGCAGCAGCCTCGGAGTTCGACCATGTCCTCGTCAACGCCGACGTGGGGCAATGCGCCATGGCCTTGATAGACTGCGCCGGCCTCTAGGGAATCCCCTGGGGCGAACACCACCACGAATGAGGACATAACTGTGAGTTCCCAACCTGAGGGCATCACCTACCCCTCGATCGATGACCTGTTGGAGAAGACCGACTCCAAGTACTCATTGGTGAGCTACGCGGCCAAGAGGGCCCGCCAAATCAACGCCTACTACTCCCAACTCGGCGAAGGTCTGCTGGAGTACGTCGGACCACTCGTTGAAACCTACGTCCAAGAAAAGCCGCTTTCGATCGCCATGCGCGAAATCGACGCGGGCCTTTTGACCTCTGAGCCTTTCGATCCCGCCCAAGCCGCTGCCGAGGCAGCCGAGGAGGCCGCGGCTGCGAGTACCGCGGCCACTGTCGATCCGTTCGCGACGGGCGAGGACTCGGAGTAGGCAAGGTCTTGCGGCTGCCATGGCCGAGATCGTCCTGGGGGTTACCGGCGGAATCGCCGCCTACAAGGCGGTCGCCCTTCTGCGCGACCTGCGGGAATCGGGTCTGGACGTCACTGTCGTACCCACGTCATCGGCTCTGAAGTTCGTCGGGGAGCCCACCTGGGCCGCGCTGTCCGGACGCGCAGTTGCCACCGACGTATGGACGGGCACCCAGGACGTGCCCCATGTGCGCCTCGGTCAGCAGGCGGATGCCGTCGTCATCGCCCCGGCTACGGCGGATTTCCTTGCCCGGGCAGCCCACGGCATCGCCAATGACCTCCTTACCAACGTCCTGTTGACTGCTCACGGCCCGGTAATCATCGCCCCCGCGATGCACACCGAGATGTGGCAGCACCCGGCGACCCAGGCGAATGTCCGCACTCTGCGCGAGCGCGGTGCGATCGTCCTAGATCCCGACGATGGCCGGTTGACCGGTGCGGACTCAGGGCCCGGTCGGCTACCCGACCCGGCGTTGATCGCCGACATGGTTCGTGAACTCGTCCGTGTTTCTCATCGAAGCGATGGTTCGCGCACCAGTCTCGACCTCGTTGGCACCAAGATGTTGATCAGCGCCGGAGGCACTCAGGAACCCTGGGACGATGTCCGTTATCTCGGCAACCGAAGCAGTGGCCGCCAAGGCTTCGCACTGGCGAGGACCGCCCTCGCGCGCGGAGCATCGGTGACGCTCGTCGTTGGACACACCGATGACTCAATCCCACCCGGGTGCTCAGTGATCACCATCGATACGGCCGAGGATTTGCGCGTGGCGATGCACGACGCCATAGCCCAGGAAGACCCGGACGTCGTTGTCATGGCGGCCGCGGTTGCCGATTTCCGACCGGTTGCCTCAAGTCGAAGCAAGATCACCAAGGAGTCACTCGATGGTGCCACCCCCGAACTGACCTTGGAACAGACCACCGACGTTCTGGCCGAAATCGTTGCCAAGCGGGGCTCGGCGCCTCGCCCCGTCGTCGTGGGCTTTGCCGCCGAGGCGCCGAGTGATGGCGAGACGCTGGCTACCCGAGCGCAGGCAAAACTCGCTCGCAAGGGCTGCGACTACCTCGTCGCCAACGAAGTCTCCGGTGGAGCCGTCTTCGGCGAAGCGTCCACCTCGATTTTGATCCTGTCCCCCGAGGGGGAGCGCGCGAACCTCACCGGGGTAAGCAAAGCGGACGCGGCCGATGCCTTATGGGACATCATCACCGCAGATCGCTAGACTCCACGAGCCGAACGGGGCTCGGCCCCGCCTGTATTCGCTGCCAAGGGAGTCTCGTGTCGCAACGCCTGTTCACATCCGAGTCGGTTACCGAGGGTCATCCGGACAAGATGGCCGACCAGATCAGCGACGCCATCCTTGATGACCTGCTCCGACAAGATCCGCGCAGCCGCGTTGCAGTCGAGACGATGCTCACCACCGGCCAGGTCCACGTTGCCGGCGAGGTGACGACCGAGGGCTTCGCCGATGTCATGAACCTCGTGCGTCAGGCGGTGCTCGGAATCGGTTACGACTCTTCGGTTAAGGGATTTGACGGCGAGTCGTGCGGCATCAGCGTTTCCATTGGCAAGCAGTCTCCGGACATTGCGCAGGGTGTCGACGACGCCTACGAGGAGCGGGCGGACGGCAGCGAGGATCCGCTGGATCGCCAGGGTGCCGGTGATCAGGGCCTGATGTTCGGCTACGCCTGCACCGACACCCCCGAGCTCATGCCGCTGCCGATCTCGATGGCGCACCGCCTGAGCGAGCAACTCACGGCCAAGCGCAAGGACGGCACGCTGGACTACCTACGTCCGGATGGCAAAACCCAGGTGACCATTCGCTATGACGAAAACGACAAGCCGATGGGTATCGACACCATCGTCGTCAGCAGCCAGCACGCCGCGGAGATTGATCTCGACAAGACTTTGGCCCCGGATGTGCGCACTCACGTCGTCGAGCCGATCCTTGAGACGTTCGACGTTGACAGCCGCGACTACCGACTCTTGGTGAATCCGACCGGACGCTTCGAGGTTGGCGGTCCGATGGGCGACGCTGGACTGACGGGCCGCAAGATCATTGTCGATACTTACGGTGGCATGGCTCGACACGGCGGTGGCGCGTTCTCGGGCAAGGACCCCTCCAAGGTCGACCGCTCGGCTACTTACGCAATGCGCTGGGTCGCCAAGAATGTCGTAGCCGCCGGTCTCGCGACGCGGTGCGAGGTCCAGGTCGCGTACGCCATCGGCGTTTCGCATCCGGTAGGGGTGTTCGTTGAGACGTTCGGCACGGGCATCATGAGTGACGAGCAGATCCAAGAGGCGGTGTTGAAGGTATTCGACCTGCGCCCGGCCGCGATCATCCGCGACCTCGATCTGTTGCGGCCCATCTACCGGATCACCAGCGCCTACGGTCACTTCGGCCGTCCGCAGGGTGTCAACCAACTGTTGGACTCCGACGATCCTGCGTCGCGTACCGAGGTCGGCCCGACCTTCACCTGGGAGGCCACCGACCGAGCGGAAGACCTGCGCGCCGCCTCGGGTGTCTAGCGCCAGCACCACTCTCGGGCTCGACATCGGGCCCGCGGATCCGATCGCACGGGTTCGCGTCGATCTTTCGGTCATGCACCTTGACCGGGATTTCGACTACCTGGTTCCCGAAGAGTTCGATGCCGAAGCCGTGACTGGATCCCGCGTTCGCGTGCGCTTCGCTGGGCGGCTGCGCGATGCCTACGTCATCGAACGACGACGCGACGCCGATGTCGACCGACCGAAGGCCATCGAAAGAGTCGTCGATGCCGTTCCTCCGCTGACCGAGGACACGCTCGCGTTAGTCCAAGCGGTTGCCGAGCGGTACGCCGGCACGTTTTGGGACGTTGTTCGATCGGCCGTGCCCGGCCGGCACGCACGCGCAGAGACCGCGATTCTCAACAAGCTCGAGAAAGCACAGGGCGTGGACGTAATCGAGACGGTCGACACGGCCGAGTCCAGGAGTGGCTTCGAACACGATCTCTGGAGCAAATACAGCCGATCTGAACAAGCCACGGGTCCGAGGCGGCTGGTGTGGAGTTCGGCGCCTTCGAGCGACTATGCCCGTGAGATCGCATCGTTGGTCGCCGAGCAACGCGCAGCGGGCAGCGGTGTGGTCGTCGTCGTTCCCGATGCCGCCGACGTCGCACGCGTAGGCGCGGCCCTGCAGGGCCTGATTCCCGACGACGATGTCGCGGAATTGACGGCTGACCTCGGGCCTGAACGCCGGTACAGAGAATTCCTGCGCATCCGCACCGGACAGGCCCGAACGGTAGTCGGCACACGCAACGCGATTTTCGCGCCGGTGGCCGAGCTCGGGGCGATTGTGCTGTGGGACGACGGCGACGACGTTTACCGCGAACCGCACGCGCCCTACTGGGATGCCCGCGAGGTCGCGGCAATGCGTTCGCACGAAACCGGGTGCGATCTTTTTGTCGGAGCGCCGGCGCGTTCAGTTGCCACGCAATGGTGGTGTCGATCGGGGTGGGCGACCGCGATCGAACCGGTACGCCCCGACTGGTGGAACGTGCGTACCGTGGATGAGTCCGATACGGGTCGCGATCCGGCTGCACAGTCGGCACGCATCCCCAGCGTTGCTTGGAACATAGCTCGCGAGGCGCTGCAGGAAGGACCGGTTCTCTTCCAGGTGATACGCCGCGGCTATGTACCGGTCCTCGCTTGCCAGAACTGTCGAGCCGCGGCGCAGTGTCGAGAACCGCATTGCCAAGGTGCTCTTCAAGTCACGTCGGGGCACTCGATCGCAACGTGCGTGCGCTGCGGTGCACTCAACGGATCGTGGACCTGCTCGGCGTGTGGGGAATCGCGCTTGCGTGCGGTCACCGTTGGAGCGGGCCGTACCGCCGAGGAACTCGGCAAGGCCTTCCCCGGACTCCCGGTGGTCTGGTCGCAGGCGACCCGCATGGTGCGCGAGGTCTCGGAATCTCCGGCCGTTGTCGTCGCGACACCCGGAGCCGAGCCGCAGGCCGAAGGCGGCTACCGGGCTGTGGTCCTGCTCGACGCGCGACACGCCTACCCGTCGCTGTCGGGTGGGGAGCAGCAGGTTCGGCGCTGGTTCGCCGCTGCACGACTCGTTCGCGAAGGCGGACGCTTGTGCGTTGTTGCTGACGCTGCGGCGCCGGAGGTGCAGGCCCTGGTGCGCTGGGACTCGCGTTGGTACGCAGAGCGGCAAATCGATGAACGCACCAGCGCTGGGCTGCCCCCGGTCACACGCGTGGCCGAACTCACCGGACCCGCTGCAGCCGTCGATGCCTTTGCCAGGGCAATCACCGTTGAGCATCGAGTCCTGGGACCGGTGTCGGTTGCGGGCTCGTCCGACGTGCGCAGTTTCGTCGTCGTCCCACGTTCCCTCGGTGCTGTTTTCACCCGCGAGATCGGCGCGGCCCTGCGGACTGCGTCGGCGCAGGAGTCAACTCTGCGCGACGTCCGGGTTCGGATCGACCCGCGAGACATGTAAGCAGGAGATGTGTAGCCGCGAAGGCCCATCGCTCCCACGGATCTAGACTCCGGTACGTGAGCGTCGTTCCCATCCGCCTGTTCGGCGACCCGGTCCTGCGTAGCCCCGCTGCGGAGGTCGTGGACTTCGACAAGGAACTCCACAAACTCGTCCGGGACCTCACGGACACCATGCGCGATGCTCCCGGCGTTGGCCTGGCCGCCCCTCAGTTGGGTGTTTCGCTTCGCGTGTTCACCTACTGGGTCGACGACGAACTCGGCCACCTGGTCAACCCGAGCCTGGACCTCTCCGATGAGCAGCAGGACGGTGAGGAAGGCTGCCTATCGGTTCCCGGGCTGTCCTTCGAGTGTCGCCGCGCTCAGCGGGTGGTGGCGAAGGGTCAGAACATGTACGGCGAGCCGATCACCATCGAGGGCAGTGACCTGCTGGCCCGATGCGTGCAGCATGAAACCGACCACCTTGATGGTGTGCTCTTCATCGACCGTCTCGATCCAAAGACGCGCAAAGAGGCGATGAAGGCCATTCGCGAATCCGACTGGTTCGGCGTTGATCCCGTCCAGGTCAAGGTGAGCCCGCACGAGCAGTCCTCTCGGTGGCTGTGAGGCCGGTGCGCGTCGTCTTCGCTGGCACTCCCGACGTTGCTGTTCCGTCGCTGCGCGCGCTGATCGATTCCGATCATGACGTCGTGGGAGTTATCAGCCGCCCCGATGCGCGGGCGGGCCGTGGCCGCGCGCTGCAGCCGAGCCCGGTGTCGGTAGCGGCACAAGAAGTCGGACTTCAGGTCCGCACGCCGGCATCGCTCATCGAGGAGCCGAATGTCCTCGACGATTGGCAACCCGATGTGGTGGCCGTCGTTGCCTACGGCGTCCTCATCCCGACGGGGTTAATCGATACACCCCCATTCGGTTGGATCAACGCGCACTTCTCCTTGCTTCCCGCGTGGCGTGGGGCGGCGCCGGTGCAGCGCGCGATTGCGAACGGCGACGAACTAACCGGCGTGACCACGTTCCGTATCGATGAGGGGCTGGACACAGGTCCGATCCTGATGGAGTCCGAACCGATCCACATTGGTGAGCGCGAGGACTCGGGCTCCCTGCTGTCCCGACTCGCACCGATCGGTGCGGATTTACTTCTTCGCACCATTGATGATCTGGCAACCGGAAACGCTGATGCCACCCCGCAATCAGAGCAGGGCGTATCCCTGGCCCCGCGTATCACTACCGACGATGCTCGTATCCGCTGGAACATGCCGGTACATGCAGTCGACCGATGGATCCGCGCGTGCACGCCTGCCCCGGGTGCCTGGACGGTGGTCGATGGCGAGCGGCTTCGCGTGGGTGTTCCCGAAGCCGCGGTGATCGATGCATCGGCCCGGCCCGGTCGAATCGACGTTGGCAAATCGAGCGTCCAGATCGGGTGCGACGGCGGATACCTCGTCCTGGGTGACGTCCAGCCCACGGGCAAGAAGGCGATGCCGGCGCGCGATTGGGCCCGCGGTTTTCGCGGCGACCTGACCGCGATTTCACTTCAGTCGAGCCGGACCGATCGATGATCGATCCAGCGCGTCGGGCAGCTTTGGAACTGTTGATCGCGGTACGCCGCGACGACGCGTACGCCAACCTCCTGTGGCCGCGGTTGCTCGAACGCTTCGACCTCAACGGCCGTGACGCTGCATTCGCCACTGATCTTGCCTACGGCACGTTGCGTTGGCAGGGCTTCTACGACGAAGTCGCCTCGCGGTGCTCGAGTCGCCCGTGGTCGGAGGTAGATCCCGACATCGCCGATGTGATCCGGTTGGGCATCCACCAATTGCTGTCCATGCGCGTTCCCGACCACGCGGCCGTTGATTCCTCCTGTGAGCTCGCCCGCTCAGTGGACATCACCGATGCCGGGCGCATTGGCTTCATCAACGGCGTACTGCGCTCGGTGTCGAAGAAGGATCGAGCCGAGTGGGAAAGCGATGTCCTCCTCGAAACGAGCTCGAAGGGTGCGAATGGCGATGCAGCAGTCGCCGCCATCACCTCACACCCGCGCTGGATCACCGAGGCCTTGCACGAGTCGCTGTCGCTGCATCAGGGCACCGACATCACCACCGATGCGCTACGCGAAGCCCTTCTCGCGAACAACCAGCCCTCACGCCCGATGCTCGCGTTCTTGAATGACCGGCCCGAAACGACCAACCACGACGACGCAGGCATCGGTCTCACAGCCGGCCGTTGGAGTGCGCGCGCGGCGAGTGTCGATTCCGGACAACCCGGTGACATCCGCGCGGTGCGCGAAGGCCGAGCCATCGTGCAGGACGAGGGCAGTCAACTCGTCGTGCAAGCGCTGCTCGATGCGCCCGTCGATCCACCGGAGTCGGTCTGGTTGGACATGTGCGCTGGCCCCGGTGGTAAGGCGGCGGTGATGGCCGCTCAGGCGAAAGCGCGCGGGATCGAATTCCTCGCGGTCGAGCTCCACCAGCATCGAGCCGATCTGATCGCATCGCTGCTGCCCGCGGATTCGCGTGCGAACGTGGTCGTTGCTGATGCGCGTGATCGACCGTGGGGTGGCCTGTTCTTCGACAGGGTTCTCCTTGATGCTCCCTGCACCGGGCTCGGCGCGCTTCGTCGCCGTCCCGAGGCCCGCTGGCGGCGCAGCCCGAAGGACGTTCCCGAGCTCACCGCACTTCAACGGCAGCTGCTTGATATCGGGTTGTCCTCGTTGCGCAGCGGGGGAGTGCTCGGCTATGTGACCTGCTCACCGGTCCTGGCAGAGACGGTGGATGTTGTCGAGGAGGTGCTCCTTCGGCACGACGATGTCGAGGTCGTCGATGCCCGGGCGTATCTGCCCCAGGTCCCCGACCTCGGCCCGGGTCCGCACGTGCAGCTGTGGCCGCACCTGCACGGAACCGATGCGATGCACCTGACGCTCATGCGCCGAACATGACGTGCTCGGGCATCAGACCCAGCAAAGCGTCGTAGACCCCCGGTGCCCCGGCCACCAACGGCCCGGCACCCTGCGGACCGAAGTCGGCGAGGAATGGTGAGACGCGACCGCCCGCCTGCTCGATAAGACATACCGCGGCAAGGCAGTCCCACGCGTGGATCCGTGTTTCGACGTAGCCGATGTGCTTGCCCGCTGCCACGTACGCGAGGTTGATGGCACCCGAACCCGTCCGCTGATACATCCCGCCCTGCTTCAGCAGTCGCAGCATGATCTCGGCGAGGTCCTCGGGTTTGGTCTTCGGGGAACAGCCCACCCCGGTCAGTCCGTCGCTGAGCGCATTCGCCTCGCGCACGCTGATCGGGTCGCCATTGAGGAATGCCCCGCGACCGGTTGCGGCGGCGTAGAGCTCATCGGATGCCGGGTTGAAGATGACACCGATCTCGGTGCGATCGCCCACCACGTACGCGATGGACACGCACCAGGTGGGTAGGCCCAGCAGGAACGGCTGGGTTCCGTCGATCGGATCGACTACCCAGGTTCCCGAATCAGCGTCGCCTCCGGAGTACCCGTGCTCTTCGCCCATGAAGGCATCGCCGGGGAACCGTGCCAGGATCTCCGAACGGATGTGGGTCTCGGTTTCCCGATCTGCCTCGCTCACCAGATCCTGCGCGCCCTTGTGCTCGACGACCAGGGTCGCGGCACGTGTGAAGTACTCCAGTGCAATGGCTCCCGCGGACCGCGCCACCTCGATCGCGGCCTCGAATCGAACGGCGGCCTGAGACGTGTGCTCGTCGGGAGCGCTGGAGTGCATGGCCGCAGCCTACGGACCGCGGTGACCGTCCATCACGCTTCGGTACACCAGCGCCCAGGCGCAGATCAACCATCCCGACACCAGCCCGATTACCAGCCATCCGATGATGGCCCCGCCGAAGCCGGTCACGAAGAAACCATCGAGTGCCGACAGCAGCCACATCACCAAGCACACCGCGGCGACGACGACCACGGTGACCAACCAGCGCGCCCATCGGGCACGAAGTACCGCGAAGTTCACGGCAAGCGGACGCGGCTGCCCATCGACGACCGCGAAGAGTAGGTACGGGGTAATCGCCAGCAACAGGAGACCCGGGAGGACGTACAGGGCAAGCCCGACGGTGACGACCACCACCAGGCCGATCGACCAGGCCAGGAGCGGCAACCAGCGTCTGCGTGTCACCGCCAGCACCGCCCGAACCGAGACCGGCCCGGTGCACGCCTGCAACATCGTTGCGGCAAGCAGGGTGAAGGAAACGGCGAGTACCGCCAGGGAAACCAGTGCCAGCGCGACAAATACCGGCGTGAGGTAGGGCAGCACGCCCGAGAAGACGAGGAGTCCCTGGACCAGGGCGTTGATGATGACGACGGGAAACAGCACGCGCCACCCTCGCCACATGCGCAGCATCGCGGTGGCAAGCACGCTCACGCGGTAGAGACGTGGACGTGCTTCGACCGTTGTCATGACGCCTCCAGCACAGCAGCCTCGAGGACTTCGGTTGCCGTTCCGTCGAACAGGACGCGCTCATCGATCATGATCGTTAGGGGATATGGCGAAGTGGAACCGGCCGTGGCCACGATGGCTTCACCGTCGGTCGTCGATCCCGTGCAGGTGAAGCCCGCATCGGTGGACTCGCACACCGGTGCTTCGAGGATCGACACCTGTTCTTGGACTAGGACGTCGTAGGTGGCATTGCGAACGCTCGTCAGTGCAGCGCCACCCACCGGCGTCAGCGAACCGATCTGCGAACACCCGGTCAGCAGCAGGCTGCCGAGCGCCACCGCAGTTACCAGAACGAGGCGTCTCATGACCCTCCTCCGTGCGCGAGCAACCGTGCGCGCGCCTTCATCTGCTCCTTCTCGACCTGGGCAGTCGAGATGGCGGAGAGATCGAAGGGGGCGGGCATGAGGAGTTCGACGTTTCTGTCTAGGGGTGAACCCGCCAAGCGAGCGGGGTCGGTCAAGAACGCATTGGCCGATAGCTCACGGCTCAGGGACGCCAGCCCCGATTGAGTGAGGTCGCCTTCGGTCCACGTCGGCGCAGCCGCGTGATCGAGCGCCGTCACGAAGATGGACATCGTTCCATCGCGGTTGTCTACGAGTTCAACGAGCTGTTGCTGCTGGGGGA
>CAZVWA010000002.1:0-4553 GCA_964631085.1 uncultured Rubrivirga sp.
CGCCCTACTGGAAGCGCTGCACCAACCGCCAGGTGGCCGGGAACAGGCCGGCTGCGAGGGCGATCTTCAGCGCATCGCCGATCAGGAACGGCACCATGCCCAGGCTCAGCGCGGTCGCCCACGTCGCATCGATCGCGAACTTCAAGTAGGTCACGCCGATTGCGTAGATGACGAGGTTGCCGATCACCATGAGGCCCGCGGTCCGAAGTGGGGTGCGGGTGGCGCCGCGTTCGGCCAGGCGCCCCACGACGCCGGCGGCGACGATGAATCCGAGGATGTATCCGTAACTGGCGCCGCCCCAGCCGGACGAGCCCGCCGAGAACCACGGCACGCCCGCCGTTCCGGCGGCCGCGTAGACCACCATCGAGGCGATGCCACGCCAGGTTCCCAAGGCCGCCCCGACCAAGAGGACGGCGAAGGTCTGCAGCGTCAAGGGCACCGGGGTGAAGGGCAAGGGGATGACAACTTGCGCCGAGACGCCGACAAAGGCTGCGCCACCGAACACGAGCGCGACGGTCGCGACCCTCGTGCGGGCGACGTAATCGGCGAGAACTGCGGGGGCGGGGGTGGCCAGGGCCATGGGATCTCCTTGAGTTGAGCCGGCGCGCGGCGGCTGGTCAACGCATTCACCAGAACGTATTCACCAGCGTGGCGCGCTGGGAACTGTACCGCCCGAGGCCGTTGGGGGTTATCCTTATCTTCGAACGCCACACCGGAGTCAGGACGCAGGGGAAGGCGACCCTCGACCCCGGGAGGCGATATGACGGTCGTAATCGACGTCCGAAGCGACGCTCGAGAGCGGGCACGCGGTGGCGTGTCCGCCGATGCTGCGCACTCGCGCGGCGTTCTCTTCGTGCATTCGTGCTCCTCCGCGGTTGCCCCGCATGTGGCGTGGGCGCTTGCTCGCGTGTTCGGTGAAACCGTGGATGTGGATTGGGCGCCGCAGCCCGTTGCCCCGGGCAATGTGCGGGCCGAGATCATCTGGCACGGGCCAGCCGGAACGGCATCTCGAATCGCCAGTGCGCTGGTGGCGTTCTCGACCATCCGATTCGAAGTGACCGAAGATCCCGGCGAAGGCGAGGAAGGCGAGCGCTACGCGGTAACACCGAACCTCGGCTTGTTCCGGGGAACCATCGGGTCACACGGGGACGTCCTCGTGCACGAGGACCGACTGCGCAACCTGCTGGTCGGAGCGAGAGCCGACGACGGATCGAATATCGCCGACGAGATCAGTCGCCTGATCGGTACGCCGTGGGATGAAGAACTCGAACCCTTCCGAGTGGCCCATGAGGGGTCAACCGTGCGCGTTCTCCACGAAGTGGTCTAGCTGCTCCTACCTGGAGGTCGACGCCGCGAAAGTGCGCCATGAAATGACGACGACGCACACTGCGGCGGTGCACAGAATCAGATAGAGGATGTCAGCGAGGCCGATCTGATCGGTGACACTCGCGATCGCATTCACCGCGAGGACTGCGACGACGTAGGCGCGCAACCAGCGTGCAGTAGATCTGGCCGCCAGAGTGGCGAGCACGAGGGCGCCGAGATTCGCCAAGGACAGTGCGCCAACGATGATCGTTACGGACGTCAGTGAGCCGCTGTTGATGGCACGAACCGCGGACGGTGATCCCAGGACTAGCCACGCCACGGCCACCGTGGCGACCGCGACGGTGGCTGCGTCGATAGGCCTCGTTGGTGCAGGCCTGGGCGGTGTCTTCTGTGTTGTCAGACGCTGCAGGTCATGTCGGTGCCGCAGCACATCGGAGACTTGATCTTTCCGTGGCCGTTGGGGCACACCGAAATGGCCACCGATGTGCCGTCGTCCTTGAGCAGGACGTCGTCCACGAGTGGTGCGTCGCAGGCGCCGCAGGTGGTGTTGACGGACATATTGCAGCTGGGACAGGTGTAAAGAGCCATGCGCAGAACCTAGCCGACGGGTTGCCGTCGGTCCAGGGGTGACGGTCGTACTACGACGACGTCCATCCGTGTCGCTTGTGTGAACCGTCGCAAAACGGCTTGTCCTTGCTGAAACCGCAGCGGCACAGGTAGACGGTCTTCGCCTCCTTGATGACATTGCCGTCGGCGTCCTTCACGACGACACCTCCGGCAACCTGGTTCGGACCATCGGGCAGCGGGGTGACAACAACCTCGTGTTCGCTCATGGGTGCAGGATGGCAGCGATTGGCCGGGAATGCTCGCTAGAGCAGGCCGTCGCGGGTGAGCTTGGTGAACGCCCAGTAGCCGGGAACGGTGGGCGCCCAGAAGGTGATGAGTCGGTAGAGGAGTACGGCGGAGACAGCCGTTCCGGCATCGAGGCCGGCAGCCGTCAGGCCCGCGGACAGGGCCGCCTCCACGGCGCCGAGGCCACCGGGGGTGGGTGCGGCTTGACCGATAGTCGCACCGGCGAGGTAGACGACGGCAACGAGCGCGATGCTCATGGATCCACCGAAGGCAGCCACGCACGCGAACAGGACGGCAATGTAGGACAGGTTCAGCAAGATGATGCCGCCGATACCCTCCAGCAGTTTCAGGGGTCGTTGCGCGACGGTCACCAGGCGGGGCACTACTTCCTTGATCAGCGGGCGAACGCGGCGGGTGATTTCCTTGCGTACCCGCGGCACGGCCAGGAGCGCCAGCGCGAGAACCGCGAGTCCGGCGACGATGATCACGGCTGCGCGAGGGGGGTCGAAGGTGAAGTCCGCGGCCGTTCCCGCCGCAACGCCAAAGCCGAGCAGCAACAGGATGTGGACGACAAACGTCATCACGCCAGACACGCCAACCGAAGCCGCGGCGAGCGCCGGATGCAAGCCGGACTTTTGCAGGTAGCGGACGTTGATTGCGATGGAGCCGAGGGTGGGTGGGGAAACCAAGGTCGCGAAATCTCCCGCGATCTGCGCCATGAGCGTTCGGGTCAGGCGCAACTTTTCGGGCACGAATCCCGACAGCGACCACGCCGAGCCGAAGTACGTCAGCAGGCTGAAGATCACCGCCGCGGCGATCCAGCGCCAATCCGCGTTCGTGACCAGCGTGGCGAGGTCTACCTGGGCCAATTGCGACAGCAGGACGTATCCCGCGATCGTGCCGGCGACGACCATGATCAGCGTTCGGGGCTTGACCCGCTCGAATTGGATCGTCTCCTCGTCTGCTCCCGGGCGGATCTCCACGAGGCGGTCTCGAAGCGACACCAGCATCCCTTTGTGCTTGCGCAATTGCGTGCGTGTTGCTCGCGAGAGTGCGACCGGCTGCAGAGCCGGCAGGGCCCGCCCAATGCCGTCGAGGCCCAGGGCGGCCTTTCCGGTCTCGACGGCGCGTTCGACATCGGTCAGCATCGCCAGCGTGCACAGCAGTTCCGCGACATCGATTCGCATCGAGACGTCGCTCGCGGCGACCCCACCACTGTCATGCCCGATGACCCAAACGCGGCCCTCGTTATCACGCAGCAGGTGCTCGGCGTTCAGTGATCGATGCGAGATCTGATGTTCGTGCATAGTGCGCACAGCCCGCCATGCGCCGCGGAGATCGTCGTCGCTCACTTCGTCGAGATCGGCGAAGCGGGTGCCCTCGATGTGCTGGTAGGCGAGCACGCATGAGTCCGGACCGACCTCCGAAGCCAGCAACAGTCGAGGTTCAGGGACGCCTGCTGCTTCGCCTGCGTAGGACACCAATGCGGCGTGCTCGAGTGCGCGGCGCATATTGAACGCGGAGTTGCCAGGTTCCTCGCGGAGTCGAAGAGACGTCCACACCGCGCGCAGCAACCCGGCGCCTTCGAGGTCGCGGTCCAGAACGGTGATCTGCAGCAGCTGACCGCTTCGGCTGGTCGCGATGTAGCGCCGGCCGCGGGCGGTCGATTCCTGTGCTCGCAACATGGTGACCGGCAGACCGCCACGGTCAAGGGCTTCGGCGACCTCGCCGCCACTGGGTCGGGTGGTTTGGATGCCCAGCGCGTACCGAACGGCCAGGCCGATCGCCCAGCCGATCATCAGCGACGCTGCCAATCCGGCGACGGCGACGGTGACGCTCAGGATCGCCACGATGATGAGCGAGCCCATGACGATGACCGACAACACGTTCCATGGGCGCCTGCTCATCAATCGTGACGCGGTAATGAAGGCGAGCAGGCCTCCGAGGATGGGAGTCGTTGCGGCGTTGGCGGGATCGTTCGACCCGGTGAGGGCGATCAGGAGTCGGGGGTCGGCGATTTCCGAGACGAGGACCGACAGGCCACTGAGGACGACGGCCGCGAGTAGTAGCGCGACGAGAGCGTCGAACAGTTGGCGGACGCGGCGGCGGATAATCAATGCGATAGCGCCGGCGATGGGGAGAGCGAGAGTTCCGATGCCGCCGACGATGTTGATGATCAACACGACCGGGTCGGGGAGCAGGCGCGCCCCACCGACGAGGTCTTGTTCGAGTCCACTCGTGGTGCCGGTGGCGAACCACCCGAGCGCTACGGCCGCGGCTGCGAGGCCGAGGGCGAGGGCCAATCGAGCCAGGTCCAAGGGTCGTCGAAGCCGCCTGGGGATCACGCCGTCTTCGATGACGATGGTGCCTGCGGC
>CAZVWA010000002.1:4653-18300 GCA_964631085.1 uncultured Rubrivirga sp.
GGGTCGTCCGCCCGCGTGTCGTCGCTCACCGCACGATGGTGTCACACCGCGGTGGTATTCATGGTCCGTGCGCGCCCGGTTGGACCTTTCGCCCCTGCCCCGGGCCCATGCACCTTCGCTCGATCCCGAACAGCAGGCGGTGGTCGAGCACCGCGATGGGCCGCTGCTCGTGCTCGCCGGTCCCGGCACGGGTAAGACCACCACGATCGTGGAATCGGTCGTATCGAGGCTGGACGCTGGGCAGCCACCGGGTGAGGTGCTGGTGCTCACCTTCGGTCGACGGGCCGCCGGCGAGGTGCGCGACCGGATAGCTGCCCGCATCGGCGGCGGCCTGCTGCCGCAGGTGGCAACGTTCCACTCCTTTGCCTACGGGCTGATCCGTTCCTATTCCTCGGCCGAGGAGTACCTCGACCCGCCGAGGCTGCTCTCGGGCGCGGAGGAAGATCAACGCATCCGCGAGCTCATCACCGGCAGTGTCGAGGACCGCAGCGTCCAGTGGCCTCCGGAGTTGCACGATGCGATCGGGACCCACGGCTTGGCTGCTGAGGTTCGGGTACTCATCGCGCGCATGCGCGAGCGCGAGCTGTCACCCGCTCGACTTCGGGCCATCGCCGATGAACGCGGGCGCCCCGATTGGCGGGCGGTCGCCGATATCGCGGAGACCGAAGAAGACGTCATGGTGTTGCAGAACGTCATGGACTACGCGGAGTTGATGCGCCGGGCGGTTCTACGTGCTGGCGATCGCGAGGTGCAAGCCGATCTCCATTCGCGCATATCGGCCATCTATGTCGACGAATTTCAAGATACCGATCCGCTGCAGGTCGAACTCCTGCGCCGCATCGCCGGCCCGGCCTGCTCGGTCGTGGCCGTGGGTGATCCCGATCAAGCGATCTACGCCTTCCGCGGCGCCGACGTCCAGGGATTCATGGACTTCCCCGAGACCTTCCGCCGTCTCGATGGTCAACGCGCATCCATCATCGCGCTTCGGACCGTGCGGCGCTACGGACCTTCTATCGCCGACGCGGCTCGACGTGCGCTGGCACCTCGGTCGCTGGGAACCCTGCCGACCGACGTCCAACGCCAGCATCGCGAGCCCGTTTTCGCATCCGGCGTTCGGGACGGATCTGGCGAAGTCGAACCGGCAGTTCGGATCCTGTCGTGTCCGAGTCGATCGTCTCGAGACGCCCACATCGCCGCCCAGATCAGGTCGGCTCATGTGCACGATCGCGTTGCGTGGCAGGACATGGCCGTCCTGGTGCGCTCGGTGGATGACCTCACCCGAGTGGAGCGCGCCCTGAAGGTGGCGGGCGTGCCGGCGGCCATCACGTCAGATGAGGTTCCGCTGCATGCCGAGCCGGCCGTCGCAGCCCTGCTGTCGATCGTGGAGATCGGGGCGCGACCACATGTCGGCACCCCCGAGCGCGTCGAGGATCTGCTCCTTGGACCCGTGGGGCGCATGGACGTCTCCGACCTTCGACGCCTCGGTAGGGCCATGCGGGCCGCCCGTCGCGAAGCGGGCGACACCGTGCTCCCGGCTCGTGACCTCCTCGCTGCTGCTGTCGTCGGTGACGAGCCGCTGCCCGCCGCCATCGATCCCACGTCGGGCGCGGTGGCGAGCGTTCGCCGCGTCCGCGAGGTGCTCGCGTACGTCACCGAGCAGATCACCCAGGGGGCCTCGATCGGGGAAGTGCTGTGGGCCGCGTGGACGGGAGGGCCGACCAACCACCGTTGGCCAGATCGCCTGCGCGATGCTGCCTTGGCAGGTTCCTCCACTGCCCATCACGACCTCGATGCGGTCATCGCGCTGTTCGACGCCGCCGAACGATTAAGTGAGCGTTACCGCGGCGTCTACGCGGTCACCACCTTCATCGACACCCTGCGAGATCAATCGATCCCCGCGGAATCGATCGCCGAATCATCCTCCGCTGCCCCGGGCCAACGAGCATCGATGGTCCCCATCATGACCGTGCATCGCGCGAAGGGCTTGGAGTGGGCGCGCGTGTGGATTACCGGACTCGAAGAGGGTCGCTGGCCCAACGTCCAGCCGCGCAACTCGCTCCTTGGAGTCGAGGAGTTGGCCGCTGCTGACCATGAGGCCCCGGATCTGATCCGCGAGGAACGCAACCTGCTGTACGTGGCAATCACCCGCGCTCGTGAGCAGGTCACGCTCTTGCCCGTCGATTCCGGCGACGAGGGTGAAGACCGCCCGAGCCGTTTCATCGCCGACCTCACCGCCCCCTCGCACAACGGGCGGTCCACACCCCCCGTTCCGATCGAGGCGGTCTCGAACCGGCCCGATCTAGTGACCAGTTGGAGCGGTCTCGTTGCCGACCTCCGACGTTCCATCGCCGATCCGGGTCTGTCCGCCGATACGCGGCAGCAGGCCGCCGCTGTGCTTGCGCAGATAGCGCGATTGCGAGATGCGTCGGGACTGCCGGTCGTGCCGGCTGCGGATCCGAACAACTGGTGGGGAATCCACGAACTCTCCAGCGGCCCGGTACCCCTTCGCCCACTCGATCGGCCGATCGCCTTGTCGGGATCCTCGCTGGACGCCATCGGTCAGTGTTCGATGAAGTGGTTCCTCGATCACGAAGTCCACGCTGAAGTCGCGCGCTTGAGTTCCACGGCTTTCGGCAGCATCGTTCACGCGATCGCGGACCACGTGGCGCGTGGTCGAATCCCAGACGAGATAGAGGCGATGGATGCCTACGTCGATCAGGTCTGGTCCGAGGTCGGCTTCGATGCTCCGTGGCGATCGGCATCGGAACGGGCCGAGGCGAGGCGAGCGCTCGAGCGTTTCCTTCGCTATCACCAGTTAGCTCAACGCCAGTTTGTCGAAAGCGAGCGATTCATCGACTCCGAACTGTCGGTACCCACCCCCGGCGGTGGCAACGAATACGTGCGAATCCGCGGGTATCTCGATCGCATCGAAAAGGATGCCGAGGGTCGCCTGGTTGCGATCGATTTCAAGACGTCGTCGTCAATTCCCAGTCAAGCCGAGACCCAAGAGCATGGGCAGTTGGGCCTGTATCAACTCCTGCTCAGAGATGGGTACGAGTCATCTGGCGCGGCAGCTGCGGAAGTTGGGGGAGCCGCGCTCGTCCAACTTCGCAAGGACGAAAGTTCCAAGGATCTGGGCCCCAAGGAGCAGATGCAGTCCCCGCTCGATAGCCCCGCGGAAGGAGACGGTGGGTCGATCACCTGGATCGAGACCGCGTTGGGTGAGGCCGCGGAGATCGTTCGCGCGGAAGACATCCATGCGAGCGTCGGTAAGCACTGCCGCTACTGCAATTTCGTCGACATGTGTCCGGCCAAGAACTCACAGGTATCGGTGGTCGAGTTGGTCGGTGGCACCGACGATTTCGGCGGTGATGACGAGTGAGCATGGGTCGCGAAGGGCTGGATCGGGCGCTCGGTTTCGCCCTGAACGAAAGCCAGTGGGAAGCCGTCAGCGCGCCGCTCACGCCCGGCGTCATTGTCGCCGGAGCGGGCACAGGCAAGACGACCTCGATGTCGGCTCGTGTTGCCTTCCTCAGTGCCAATGGCTTGGTGGATCCCAGCCGCGTACTCGGTCTGACCTTCACCAACAAAGCTGCGGCACAGTTGCTCGGGGCGATGCGTTCACGCGTCGCGGCTGTGGGCTTCGACGATGCGGAACCACTCGTCTTCACCTACAACGCTTTCGCCGCCCGCATCGTCACTGACTACGGCCTGCGCATCGGCCGGGAACCCACGGCTACTTTGCTCGTGGATGGCCTTCGCCATCAGCACGCCTATCGCCTCGTGTGCACCGTCACCGATGAGGACATCGCACAGGACCTCGCCCGACTCGGTCGCAATCCGGTCGCTATTACCGATCAGATGCTGCGACTCGACGGCGAACTCAGTGAATTGGCGATCCAACCCGACCGGGTCATCGCACACGATCGTGACCTCATCGCCCGCATGGCGTCGCTGGGTACCGGTCGAGGGAAATCTCGAGAGATCAGCGAAGCCGCCGAACGCCGGATAACCCTTGCCCGACTCATCCAAACGTGGCGCTCATACAAAGCTCGTAACGACCTATGGGAGTACGCCGATCAGATTCGACTCGCACAGGAGATCGTCGATCGATTCCCCGACACCATCGCTGATATCCGCGCGCGTTACGACGTTGTCCTGCTCGATGAGTATCAGGACACATCGATCGCCCAGCGGCGTTTGCTTCAGGCCTTGTTCGCTGGCGGATTTCCCGTTACTGCGGTCGGCGATCCCTGTCAGGCCATCTACTCCTGGCGCGGTGCCAGCGTGGACAACATTGAGTCGTTCCCGTTGCACTTCCCGCACGCCGACGATCGATCCGCCGATCGCTACTCGTTGGCGGAGAACAGGCGTTCGGGTCCGTCGGTCCTCCATGTGGCGAATGAACTTGCAACTGAACTGCGCGCCGAGCACGCCGGCGCCGATCCACTGGTCCCTGCTGCAGATGCGCCGCCTGCCCGGGTCGATGTCGGTCTGTTCGAGACGATCGACTCTGAAGTCGAATTCATCGCGCACGCCGTTCGCGACCGCCACGCTGCACGTGCGGACAGTGGTAATCGCAGCGACGAGGGCGCGCTCGATTCCATCGCGGTTTTGTGCACCACGGCTCAGGACATCCGCCGCGTCGACCAGGCTCTGCGCAACCTCGGAGTGCCCACCCAGGTGACCGGTGCTGCGGCCCTGCTCGCCGATCCGGCGGTTGCCGACACCCGCGCGCTGCTGGAGGTGGTGCACGAGCCCACCGCGAATCCCTCGATGGTGCGATTGCTGACCGGCGCTCGGTGGAGGGTCGGGGCTCGTGATCTGGCCGCCCTGGGAGCGCGAGCGAGTGAACTCGCGGGAGGTCGGGGAAGGCCGGACACCGAGACGATCGATGAGGACCTCGAGGAAGCCGTTACAGGTAGCGATGTCGTCGAAGTCACCGCGCTCGCAGATGCCATCGCCGATCCAGGCCCTTCGGAGAACTATTCTCCGCGTGCCCGCGAGGTCTTCGCTGAAATCTCGGAGTTGATCACCCGCCTGCGCCATCACACCTACGAGCCGATGACCGACTTCATCGGTCGAGTCATCGAAGAACTCGGAGTCGATGTCGAATCTGCCATCGTCGATCCAAGCGGGACAAGCGTTGCGGCGCTGTCGGACTTCCTCACGTTGGCCGCGGGTATGACGGAAATCGATGGTCGGGTCAGCCTCGGGGGATTCCTCACCTGGCTTCGCGACGCAGAACGCTTCGACGTCACGATCGCGCACACCCGCCCTCGGGTCGAGGGCGCCGTCCAACTGATGACCGTCTTCGCGGCGAAAGGCTTGGAGTTCACGCACGTGTTCCTGCCCTTCGTCTCCGAGCGCGCTTTCCCCGGTGGGAAGGCCCGGGGCCGGTGGCTGACCAGTTCGGGAATCGTGCCGTGGACCTTGCGATCCGACGCGCCCTCGGAGTTGTCGGTTTTCCCGCGAGACGACGATGCCTCCATCAGCAAGCAGCACGACTCCTACGTCGACACCCTTCGCAGCGTTGAGGACCGCAATCACGAACGTCTGGCTTATGTTGCGCTCACCCGCGCAGAGGAATCTCTGACCGTTACCGGTCACTGGTGGGGTCCTGGACAGTCCAAGCCCCGAGGTCCGCACCGCTTCTTAAAGCAGATCCGATCGGCTGTTGAATCCGCTGACCCGGATCTGTGCCGCGTCCTCGTATGGGCCGACGAGCCAGAGCCGGGTGCGATCAACCCTGTGACGCGAGGCAGTGCGGTGGAGTGGCCGCAACCGGTGGCGCAGGACTATCGCGCGTCGCTGGTTCAGGCGGCCGAGCTCGTCCGAAGCGTCGAGTCCGAAGGCGCGGTTGCCTTCGAAGACTCCCTCGGCATTGCCGAAGGCGAAGAGGAACAACGCGTGCGCATGTGGCACGAGACCTTCACCGCGCTCATGGAGGATCGGCTCGGTTCGGAAGCTGATGAGCACGTTGTGCGACTCGGTGAGCATGTTGGGGCGACCACCTTCCTGCGGGCTCTCCGCGAGCCGGACGCCGTGGCCCGTGACCTACTTCGACCGATGCCCCGCCAACCCTCGCGAGCAGCGGCCCGCGGAATCGCCTGGCACGCATGGGTGGAGACGGTCTTCGGTCAACAGTCACTGCTCGGCGTCGATGACCTGCCCGGTGCGGCGGATGAGGACATCACCAACGATTCCCAACTCGAGGAACTCAAGCGTTCGTTCGCCAAGACTCGCTATGCCGGTCGCGAGCCGGTGGCCGTTGAACGTGGATTCTCGGTGATCATCGGGGGGAGGGTGGTCAACGGTCGTATCGACGCGGTGTTCGCCGACGGGGATCGATTCGAAGTCGTGGACTGGAAGACCGGTGGCACCGCATCGGTGGATGCGCGGCAACTGGCCATCTACCGCCTCGCATGGGCTCAGATCGCAGGAGTGGATTGGCGCGAGGTGGATGCCGCGTTCGTGATGGTGGCGTCCGGTGAGGAGATTCGACCGAATACCGATGACGAGGTGCGAGCGCTGATCGCTCTCGGCTAGCGCTCGTCCTCATCCGGCACGGCTACCGGATCGATGGGTGCATCGGCACCGTGGCTTGATTCCTCCACGATCTCCTCCCCAGCTTCTTCTGTTGGAGTGCGTCGAGTTCCCACGAGCCCCCGCATCCACTCGCGTGCCGGTTCTTCGACCACTCTCCACATGACCCAGGCGATAATGAGCGCCCCGATGATGAGTACGACCACTCCGATCGCGTACAACGCACCGGATTCGATTCCCGCGACCCGCATCGCCGCGCGCCACAGACCCATCCAGACCAGGTGGGTCATGTACAGCGAATAGGAAATGAAGCCACCGAGTACCAGAGTGCGCGTAGACAGGGCGCGAGCCAAACCTCCGCGGGCAAGGGCGAGAGCACCGATCCACGCGACCAGGAGCGGTACGAGTGCGAGGTGGAAGTACGGCGGCAGGGGCTCGGCATCGGGGTTCATCGCGTTGGCCGGTGGCTGGGCTGCTGGAAGCCAGGCTAGGAACACCGCGCCGGCGACGACGAGGGCGGGGAGTATGGCGGACAACCACTCTGCTGGCCGTTGGACTGCTGTCTCCCGCTGGGACAACCGGTGCACGATCAGATAGGTGAGAGCTCCGGCGGTGAATTCGCTCGCGATGCGATACGTCGAACCCCAATTGTCTGTGTAGTACGGATCGCTCGTTCCCAGCCCGTACCCGACCAGGGGAGCGAGCACCGCAAACCATGCGATGACGAGAACGAAGGCGGGAACCTTTTTGTGCAGCCGCCATAGGGCGAGCACGAGTATGGGAAACGCCAGGTAGGCGAGCCATTCCATCGACAGCGACCACGCGACGAAGTTCCATCCCCGCTCGGGGTTGGGTCCCCACTCTTGGATCAGGAGCAGGTTCTTGATGAAGTCGATCGGGTTCCACCAGTCGCGGTCGATGTCCTCACCGAGGACGCGAGCTTGGGCGAAGACGGCCAGACCGGCGATCACCAGCATGACGAGGTGGACCGGGTAGATGCGGGCAAGACGCAACCACCAGAAGCGGATCGTGTCCCCTCCGCGAATCGCCGGACCCATCCGGGTCAGGTACGTGTGCGTGAGGATGAAGCCGGAGAGCGCGAAGAACAGATCGACGCCCAGGCGACCAACCCGCATGACATCGCCAACGACCGGGATTGCGAGTAGTCCAAGGACGTTGAAAGGTCCTTGAAGGTGGTAGGCAAAGACCCAGAACGCGGCGACAAAGCGGATTCCCGTCAACTGGCGGATGAACACGCTCACGCTGACACCTTAGGCTCGCACCAATCGTTAGTGGGGAGATCGCGTGCGAATGTCGGATCCGCAGTGGTGGCTGCTGGATGATCTTGTCCTCGCGCGTTCTGCGATCGATCGGGCGGCGGAGCGTCGGGGTGATGGCGACTGGGTCGCGCAAGCTCTCGTGGACCCCGCGAGTCGTTTCGTGCAGGTGCACCAGGGTCACGCGGTGCTGGAGGGGGACCGACTCGCCTTGAGTGGGCCGGTTGCCGCCGACGTTCCGGCTTCGCTCCTGGGTATAGATGACGCCGGAGTCGCCTACTTCTGTGCCCACTTCGACGACGCCCCGGCGATCGATGAGAACCAACGCTGGGCTGATCTGCGGATGTCCGGGTCGAATCTGGATTCCATGGATGCCGGTCTGATGGTTGCCTCCGTCGCGCTCGACAACTGGTCCCGCACGCACCGGCACTGCACGCGGTGCGGCGGGGAACTCAGTTGGCGCGACGCCGGCTGGTCGAGGTATTGCTCTCGTGACGACGCATCGCACTTCCCACGGACCGATCCTGCGGTCATCGTTTTGGTCCGCGACGGCGAGGACCGCGCCCTGCTCGGCAGGCAAGTTCGGTGGGAGCCGGCGTGGTTTTCGACGCTCGCTGGTTTCGTGGAGGCTGGCGAGTCGGCCGAGGCTGCGGTCCGCCGCGAAGTCCAAGAGGAATCCGGGGTTCGGATCGGTTCGCAACCAAAGGACTTGGTGTATCTCGGCAGTCAACCGTGGCCGTTTCCGGCGTCCTTGATGCTCGGATTCCACGCCTTCGCCCAGGATGCCGCCATCGACGTCGACGGTGAGGAGATCGCAGAGGCTCGATGGTTCACCCGCGAACAGATGGCTAGAGCCTGCGAATCCGGGGAAATCTCACTACCGCCGGCGGTGAGCATCGCGAGGAAGTTGATCGAACGGTGGTTCGGCGAGCCGCTCCCGGGGGACTGGAGCAGACCCCTCACGCGGCCCACTCGCTGAGAGCTAGCAGGTTAGGACGCTAACGATTCGAGTTTGGCGACGAGTTCCTTATACGGCGGATTGGTCATGGCGGTTCCGTCGGCAAACACGACCGTGGGGACCGTTTGGTTACCGCCGTTGTGGTTCTCCACGAAATGGGCGGCGTCCGGCTCGTGCTCGATGTCCACCTCCGTGAACGGAATGTCACCGCGCATCATCTGCGCCTTCAGGCGCTGGCAGTACCCGCACCAGATAGTGGTGAACATGAGAACGCCCCCCGCATCGGGCGTCCACCTGTCGTTGTCGCTCATGCCGCCAATCGTAGGGAACTACCTCGACCCCGGTGCCTTGGCTTCGGGTCCAGCCGGCCAACCGCCATTCCGGACGTGAGCTGTGAAGAGCAGCCAATACCGGATTGGATCTCGTTGGTCGTCCTGCTGGCGCGAGGACGGATGTCCGCGAGAGACTCGATCAAGGGCTCGTGGACACCGAGCAGGTCGGCCCGTCGCCGGTGGTCAAGCGCTGCTGCCGATCATCGAGGCCACCCCCGGTGATTATCGCCGTGCAACTGGCGCCCTCGCCGTCGATATCCCGCACGTTGATCTCGTATGTCGCCGCGACTTCGGGGTCCACCTCGAAGCGAACGGACTTGCGTCCAGCGAGCGCCTCGAAGAAATCGGTTCCGCCTTCGGCGTTGCTGATTCGGTAATCACACGTGCCGGTCTCGCACGAGCCCAGGAGCGAAACAAAAACCCCTGCCGAATCCTTGGCATCCGCAGACTGACCGGACGCCTCGCCGGACGTTTTCGTCGACGGTTCGCTGTCAGCTGCAGTATCCGTCTCGGCTGAACTGCTGCAGCCAGTGAGGGCGAGCAGGATCACCGGAACGGTCAAGAACATCGGCAACCGACGCATGGCGCAAGGTTAACGGTGGCTTCGGGCCGAGCCGGCGAACTACAGTTTCGGATGTGAGCAGTGAAAAGCGGCCAATACCGGACTGGATTTGGTTGGTCGTCTTGTTCGCGGGGGGTTTCGCGATTCTGAAGGTAGTCGACTGGATCTGGGGTCTGGACAATTACTGGATCGCGAGCGGAGCCATCGTCCTGTGGATCGTCACGGTCGGTGTCCTCCAGCGGTTTCGGCGCGGCGGAGCAGATCAGCGATCCTTTTAGAGTTGACTTCTCGGTGGGCTCCTTTATGGATTCGTCGATTACGTGCTGACGAGTTCAGCCGCGCCGAAGGAGACGCTGAATCGCTCGCACCAGATGGTCACGCTCGTCAGGTCCGAGATATCGGCGTCGTCGGGAATGGGGTAGTTCTGGTTGCCCTTGTTGCCCTTGAGGGCTCCGAGGCTGAGGTAGTCATCGTCGTCGAAGACGAACCAGCCATCCCTTCCTTCGATCACCGGGGCTGCGGCAAGCCACACCTTGAGGTCGGGCCCGTTGTCGGTATCCAGCCCGACGAGCCGCAGGACGCGACTGCCGTCTTCGAGAGTGATGATGCGCGCAGTGCCGGCCGTTGGGTGCTCGTGGGAGATGAAGGTGCCCTCTGCCGTAACGGTGCGCTTGGGGGTGACCTCGGGGGTGGGCTCATCAGAAGGCGCTTTGTCGGAGGAGCTCGCAATCTCGGCAGCTCCCTCGGGGGCGGCCTGCGTCGGCTGAATGGGATCTGCGGGATCTGCGGAATCTGCGGGATCTGCGGATTCTGTTGCTTCTGAAGGTTGTTCGATGGCCACGGTGGGGAGGTCTTCGTTCACGGTCACGTCGATGAACAAGCGCCACGGTTGGAAAGCCGCCAGGGCGATCACGAGAACTGCCACGGCGGCGATACTCGCGGGAACCCAGACGGCAGGTCGTTTGATCCCTCTAGGGATGCGCATTGCTCCACCTCTCATCGGCGACTGGCGATGGTTGTGAAGTACGACGAGCCGGTCGAGACATCGGTTCCATCCATGACCGCTTGTGTGGTGGCATGCTGACACAGTGACGGGCGTCCACGGAATCGGTGAGCACGGCGAGGTTGCCGTCCTGGGTCATCGGTTCGACCCGCACCGCGTGATCTACGCGACCATCATCTTGATGGTGACGCTTACCGCCGCCGGAGATGTCGACATCGACGTCATCGAGGGTCAAGGACTGCCCGATCTGCTGTCCATTGCATTCTTCCCGCTCCTGGCTTTGTCGATGGCGCACAGTTTCTCCGACGCTTTGGATGTCCAGATCCGTACCGGTTCCAGGCTGACACGACCGGACCGCCTCAGATTGCTCCGCGATGCCCTCCAGTACTTGGCCGTGGGTGTCCCGGTCGTGATCATCGGGATCGTGGTCTCGTTCGCGGGTGGAAGTACGGTCGATGCAGTGGACCTCAGCGTCGATCTCTACGCGATCAGTCTCGTCTTTTGGGGTGTCTACGCCGCTCGGTCCGCCGGACTGGGTGGGTGGGTGCAAGCGCGGTACGGAGCCGTATACGGGATCTTGGGGTTCGCGATCGTCGCGGTCGAGTACGCAGTCATGCATTGAGAGGTGGGTTGGACGCTGAAGCGAGCGTCGGCCCTGCATGACAGGCTCAGCCTGTGGACCCCGGTTCGGTACTCGACGGCCTCGACGCGGAGCAGCGCGCCGTCGCCGAGGCGTTGGACGGTCCCGTCATGGTCCTGGCCGGGGCGGGAACCGGCAAGACGAGGGCTATTACCCATCGCATCGCCTATGGCGTCCTCACTGGTGAACACGATCCTCGACGCACTCTCGCCGTCACCTTCACCAACCGTGCCGCAGGCGAGCTCCGCAGCCGACTGCGGTCTTTGGGGGCCGAAGGCGTTCAGGCCCGAACGTTCCATGCGGCGGCGCTGCGTCAGTTGAGGTACTTCTGGCCACGGATCTCCGATCGAGCGTTCCCCGATCTCATGCCGAGCAAAGCAAGCCTGGTCGCTACCGCCCTCTCGGCGAACGATCTGTCACCTGACACGTCGCTGGTGCGCGATGTCAGTGGAGATATCGAGTGGGCGCGGGTGAATTTCTTGGATCAGCACACGCTCGTGGGTGCGACCGACTCTCGCGAGCTGAGTCTGGAGCCGGCTCAGTTGGCGCGGGTACTCGCCTACTACGAGGAGGCCAAGTCCGATCGGGGTGTGATCGACTTCGAAGACGTCATGTTGGTCCTCGTCGGTGCTTTGTCCTCCGATCACTCGATCGCGCGGGAGGTGCGGACCGCCTACCGATGGTTGACGGTCGATGAGTACCAGGACGTCAACCCGGTTCAACATGCCCTGCTGAAGCTGTGGCTAGGTGATCGCGATGACATCTGCGTGGTGGGTGACCCGAGCCAGACCATCTACTCCTTCACCGGCGCCCGTTCGGACTACTTGATCGGATTTCCCAAGGAATACCCCGGTTCCACCACCGTTCGTCTCGTCCGGTGCTACCGGTGCTCGCCACAGATAGTCACGTTGGCGAACGGTGTCATTCACGCAGGATCGTCGTCGGCAACTGCGGTGACTTTGACGTCCCAGCTCGACGACTCGTCCGAACCCGAGATCGATGTGTTCGACGACGATGTTGCCGAAGCCGCGGCGGTGGCCCAGCGCATCAAGGCCAGCATCGACTCCGGAGTGCGCCCTCGCGACATTGCGGTGCTGTATCGAATCAATGCCCAGCAGGTCGAGGTGGAGTCCGCGCTCGCAGACGCAGGGGTTCCCATCACGGTACGTGGCTCGGAGCGGTTCTTCGAGCGGGGCGAGGTTCGTGAGGCGCTCACGCGACTCCGCGGAGCCGCCCGAGCCGGTGCGTCGGACGCGCAGGACACCGTTGCCGCGGTTATCGACGTCTTGAGCGCTATGGGATGGACCGCCGAACAACCCACCACCACCGGTGCGGTGCGTGAAAGGTGGGAGTCCCTTGCTGCCATCGTGGAATTGGCTCGCGAAAGCGGTGCTGCGGATCTTTCGGAGTTCGTCGAATATGTCGACGAACGCGCATCGGTTCAGTTCGCGCCGGTTCCCGATGGAGTCACGTTGGCATCGATCCACGCGGCGAAGGGCTTGGAGTGGCGCGACGTCCATCTCATCGGTTGCAGCGACGGCCTGTTGCCGCTCCAACACGCCGAGAGCGCCGAGAGCATCGAGGAAGAAAGGCGCCTGCTCTACGTTGCGGTGACTCGAGCCCAGCGTGAGCTTCGGCTGTCATGGGCACGTGCACGGCAACCCGGTGGGCGAGCGAACCGACAGGTGAGTCGGTTCCTCACGCGGTTGTCGTCGCTTCCGGGGGCCGATCAGTCCTCGGTGCACCGTGACGCGGGACAGCGGGCCAGCAAGCGTCGGTCGCGTCGTGGGCCGGCCGCGTGCCGCTTGTGCGGAAAGGCCTTGGTGACTCCGGGGGAACGAACCATCGGCCGCTGCCAGGTCTGTCCGGCCACTTTCGACGAAGAGTTCTTGGAACAACTCAAGCAGTGGCGAATCGAGCATGCTCGAGAGCGCAGTGTTCCGGCCTACGTCGTCTTCACCGATGCCACATTGATCGCCATTGCCGAGCAGTTACCCACCGACACCGATGCCCTCGCTTCGATTCCGGGAGTGGGGCCTGCCAAGCTCGAGGCCTACGGGGCCGAAATCGTCGAGCTCGTTCGCGCGCGAGGCTAGGAGCTGGCGGGGCTCGGCTCGATGAAGTCCGGCACCCATCGTTCGATCTCTGCGCGGACCGGCACAGTCGCATCGAGTTGGCACAGCACTCCGATGCTGCCGAGCCAGACCCGGTGGATGAGTGCGTAGGACGGTGGAAGGTTGATTTTCAAGCCAACCGCAAAATCGGGGTTACGGATGTCGTTGATGCGAGTGAATTGCCCGCGCAGCCACTCGCGATTGAAGTGGAAGTA
>CAZVWA010000002.1:18400-40591 GCA_964631085.1 uncultured Rubrivirga sp.
GTCTCGGCGGGCATGGCCGGTGCGGCGTCCTGCAACTTCGTCAAAGTCGCCCGGTAGGGACCGGCGACTTCCTCGGGTAGGGCTGCCTCGAAGATGCTCATGGCCTGGCCGAGCTTCATGGCCCCGCCCTTGAGTTCGCCCAGCACCGAGAAGATCTGTTCTGCCGTGCGCTGCTGGATTTCCGCGGTGACGGCTTCCGCTGGCTTGCCGCCGACCTTCTTTCCGAATCCCCACGCCGCTCGTCCGGCGTAGGAGGCCGGCAAGGTGGCGATGCGAACGCTGCGCGTGAGCGCGTTCTTGGGAATGTCCGGCACGAACCCATTGTCACCGAGGTCGGTCGATCCTGCGAGCCGCGGTCCTTTCGGAGGGGATTCGACTAGACGGAATTGGCCGGACCGGTATCAGCAGCGCCCCACAGGCATCCGCAGGCCGGGTGCGGGAGAACCGAGTGCTCCTCGGCTGAGAATTCCGGCGAGTGGATCACGACGCGACGAGGAGTATGGACGTCGGGTGCATCAACCCAGGCCCGGATCATGGTCGCCGCGTGGACGGCGCAGTGCAACGCCAGGAGCGGGTCGGGGGGCAACGAGTGGTTCGCGTGGTACTGGAGCCACTGGGTCATCATCGTCGGCCAGGCGCTGTCGGCATCACGATGATGGAGGTACGCGCACCGAAGGCACGCGGTGAATCCCGGTTCGATGAGCGGACCGATGCTGGCACGCCCACGAAAGGCGGTGATGGGTAGGTGTCGTCGATCCTGGAATTGCAGGGGCGTCGTCGTCAAGACGGCCTCAGGTGCGTCGGCCGGCAGCGATGCACACACGATCGTGACGTCGGCGCTCGATGCATCGTCGCTGTAATGGAGTCCGCTGGTGCCAAGTGAGTCCCGCACCACGGATGCCCATTGCTCGTCTCCGACGACAGCGACAGATGACGCCATTCGCGAGGCGATAGCCGCGGGTGGATCGTGGTGCCAACTCGAGAGCGCGGCCAGGGATGACGCAATGTCGAGTCTTTCGACGGGGGACAGCCACCAGCACTCGCGTGCGTCGTCCAGGGCACCTCGACGTGCAGCCTCGTCGATGAGTTGCTGACCGCGCGAAGCGCAGGAGGGTGCAGCGGCGAGTGCCTCGGTCCACGAGTGGAACGTCGATAGAGCGTGCAGCCATGCGGCTTCGGATTCGGAGACTTCAGTGGGGTGCGGATCGTCACCGAAATGCACGAGACGTTCGTTCCTTCGGATGATCGGGAGGCCCGGGCGCAGCCGCGGACAGGGATCGTTGGGTGCGCTCGTTGTTTGCGTCGTATCAGTATCGGTGTCCATCGTTGGACGATGACCGAGGTCGGCTGTGGACGGCGAGATGCAATCCACAGGCAGCATCGGCTAGCAACGTGGGGAAGGTGACAACCTCATGAGCAGAAATCGACGATGACGTCGGCTAGAACGCATGCGCACGTCATGACATCGTCCACAGCTACGAATTCGTCCGGGGCGTGGGCCACCCTCGAATCGCCCGGACCGTATTGCACCGTGGGGATACCGCCCTTGCCGACGAGGAGTCGCAGGTCCGATCCGTAGGGACCGCCGTAGGTCTGGGGTTCGGAGCCGGTCGCTCGGGTGTGGGCGGCTCGAGTTATCGACACGATGGGGGAATTCGGATCGGTGCGTCCGGAGTGGAATTGCCCGCCCCACCATTGGACGGTGATGGGATGGTCGCGAAGCCAGGAGTCGGATTCGCAGACGTGGGCAATGGATGCTTCGAATTCAGATCGTGCGTGGTCGGCGGTCTCGTCGAGGGCGACTCCGAGTCGGCCTTCGGCGACAAGGAGGTCGGGAACGGTCGAGGCCCAATCTCCGGCGTTGACGGTGCCGATGGACAGCGGGTACGCGATGGGCCAGCGCTCCATCAGCGGATCCACGTGGGCATTTCGATGCGCCTCGAGTTCTGAGAGCGCCTGGAGAACAGGCACGAACTTCTCGATGGAGCTCACGCCTTCGGAGCGGCGGGAGGCGTGGATCGCTGCTCCGTGCACCTTCAATCGAAACGTCAGCGCACCTCCGTTGGCTGGAACGAGGTCCAGATCGGTGGGCTCGGGTACTACACAGCCATCGATGGACGTCCCTGAAAGTTGCTCGAGAGCGGCGTAGGTACCGAGCCCACCGTCTTCTTCACCGCTCACCGGGCACAGCAGAACGTCGCCGCTCAGCGGCACTCCGGCTTCGCGCACCATGCGAACCGCCTCCCAGGCGGCGACGAGCCCGGCCTTCATGTCGCAGGCCCCGCGAGCGACGATGACCGAACGCCCATCTACGTCGACGATCCTTGGAGTGAAGGGATCACCGGTCCATGCATTGATATCGCCCGGTGGCACGACATCGGTATGGCCGTTCAGCAACAGGGTCCGACCACCACCGGAGCCGGGAAGGCGGGCCACGACGCCCAGGGCGCTTTGCCGATCAACCTCCATGCCGGGGAAGTCCGAGCGGGTGACGGTGGTCGCGACGTCGATGTCCCAGGTGGTGACCTCGAGGCCCTCCCCGGCCCATCGCTCGGCCAGGTGACGCTGGACGTCGATTTCCGCGTCCGTCCCTCCGAGCGACGGGATGGTCAGCAGGTCCTGGAGTTCGGTAAGCACGCGGTTTCGGTCGATGCCGGCGTTCCAGTCGGTGGATGTGGGGGAGTCCTGACTCACGGCCCCATTGTGCGCGAGGCCGCCCCTGAGGGGCCCTCAAGGCAGCGAAGTGAACTATTTGTCCCAATTGTCGAATTATTTCCAGCGGCACGTCGCTGCGTGGCCCGTGTGTGCGCCCCTTGCTGCCCTAGGGTGATTTCGTGCCCACGGGGCATCAAGGTGGCGCCTGCCACCGACCGCTAACGCGGGAGATCGGCAAGAGGAGGGCCCCATGGCCGAGGAATACACCGGTGAGGCGTACTGCGTGAAGTGCAAGGAGAAGCGCGAGTTCACTGGACACGTCGAGGAGAAGAACGGCCGCCGGTTCGCCAAGGGCATCTGCCCGGTGTGCGGCACCAAGGTCACGCGGATCTTGGGCAAGGCCTAGTTCCACTTCGGACGACCCACGGGCGCCGAGCCCGGTCGTCACCAGTTTCTGCGCAAGGCCCGGAAGCCCTGGCATCAAGCCAGCGGTATCCGGGCCTTTCGCTTGCGGTTACCGTGGAGGCATGAGCATGCCCTTCGGTTTCGGTGCCCCAGGATCGGGCGACAACCCCTTCGATGCGAACGCGCTCGGACAAGCACTGCAACAACTCGGCCAGATGATGCAGTCGGCCGGAGCCCCGGGCGACGACGGCCCGGTCAATTGGACCGTGGTCGAAGATGTGGCCCGCAAAGCACTTGTGGCGTCCGGAGACCCATCCATCGGCGACGGCCAACGCGAGGCGGTGGCGTCTGCAGTCTCCCTCGCAGAGTTGTGGCTCGATGAGGTGACGACGTTTCCGGCATCGGGTGCACCCGCTCAGGCCTGGTCTCGAACCGACTGGCTCGTCACCACCGGCCCTGCGTGGAAGAACATCGTTGCTCCGATTGCCGAACACGTCACCGGTGCCGTCGCGGGCATGATGCCCACCGGCCAGGATCTTTCGCAGATGTCCAGCGACGATCTCAATGCGGCGTTGCCCGAACAGTTGCGCGGCATGCTGCCGGACGGGATGCCGCCGGAGTTTCTCCAAATGCTGCAACCGATGATGGGGATGGTCCAACAGCTCGGAGCCGCTGCGTTCGCGATGCAGGTCGGCCAAGCTCTCGCAGGGCTGGCCGAGCAAGTGCTGTCGGCATCCGACATCGGCATTCCGTTGTCGGAAACCCCGCACACTGCGATCCTTGCGAATAACGTGTCGGCCTTCTCCGAAGGTCTCGAGGTTTCATCTTCGGACGCACTGATGTACATCGCTCTTCGAGAAGCGGCGCATCAGCGACTCTTCGTGCATGTGCCGTGGCTTGCGGCGCGAGTGCTCGGTGCCGTCGAGCAGTACGCGCGTTACATGCGTGTGGACTCCGAGCGCTTGTCCGAGGCGATGGGAGACGTGGATATTTCGAACCCGGAGGCCCTTCAGCAGGTGTTGTCGGGTGGTTTGCTGACGCCGGAAGACACCCCTGAGCAGAAAGCGGCCATCGCTCGGCTCGAGACCTTGCTCGCCTGCATCGAAGGTTGGGTTGATGAGGTAGTCCAGCAAGCCAGCGGTGATCGACTTCCCGCGCTGAATGCCTTGACCGAAGCGATGCGACGACGGCGGGCGGCCGGGGGTCCGGCGGAGCGGACGTTTGCGGCGCTCGTGGGAATGGAGCTTCGACCGCGCGCGATGCGGGAAGCGCACACCGTTTTCGCGGCCATCCGGTCCAGCCGAGGAATCGACGCACGCGACGCGCTGTGGTCCCACCCCGACCTTCTCCCCGGCCCCGAGGACTTAGAAGACCCGCTGGGATTCACCCAGGGATCTGGAGCCGTACCGGACACCATCGAAGGGCTGGATGAGTTGCCGAGCACCGACGGTGGCCCCGCGCCTTCGCACGAGTCGATCGAAGGTGACGACAACTCCGAATGACGCTTCAGGCGGATGCGCGCGCACTGCTCACCAGCTACGAGCCCGATGATCCCGCGCAACGGGTCCTCGCGCGCGAGTACATCGATTTCATCGATAGTCACGACGATGCCGTGTGGCGTTCCTGTCGCGTTGGGCACCTCACCGCCAGCGCCATCGTTGTTGATGAAGCAGCTGGCCACGTACTGCTGACCTTGCATCCGAAGGTGGGGAGGTGGTTGCAACTCGGTGGTCATCTAGAACCGGGTGATACCGGAGTCCTGGAAGGTGCCCTTCGCGAAGTGCGCGAGGAAAGCGGCATCGATCACGGGCGCATCGCCACGAGCCCCCTTCGCCTGGACCGACACGATGTTCCCTGCGGACGAGACGACGACGGCCAAGCGTTGGCCAGCGTGCATTGGGATGTGCAATTCCTGGTCCTCGTGCCGACTGCGGTCACGCCGGTCATCAGCGACGAGAGCGAGGATCTCGCCTGGTTCGCTACCGATCGGTTACCCGACATCGACCCGTCTGTTCGAGCGTTGGTCGATGCTGCCGAGCGGTGGCGTGTCTCGGCCGAGCGACGTCCATGGTTCATTTTTGGGTAACTCGCGGTTCAAAAATTTTTCTCCACACCCTGGGGGTGACGATTCCCTCCTGGGAAGGGTCTACGTGTGCCGTATTCCTCAGGTTATTCACAGCAGAATTCACTTACGTTCCACAGCCTGCCCCCGCGTTGCCCCCAGGCTTTCCCCAGAAATATCCACACCCCGAGCAGGCAATCCGTTCGAAAGGTTTGACGTAGGCCTGCCCGGATCCCTAGCGTCTGCGCGTCGAAGCCCCTGGGATAACGGGTGGATGCACGCAAGGGGAAGGCGGGCATCCACTACGCGACCCAGGGGCTTCACGTTTTGCCGGCTTGGGGGGGCACGATTGGCCCGTCTCGCCCGTCATGTGGTGCTGGCGTACCCTCAGAGCCACCGCGTGGCAACCCGTGCGTAAGTAGGCGTTAGTAGGTACGGACGGGTCCGAACGGTCAACGTACGTGACGGCAAGACGGACGAAGAGCAAGCGAGAGGACTTATCGGTGTCGGCACTCGTGTGGTGGGCTATTCCGCTCCTCATCACGGCCTTGGCGATCGCCATCGTTGCTCTCCGGTCCCGCATCTCCGAACCCCGCAGCGACCCGATGGCCGAGCGGGTGCGACTTCGCGAAGCCATGGAGCGATCCTCCGGATTTTCCGGATCTTCTCGAGCCGTCCGGCGTCGCTCGTCGGGTTCCGGCCCGTCCGGTGCGTCCGGCCCGTCGGACTCGTGACACGTCGAATCCCCGGCGTCCGCGAGTGGTGGGCGCGGATCCGCGGGATGGGTCCGCGGGCCCGGGTCACGCTCGTCAGCGCCCTAGCTCTCGCGATCTTGGTCACCGTTGCTCTCGTGCTTCCAGTCCCGTACGTCAAGCTCGCGCCGGGCCCGACGTTCAACGTCATCGGAGAAGCCGACGGCGAACCCTTCCTTTCCATCACCGGGACCACCACCTACCCCGTGACCGGCAACCTCGACATGACCACGGTGCGCGAATCGGGCGGTCCACGCGGTGGGCTGACCTTCGTCGAGGCCATCGGCGCGTGGTTCAGCACGGCCGATGCCGTAGTGCCTCGAGAGCTCATCTATCCAGATGACGTAACCGGGGACGAGGTCCGTGAACGCCAGGCGCGCCTTTTCAGCACCTCAGAGTCGGACGCCATCGGTGCCGCCTTGAACTTCTTAGACATCCCCGCGACCACCGAAGTAGTCATCACCGCGGTTTTCGACGACGCCCCGGCCGGCGAGAGTCTCGAACCGCGTGATCAGGTGATCGCAATCGACGGGGTCGCAGTGGACCAGCCGTCGGATGTGGTCGATGCCATCCAAGGCAAACCCATCGGCTCGACCTTCGTATTCGAGATCGAACGCGATGGCGAAATAGTCGAGGCCGAACTCACGTCCGCCGAGAACCCAGAACGCGCGGAGTCGCCTTACATCGGGGCGATGGTCGGCATCTATGTCACCCCCGACTTCGACATCGACTTCACGCTCCAAGATGTCGGAGGCCCCAGTGCCGGCTTGATGTTCGCCACGGGCATCATCGACAAGTTGACTCCCGAGGACTTGACGGGTGGTGGGTACGTGGCGGGGACCGGCACGATCAAGCCCGACGGAACCGTTGGCCCCATCGGTGGCATCCGGCAGAAACTCGCCGGCGCCCGCGACGCCGGTGCGGAGCTCTTCGTCATGCCCGAGCGCCACTGCGCGGAGGCCGCGGGGCATATTCCCGACGGTTTGACGGTGGTGCCTGTGGCCTCGCTCAGTGACGCCATTGAGGCAATACGAGCATGGACCGCCGGAGAACCGACAGCGAACTGCCCTGCGCAGGAGTGATCGAACTGCCCTGCGCAGGACTGATCGACTCGTGTGTCGTAGGTTCGGAGGGTGACATTCAACTTCCCCACGGGGGGCGCGAGTCCAGAGGCACCTGAGGGGCGACGACGCGGTGGTGTGTTGCTGCCGACAATCGGAGTTCTTGCAGCAATCGTCGTTTCCTTCGTTTTGTTCACCGGCTTCTACACCGACTGGCTGTGGTTCACGTCGGTCGACAAGCCGCAGGTCTATACGATCGCGATTCTCACCAGGGGTTTGCTGTTCCTCGCCTTCGGCATCGCCATGGCACTCGTTGTGCTGTTCGCCACCTGGCTCGCCTACCGAACGCGACCCGCCTTCGCCGGCAGCACACCGGAGCAGGCGAGCCTGGAGCGTTATCGGGAGGCGATCGAACCATTCAAGGGTCGCTTGCTGCTTGGCCTCACCGTCGTGCTCGGCCTGTTCAGTGGGCTCGCCGCCTCGGGGGAGTGGGGGCGGTTCCTTCAGTGGCGCAACGCCACGCCGTTCGGGATCGAAGACGCACAGTTCGGCCTCGATGTCTCCTTCTACACATTCGAACTTCCGTTCTGGCGCTTTCTTCTGGGCTTCGGATTCGCCGCAACATTCATCGCACTCGGCCTTGTGGTGGTCGTTCACTACCTCTACGGAGGCCTGCGACTCCAGCCGAAAGGCGATCGGGCAACTCGGGCCGCCCAGGTCCAGGTCTCGGCGCTGATCGCGATCTTCTTGCTGCTGAAGGCAGCTGCCTACTGGCTGGACCGTTACGACCTGGTGATTCAAAGCAGCGACCTCGCCGGCGGCTTCACGGGCCTTCAATACACCGATGTCAACGCCGTGCTTCCGGCGCTGAATATCCTCACCTTCGTCTCGCTTCTGGTTGCGCTGCTTTTCATTCTCAACATATTCAGGCGCCAATGGATCATCCCGTTGATCGGCCTAGGTTTGATGGTCCTCACGTCCGTGGTGGTTGGTGGCGTCTACCCGTTGATCGTCCAGCAGTTCCAGGTGCGTCCGAGTGAATTGGTGCGAGAGCGACCTTTCATCGAACGCAATATCGAAGCGACCCGCGCTGCGTACAACATCGACGATGCTGAGATAGAGGACTATGCGGGCTCGGTTTCCCCGCCGAGCGTGGAGGTAGTCGAAGCAAGCGCTGGCACGATCAACAACATCCGCTTGCTGGACCCGGCGGTCGTATCCCCGACCTACAACCAACTTCAGCAAATTCGCGGGTACTACTCCTTCAATGCGCGACTAGACGTTGATCGGTATGACCTCGACGGCGGCCAGCGCGGAGCCGTGGTCGCAGCCCGCGAAATCAACCTCGCGGGTATCCCGGACGGACAGCGGAACTGGACCAATGAGGTAGCAGTCTTCACCCATGGCTACGGCTTCGTCTCCGCGTACGACAACACCGCCGAGTCGGACGGCACTCCTGACTTCTTCGCCAGCGACATTCCACCGGTCGGTGCTTTGGATGTGGAGCAGCCGCGAATCTACTTCGGTGAATTCTCCCCGCCGTATTCGATCGTGGGCGCGCCCGAGGGTTCACCTCCCGTCGAGCTCGACTATCCAGACGACGCGAGTCCGTCCGGTCAGACCAATACGACGTATCAGGGCTCGGGCGGGGTCGACATGGGTTCGCTCTTCGGGCGCTTGCTTTTCGCCACCAAGTTCCAGGACACGAACATCTTGCTGTCGGACTTGGTGAACTCGAAGTCCCAGATCATGTGGGATCGCGATCCGCTGACTCGCGTCGGCAAGGTGGCTCCCTGGCTCACCCTCGACCAAGACCCCTATCCCGTGGTCGTCGATGGGCGGATCAAGTGGATCGTCGACGGCTACACGCTGTCGAACGACTTCCCGTACTCGAGCCGCGTTTCGCTCAGCGAAGCGACAGCCGACTCCATCAGCAGTTCGAATTTCGCAGCTGGCCTCATCGCCCGCGATCGCGTGAACTACATGCGAAATTCGGTGAAGGCCGTGGTGGACGCATATGAAGGCTCGGTCACCCTGTACGCCTGGGATGAGGCAGATCCGGTCCTGCAGACATGGCAGAAGGCCTTCCCTGATGTCGTCGAGCCGCTGTCCGATATGCCCGAGGAAGTCGTCCAGCACGTTCGCTACCCGCAGGACCTCTTCAAGGTGCAACGGACGGTGATGACGCGCTACCACGTGACTGATGCGTCAACGTTCTACAACGGAACGGACGTCTGGATCGTGCCCTTCGATCCGACAGTCACGCCCGCCCAAGTTTTCCAGCCGCCCTACTACCTCACCCTGCAGATGCCGGGTGAGGCGTCGCCGGCATTCTCACTGACGACCACGTTCGCCCCGCAACGACGACAGACGCTCGCGGCCTTCATGGCCGTGAGTTCGGCGCCGGGGGAGGACTACGGCAAGATCCGGGTTCTGCAGCTGCCGTCGAACACAACCACACCCGGTCCGCAGCAGGTGCAGAACAACTTCGAGTCCGATCCCACCGTCTCCTCGCAGCTGTCACTGCTGCGCCGGGGCGGTTCGGAGATCGAATTCGGAAACCTTCTGTCGCTGCCCTTCAACGATGGTCTCCTCTACGTAGAACCCGTGTATCTGCGGGCAGCGGCCGAGGGCTACCCGCTCTTGCGAAAAGTTCTCGTGGGGTACGGCGCGAACGTCGCTCTCGACGACACGTTGACAGGTGCTTTGGAACAAGTGCTCGGCTCCTCCCCGGTGCCCGAGGCCGAACCTGATCCCATTCCCGAGGAAGGCCTCAAGCCGCAACCGACTCCTGAGCCGGAACCGACCACGCCACCCTCGACGGGTGATCCGGTGACCGATCTCGCTATCGCCATCGACGATGCGCAGCGCGCCTACCAAGACGGGCAAGACGCGCTCGCCGAAGGAGATTTCGGTGCCTACGGAGAGGCGCAGGATCGACTGGCCGAGGCTTTGGAGCGGGCGGCCGTTGCTGAGGCTCAGATAACCGGTGAATCGAATCCCGCTCCCATTGAGGAGGGCGTGGAGGACGCGGTCCCAGACGAGACGGTGACCTGACCCGATCATCGGTCCACGGTTGTGATCGCGTAGTCTTGTCCTACTTCCGCAAGGAAGCGGCGCGGGGTGGAGCAGCTCGGTAGCTCGCTGGGCTCATAACCCAGAGGTCGCAGGTTCAAATCCTGCCCCCGCTACCAACGGAAAGAACCCAGGGTGAACTCCCTGGGTTCTTTCCATTTCTGGTGTTGAATGATTGTGGTGTAGGAGCAGGGAGTCACCCATGCTGGACCGGATTGCCAGAGTCGCCGACCGCGTGACCGGTCGTTGGGCCATCTCCTGGCAAGTGCTCGTCTTCGCCAACGCTCTCACCTATCCCCAGATGGTCTTGACCGGTGGAACGCTGGGCTCCCGACAGATGCCGCCGGAGGACATCCCCACCGCCGCAGTCGTCATGGGCGTCGCGGTTCTGGCGAACGCTGCGTACGGCGTCCTTGCGATGTTCACGGTGTTTCGCAATCGAGCTACCCGTCGCGTACCGCTGTGGCTCTACGCCGGTTTCTATCTGAGCGCCGGGGTCATTCCCGTTCTTGGTATGGAATACCTCGATTCGATCCTCGGCAAGCAGACCGCGCTCCCCGTTGGTTTGCGACTGTTCTTCGCATGCGTGACGACCTTGTGGCTGGGAGTCGTGTTCTCGTTGCTGCTTGAGGGTCGCGACAGGTTCATTCGCGAAAGGCATCGTTTGATCGATGAGGCGATCGCCTTACAGCGCGCGACGATTGAGGAGGGGCAGGCGGGGCGAGAGGTTCGCGCGAGCGTGGACTCCCTGGTGGATGACCGATTGGCGGGGGCGCGAATCGAACTCGATCGTGTCCTGACCTCGGTATCTCCCGGTGTCGGTGTCGGTGCCGGTATGTCGGGTGACCTCCAGCCTGCCGTGAGCCTGCTTGAAGAAACCGCTCGTGATTCGGTTCGACCCCTCAGTCACGAACTGTGGAACGTCGTCAACCGTGAATACCCGCGGCCTCGCGCGGGCCAGGTGTTCCGTCACCTGTGGAGTGACCCGCGCTTCATGCCCGGCAACACGGCCTTGATTACGGTGATCGGGCTTCCGGGTGCGTCGGTTCGAGGTTTCGGAGCCTGGGCTCCTCTCGCCGTGATGGTCATCGGTCTAATCCTGTGGGCGTGGCTTGCCCTGGCCAACCGTGTGATCAGCACAGCGCGCAGCGTGTTCACTAAGCGTGGGCTGTACGTAGTTGCGGTTCTCGGCGCCTTGATCGCCATATTGGCCTACAGCCTGATTCCGGGAGATGTGACGACTCCCGCTCAGGACGCCGGCTCGATCGTCATCGCGTTCATCGCAGGTGTGATTCTCGTGTCCTACGTCTCGGCGTTGAACGATGTTCGGCGCTGGGTTCTTGCGTCGCTCGAAGATGAAGTTTCCCAACAGCACATAGAAGCCGAAGCTCGTCGTAGCGCCTTTGCCGCGATTACTCGCGAGGTGGCACAGAGCTTGCATGGATCCGTCCAAACCAGGCTAATTGCCTGTGCAGCAGCGATCGACCAAGCGCAGCGTGCAGGAGATGCCCAGGCAACGGTACGAGCCCTCGAAGAGGGCACACAGATCTTGGACCAATGGGCTATCAGTGGCGGTGTCGAAAGCGACGAGACCTTGGAATCCTCCGTCGGCCGTCTGGTCGAGAACTGGCAGGCGCTCACGGATGTTGGGCTGAGCATTGATAGTCAGCTAGCGTCGCGACGCGACCTCTCGCACGTTGCCGCGATCGTTGAAGAGGGGCTGTCGAATGCGTATCGCCACGGTCTTGCGCAGCGAATTGAAGTGTCGATAGGTACCGATCCCTCCGGCATACGCATTGTGATCCGCGACAACGGAACCGGCCCGAGCGGAAATCCCCCGGGATTGGGAAGGCGGCTCATCGCAGAGTACTGCGACGACCGGTGCAGTCTTGAGCGTGCGGGGGAGTGGACTGTGTTGAGCGCGTTGGCACTATCCACGCTCAACTAGTGGTCTGGGCAGAAATTACGGATAGGTCACAACGAGTGGGTCGTCGATGGCCATGAGGACACCAATGTCGATCGGTGCGCTCGGCGCCGCGTACCGCACACCGGGTGCGGGGTCGTTCCCCGGTCCACCGGGGTTGTATACCGGGGCGTAATCACCGGTCGATGGCATCTGCACCCGGGTGATCGCTTTCACTGCTGCTTCGTCACCGGAGATGATGATGTCTATTTGATTGTCCTTGTCCTCGTGGTAACAGTCGTCGTAGCTGTCCTGTTTGAGCCCTAGATCGGCCAGGCCTTCGATTCGCAGGGTGCCACCGTTGATCTCGTAGTCCACGCCGGACTCGGTGATGAGGATTTCGTTGCCGGCATCGTCGTTGGCCACGACACGGAAGAATCGTTCGTACTCTGTCGGCCACAGGCCACGGACTCCATCGGCGGTCATGCCCCCGGTGGTGAACACCCGCAGCCGGTATTGAGCGCGGTCGCCGTAGAGCGCCTCACCATGGTTGGGAAGCAGCCCGGGACTGAACAGCGCCGGGCCCGCGTCGCCCGCTGACGTGTATGTGCTGAGCTTGGCGGCAGCGAGTCCAGGGCCCCCACGCTCGTGCGGTGCCACGCTCGGATCGGTGTAGGGGGAACCGGGTGACTCGACCTCCATGCCCACCGCCGGGACGCGCTGCTTGTCCATCCCCACCAGTTCGAGTGTCGTCTCTCCCTGGACCACTTCGACAGAGGTGGGGAAGATCGCCCCTGGTTCGTTTGGATCGATGCGGTTGCCGAAATGACCGAAGATGACCACAGTGCTTCGCTCGTTGTACTCGAAGTTCGGCCACGCTGCCGCGACCTGCGGTTGTATCGAGGTTCCATTGTTGAGGTTCACTTGGAAATCGTCGGCGTCGACAGTGCTGGGGAGCACCGGCCAACTGAATTCGATGGGTAGGCCATCGGCGTAATAGACGAGTTCTCCGTACGTCGTTTTCACCGATTCCGGTGTCGCGGCGCTCGTGTAGCTCACCAATTCCGGGATGGAGCCGGGCGCGCAGTCGGGGATGTTCCAGGCCCCACCGGCGAGCCTTACGCGAGTGCGAGATTGGTCAAGATCATCGGTTGAGAGGCCTTCGACGCCGATGATGTTGGTAAAGCCCAAGCCTGCCGCCATCATTCGAGGCTCGACATCCCAGATGTCGGCGTTGGTGAGTCGATCTTCTCGAACTAGTGCGGCGGGATCGCGCACGGTCATGAGGACTCGCGCGAGAGCAATCGTGAGGACAATGACGATCACGGCCAAGAGGACGAGCAGAACGGTCAACCATCGTGGAATGCTCTCACCTCGAAATGTGGCCACTCACAAAGTCTCCGGACCGGGGGTCGGCCGTCAAACCGTGCTGGTACGGAAAGCGAAAGGAAGCGGTGGTCGAGCCTGCCTCATGTCGAATGTGCCACTGGGTCGGACCCACTTCGGTGTCGAACACCCTGCTTCCGAGTCCACGATGGTTGGCGTCACCCGAAGGCCCCAGGCCATCGTCGGTGCAGGTGAGGATTATGTGATCTCGATCCTCAAACGCTGCGACATCAAGTCGCGACGCGGATCCGTGTCGGATGGCGTTCGTTGCGCACTCGGCAACTATCGCCTCGACCTTCCGGCCCTGGCTTTCCATGAGGTGCCGCAAAACGGGATTGGGATCGTAGGTAATCGTCAGGCCCGGAGAATGGAACTCGTCGCGATCGATGCTGGCCGCGGAGTCGAGTTGGCTCAAGTCGTGGATCAGGTTTGGGAGAAGGTGCTGGGCGACGGAGTCGAGCGCGGCTATCGCATCGTCACGTCTATCTAGGCGGAAAAGCAGTACCGCTGCCGCAAGCCGAGCCTGAATCTGTCGGTGCAAAACCTCGGCTATCAGGCGAGAGCGATCGTGTTCCTTGGTCAGAATCTCTTCGCGGGTTTCGAGTGCTTGTGCGGTCTGTACGCGCACCGTGTCCGCCAGTGATTTCGCTTGCAGCACGAATTCACCGAAGAAGGAGATCACAATTCCCGGAAGCGATAGCCGGACACATCCCCGAATCACTTCAGTGATGTAGACGCCGGTGTCGATTCCTTCGCCGGATGAACCGAAGTACACGAGCGTTGTCGCCGAAGCAAGGCCGGTGAGGATCCCCAGCGAGATCCACGAGATCGCGATCCACGTCGGTGGCCACCACCCTGTTCCGCTGATGCGTAGTCGCGTGAGTCCGATAGCCAGTGTGACCGAGAGAGCGGAGGATAAAACGACCGCCGCCAACATGGCCGATGTGACCTGGGCGTTGGCTATGAAGGTGATCGCAGGTGCGGCCGCCAGCATCAGGGCACCCACAAGGTAAGGCGACGGACCCTGGGTTCCACTCCAGCGCCGAGGGCTCCGGGGCAATGCATCCGATTCGAGCGGGGGTTGACCCTGCGCGAGCCGAGCCGAGGAGGGGTCGATGAACTGACCCTTCAAGGGCATGCTGATGGAGCAATCATCGGCGTATTCGAGCCCCGCGACGATGTGACGTGCATCTAAGGGTGCTGCGTGTCCGATCGGCACATAAGCGACGAGGCAACGATCATGAACAGCGGCGCGAATCATCAGCGGAGACGCATTCACGGCATTCAGGTCAGCGGTTTGCGCCATCCACCGATGGAATTCCAAAAGAACGGATTCGTCCAGCAATTGATGTGAGGATTCGAGCGCGAGGGCCGAGTCATCAAGCACTAGATGAACACCGAGAGCCTCCGCGGCTGACTTGATACCGACGGAGATGGACGTCGGGTGCATCCGATGGCTCAGTGGGCGAAGCGTGCCATCGATGAAGTCTTCAATTGCATTAGCGGCCGCATCGTTGCCCAGGCATTGAGATTCGATGTTCAACTCATGCAGTGGTCGGCCCACATGTTCTGCGATCACCTCCAATTCGTGGCGTTCCCTCGAATCGTCGAATCGAGCGAGCAGGGCATTGGTGTTGATCACGGCCACGAGGGAGGGGGCTAAGTCGTCGCGGATCTTCTGAGCTTCGCGTCGATAGCTGACGACCTCATCGACGATGAAGGCGAACAGGTAGGTATTCATGATTCGGGTGAAGAAGACGATTGCGAGCACAAATGGTTCGCGATCCTGGGCAACTCCTATGGCTGCCATCGCCATGACGAGTACAGCGCTCCCGACCAAACTGCCGAGCCCGTACTGCAGTAGCCATCTTCGTAAACCGGGTCGCCCTACGGATCTCGAGCGTAGGAATCGAAGCGCCACCACTTCTGATACCAGCGTAAGTCCATTGGCTGCAGTGATGCTGATCGCAAAGACGAGAGGCGCAATGTCCCATCGATCGAACAGCACGAGCATGAATGGAATGCTCAGTAGGGAAAAGAGCACGAAGGGACTGGCGCGTGGTTCATGCCAATCGTGATTGAGCTTCACGGTCGGGGCCTTGCCTGTTGGCTATTGACCCGGGTGGTGCTGCGCAGATACATGGATACGCACGCTACGCGCGCATTGATGTCTTTCGCGTGTGGATCGACACCAAGAATGCGAATGATGTCCGAGACGATTGACTCGACAGAGCGGACACTGAGAACCAAGTGATCGGCGATGTTCGAATTCGACCAACCATTGGCCATCAACGTCAAGACCTCCGATTGCCGGGTCGTCAAGTGCATCAGTGGGCCCTCCGCGCGCGGGGCGAGAGCGCGGGTGAGGGTGGAGTCCACGACGAGATCGCCGGCCACCGCTCCGTGGATAGCCAGCCGAAGTTGACCCAAGTCAGCAACGCTTGTCTTGAGTAAATATGCCCAGCCGAGCCCGCCGGTTACCGGAGCGTCGGCCAACAGTGCCGGCATGGCGAAATTCGACAAGAGCACGACCCCCCGAACTTGTCGATGGGCCGCCAACCGGGTAGCGAGTGCGTATCCGTCCTCTCCACCGCCGAGATCTATGTCCGTGAGTAGGACATCGGCAGTGATGTCGGGTGCGGACTCCAGGAGTTCCTCCGCATTCGCGAAAGACGCCAAGACGCGAATATCAGGCAACTTGCTGACCAGCCCCGTGCAGAGCAATTCCCGGTAGAGTGGTTCGTCCTCGACCACGATGATGTCGAGGACGTCGTTCACGCCCTCATTGTGTCGAAAATCCGTCACGGGCGAGGCGGTCTTGGACGTCGCGGTCCGAGCACTTCTCTAGGAGCTCACCGTTGCCGACCCGGCGAAGGGGAACTGTTGAGTTGTTCCATCCGCCCAGGGTTGATAGGTCGGCTCGAGCCGCTTTGATCCGCGCTCAGCGTCGAGCAGCTTTTGCATGATGGCGAGAACCGGTTGATGCTCTACAGCTCCGTAAAGATTCAGTAGTTCCGCAGGATCGCGGGTCACGTTGTAGAGCTCGAATTGATCATCGGGTGGGGCTGTTTCGCCGTCCGAAGGATTCATCGATTTGACGGTCGTGATCGCGACGCGTTCTCCGGGCTTGTTGTACATGCCGGGAACGAAGGTTCGAACGTCTTGGACGTTTGGGGTGCTCCAGTACCGAGGGTTGTCCCAGTACCGGGAGTACTTCCATTTCTCGATAGTTCCACCGAGCCCCGTGGGTAGATGGGCAACCACGGTCTCCACGCAATTCGGCTGCTCGACAGGTTCATAGGCGGTACCCAAGATCGAGATCGCACTAGTGCTCTTGAATGGCTGGTCGTCTGTCATGTAGTAGACGGGCTGATCGCGAACCGAAGCCGGATCGTCTTCCCCGAGCAGAATCCCGGATAGGTCACGGCCGGGCAGTGGCCGCACCTGAGTGTGCGTGTTGCGCAGGTCCTTCGCGATCGCGGATTCATCGAGCCCAGCCAATCCGAGCATGGTCGGGATCAGGTCCGCATGGCTTGTCAGAACGTCCGATGCTTGAGCACGCGGGAACAGTTCCGGGTTGTGGAAGACGAACGGCACTCGCAGGATTTCGTCGTACGCGTTGTGCCACTTTTGGAACATGCCACCGTGGGCGCCCAACATCTCGCCATGGTCGGACAAGAAGATGACGATGGTGTCCCGGTACTGCTTTCGATTGGACATCAGTGCGCTCATAACGCTGGCGATGTGATCGTCCACTTCCTTTTGAAGTTGGTAGTAGAAGCGGTGGTACATGAGGTTGTTGTTCAGCGGCTGGAATCCGAATGGGTATTGATCGACAAAACTTCCCTGCGCCGTTGGCTTGCGCGAAAGATCTTCATTCTCCGAAGCTCGGTAGGCCGGAGTGAACAGATCTCGCGGAACATTCGAACCTACGAGTTGTTGCGGTAGGTAGAACGCGTCTCGTGTTCCCGCGGCCTCGGCCTGCGCTGATGCCGCGAGGGTAAAGCGGCCCCACAGGGTTATGTCGTGCGGATTTACGAAGGACGTGACGAGTAACCAGGGGTTGTCGGAGTTTCTCAGGCGCTGGAGTTGCTCGACGCTCATCTCCGCGTATGCCTTGTCGCGTCCGCGGCCGAACCATGCCGAAGATCCCGAGTTCAGAGGGTTGCTGCCATGCGGCTCGGGCCCGATGAAGCCGTTGAATCCGAATTTGTCGAGCATCTCCGCCTCGAGGTAAATCTCCTCGAGGTAGCGATCGCGTGCGCCGGAATCTGTGTACGAGGGCATCGGGTTATAGGAGCCGGGTTGGTAGAGATCGGCATCGGATACGTGCCACTTGCCCTTCCAATAGGTGTCGTACCCACCTGCTCGGAAGTAGTTCCCCAAAGTGGGAACGGTTCCGGGCTCGAGCCAGTAGAGGTCTTCCTCGATGGCGCTCTTGGCCGCCCCTGAAGTCTGAGAGACGCCGTGCAGCGAGGGGTACTGGCCGGTGTAGATCGACGCCCGGCTTGGTTGGCAGGCGGCGGACATGATGTGGTGCTCGGTGAAGTCGAAGCCGTTGCTACGGATCAATCGCTGGGCTGGGAGGTTCGCTGCACGCCAGGCACGTAGAGCGGGGGATTCGTACGCTGGGGCAGTTCGCATTTCGTCGACCATGATGATCAGAAAGTTGGGTCGACGCTTGAGTCGACCACGCGGCTGGAATGGTTGACGCGCGGCTGCCGAGGACGTGCTCATTGCCGCTGCACCGGTTGCGGCGACGCCCGCCACACCGGCTGCTTGGAGCAGTCTCCTGCGGCTGATGTTCGGTGTGTTGGTCATGCTCGTCCCTTCCTAGCGTGCGTCACTGATGTAGACCTTGCCCGTGATCGTGTTGTAGGTCACGACGTTGTCGAAGTAGAGGTCGTTTCCGACGATGATCCGTCCTTGCCCCTTCGGAATGACTCGAGTGAGGTTCACCGAGGGACGATTTCCGGCGCGGTAGGTGATGCCGGTGAAGGCCGATCCTGGTTCGGCCCACCTGACGGATGTTCCGCGCCGGAGATTGCCCTGACTGTTCGTCTTCAGTGTTCTAAAGCGTGCGCCGCGCACCCGCGTGATGTTGAACGCTGCATCGAGTTGAGTGGGCAGGCACACCTCAGGTCGCCGACCGAATCGCCAACAGCCGGGAGTGGCTTGGTCGTTCCAGAGGCGAGCACCGTTCGAATCTTGACCGACGTACGGCATGGTCAACGACATCGTCGACTCCAGCGGCGGCTTCGCGCCCAGGACGATCTCGCCGCGTCGTCCGATGGTCTCGCCGCGCGTCCGTTGGAAGTGAACACTCCAGCGCAACCCCAAGACTCCGGGCAGGGTGGAGAAGGGATTGACCTGGCCCTCGCCCTTGGTGCCGATCCCCAGCAGCCCGTACACGCCCTCGTTTGCCCACTGTCGCAGGAACGGGTTGGAGTCCGTGAGGGCGACGAACGGCACGTCCATCACGGTGGTCACCCCGTTGAAGGTCATGGGTGCGCTTCCACGGACGCCGCGAATATCGCCCAGGGCCGAGGTTTGAATCTGCACGCGGGTGTTCGATTGGCGGACCTGCCCCGGTCGACGATCCCACGCGCCGGGAAAGACCACGAGTCCGGAGAAGCCCGTGTCGACGATGACCCGAATCGGGGCCGAGCGTCCGACGCGCATCACGATCGTGCCGTTTTGTCCTCCGCGCCCTGGGGTATCGACGGTGCGCACCGGGATCGAGACGGTGGGTGCCTCGGTAGACGCCGTGGTAAGAGGTTCATCCGTGGGAGCCTCGAGGGCGTGGGCTGCGGGGGTTGCGAGCGTGACGGCGGCGAGGGGAAGCACGAGGGCGCACGACAGGATGCTTCGCGCGACTCGCGCGATGGACCACGAGGGGGGCATGGGTCACGGTAGACACGCAACCGTGCAAAAGTCAGTGTTCAGGACGGATCTCCCGTGCTAGCACGGGAGCGAGGCTAGGCGGTGTCCCGCAGCATCTGCTCCGCATCCATCCGGACCATGTCGGGATCGGTCTTGGGTGCGTAACGCTTCACGGTAGTTCCGTCGGGCGAGACCAGGAATTTGGTGAAGTTCCACTTGATTCCTGACCCCAGCAGTCCACCCGCCTTCTCTTTGAGGTAGGCGAAAACCGGGTGGGTGTTGGACCCGTTCACGTCCACCTTGGTGGAGAGCGGGAACGAGACTCCGTAGTTGACCTCGCAAAAGTCCTTGATCTGTTCGTCGTCGCCGGGCTCTTGGTGGGCGAATTGATCGCAGGGGAAACCGATGACCACCAAGCCTTCGGGGCCGAGGTCGGCGTACATCTCCTGCAGACCCTTGTATTGCGGGGTGAAGCCGCACTTGCTGGCTGTGTTCACGATCAGCAGGGGTTTGCCTTCGTATTGCTTGAGTGAGACGTCCTCACCCGTGTTGGCGGTGAACGAGAGGTCGTAGATGGAATCGGCCATGTCAGCATTCTGCGCTACCTGGGGCGTCTACGCTCGTTCGCGTGGGAGAACCGTCAGCGGTGGTGCTCGACGTCAACGAGACGCTGTTCTCCCTCGATGCTCTCGATGCCGTGTTCGAGGAGCGGCGCCTGCCCGGTGGCCGTGATCTGTGGTTCGCTCGAACCTTGCGCAACGGCTTCGCTTTGACCAGTGCCGGGGAGTACCGATCCTTTCCCGAGGTCGCTGCCGCCGCATTCCTGTCCCTTGCGCCAGATCGGTTGGGGCCAGATGACAGCCAAGCCCTGATGCGATCTTTCGGGCAACTAAGCCCCCACCCGGAGGTACCCGCTGCCCTCGAGCGGCTTCGAAATCGGGGAACACCCGTCGTCACGTTGAGCGTCGGCAATGCTCGCAACGTTGAGGCTCTCTTCGAACGGGCGGGCATGGGCGACCTGGTCACCCGACACCTTTCATGCGAGGACGTGCGCGTGTGGAAGCCGGCACCGGAGCCGTATCTGCACGCGTGTCGAGAACTGGGAACTGAACCCGAATCCACGTGGATGATCGCCGCCCATGCCTGGGATCTCGCGGGCGCCCGGGCCGTGGGTATGAGGACCGCGTGGCTGTCGAGACTCGAAGGTCACCTTGACCCGAACTTCGGCCGCCCGGATGTCATCGGTGCCGACCTCGAAGACGTCGTCGGTCGATTGTTGGACGGGTAGCGTGCCCGCCATGCTCAGCGACAGTGCATCGGTCGTCATCGTTGGTTCGGGAATGGGAGGCGGCACCTTGGCCTGGGGGCTGGCTCAGCGTGGGATAGACGTTCTCGTCGTCGAACGCGGTGACTACTTGCCGCGTGAACCTCAGAACTGGTCGCCTCACGCGGTTTTCGTGCAGCGCCGATACAAGCCGACCGAGACATGGCTAGATGACGACGAACGCGAGTTCTCACCGGGCGTTCACTACGTGGTTGGTGGGAACACGAAGGTCTACGGCTCGAGCTTGCCGAGGCTGCGAGTCGAGGACTTCGGGCGCACCGAGTACCCCTCGGGGGTGAGTCCCGCCTGGCCGTTCGCCTACGACGACATCGAGCCTTACTACCAAGCCATCGAGGAATTGTTCAACGTCCACGGCACCACGGGAGAGGATCCGTCCGAGCCCTGGCGAAGCGCGCCCTACCCTTTTCCAGCGCTCGAGCACGAGCCTTATGTGGCCGAGACGATCCGGCGATTTCGAGAACAGGGACTGCACCCTTCAAGCACTGCGATGGGAATTGACCTACGTCCAGGTGGCTCGTGCATTCGGTGCAGTACATGCGACGGCTTCCCGTGTCGTCTAGGTGCCAAGTCCGATGCAGAGACCTGCGCATTGGAACCAGCGATCGCGACCGGCAACGTGCGTATCTTGACCGGCGCCAAAGTCGATCGCGTTGTCGCAGACAACAGAGCCGTGACGGCAATCGAGGGAACCGTCTACGGCGAGCCATTTCGCATTACCGCCGGAGCCTTTGTGATTTCGGCAGGGGCGGCGAACAGTGCGGCCTTGCTCTTAAAGTCAGCGAACGATCACCATCCCAAGGGTGTGGCGAACAGCAGCGGCCTGGTTGGTCGTAACTACATGGTGCACAGCAACACCCACTTTGCCGCCGTAGATCCGCGGCGCAGCAACGATGTCGTGTTCCAAAAGACCATGGCAATCAACGACTTTTACCGCGATCTCGGTGATGGAATCCCCGGTGGCACGATTCAGCTGATCGGCAAAGTGCAGGGGTCGATGATGAAAACCCATGCGACAAAAGTCCCGCTACCGGTCTTGAATCGCATCGCCGGAAGAAGCATCGAGGGTCTGGTGATGAGCGAGGACCTCCCGAGTCCACACAATCGCGTAACAGTCGATGGCGGTGGACGGATCCACGTATCGTGGCGACGAACCAACTACGACCGCCATGAACTGCTCTTGGCGAAGGCGAAGTCCATTCTGCGCAAAGCCGGTTACGTCGGGATCTTCGAGCAACGTTTCGACATCGCATTGAACTCCCACATGTGCGGCACTGTGGTGGGTGGTGCACATCCCGACTCCAGCGTCCTGGACCCCTGGTGTCGCTCGCACGAACTGCCGAATCTCTTCGTGGTGGACTCCTCGTTCTTCCCCTCCAGCGGTGCCCAGAATCCGGCCTTGACGATCGGAGCGCAGGCGCTGCGTGTTGCGGCTGAAGTGGACTGGCCAACTACTGTGTAGTCCGCGCCATCGAGGCGCAGAAAATCGAGGGAGTCGTTGTGAAGTTGCGTACGTTGATCATCGCCGGTCTGTCCGGTATCGCCCTGGTGGCCGCTGGGGCGCCTGCCGCGCAGGCGGAAGTGTCGTTGACCTCCAAGCAGCTCACTCAGTCGGGCTTTCCGAAGAAGCCGAACGTCGTGGATTGGGCGCCCGGCACGGCGAAACT
>CAZVWA010000002.1:40691-48194 GCA_964631085.1 uncultured Rubrivirga sp.
TTCTCGCCGGAGTTCGTGGGTTTCCAGTTCCAAATCACCACAACCGGAGATTCCAAGGCCGCCGCGAAGGGTTCCACCCAGGCTGTGCAGTTGAGCAAGAAGAAGCTTGCGCGCGCGGGTTTCACCAAGACGCCCAATGTGGCTGGCTGGGGCGGCACCGCCACCATCAGCACCAATCGCGCACCCGCTGGCGCTCCCGTCACGATTAGCGGAACAGCGCCCGAAGGGATGAAGCCCGGCACGGTCATGAAGTTGACCCGTTTCGTAGCTACCGACAAGAACGGATCAGGGCACTTCGAGGACCTGCCCATTCAGACCGTTGTGAAAGCCGATGGCACGTTCGAGTTGACATTCGAGGTCCACCAGAAGGGTACGTACGGATACGGACTCGGCGTCGATGAAGAGTTCGACTGGGTGGGGATCGAATTTCAACTGACAACCACCTAGGAAATCGACACGATGCGTGTCGTCACCGCGAACGTCAACGGGATCCGTGCCGCTGCCCGGCGTGGGGGTCTGGAATGGCTCGCCGATAGCGGGGCCGATGCCATCTGCCTGCAGGAGGTGCGGGCCACCCGCGAACAGGCCGAGCAGGTGCTCGCGGATTCACCCTTGGCCTCGTGGCACCTAGCCCTTGCCGAAGCCCCCGACAAAGGGCGTGCGGGAGTAGCGGTTCTGACACCCGGGCAACCCGTTGCCGTTCGACAGAAGTTCCGCCAGCAGGCGGTGAATGAGCAGGGGCGATGGATTGAAGTAGACATCGACGACGATGGCCATCTGGTGACGGTGGCGAGTGTCTACGTGCACTCCGGTGAGGTGGACACGCCCAAACAGGATGCCAAGTACGCGTTCTTGGAGGGCATGGACGCGCGGATGCGAGCCCTCGCGGGTCGGGCCAAGAAGAGCGATGTCCAAGCTCTGGTGTGCGGCGATTTCAACATCGCGCACCATGAAGTCGACATCAAGAACTGGAAAGGAAATCTGAAGAGTGCAGGGTTCCTACCCGAGGAACGGGTCTACCTGGATCGCTGGTTCAACGGATCGTGGGTGGACCTGGGGCGTGAATTCGGGGGAGAGGGACCGGGGCCTTACACCTGGTGGTCCTGGCGCGGGCAGGCATTCGACAACGATGCCGGGTGGCGGATCGATTATCACGTCGCGACGAACGGACTTGCCGCGCGCGCCCGGCGAGCGACCGTGGGGCGGGCCTCCAGCTATGACTCACGCTGGAGTGACCACGCGCCCGTCACGGTCGACTTCGCCTAGCCGGCAGGCTCGCTGCGGCCGGTGGACTCATGCTTGCTGGTAAGCGCTTCCTTGGAAACTCGCTTAGAGAGCGCGGGAGAAGATCGCGTCGATCTCAGCCAGATCCGAGGGGTTGAGGGCGTTTCGGCGCTCGCGCTCCCAGTCGCGGTAGATCTGCTTGCGCTGGGCGGATTCGGCGTCCAGGCGTCCGCCACCGAAAACGGAACTGAAGATGGTGCCGAGTTGCTTCATGGAGGGTCGCTCCTTTTTCTGTTAGGCGACCCGGGGGTCTCCCGGGTACATCCCAAGTATGTCGCATATTTGTCGGAACACAAAACAAATAGCCCCTTTGTGCGGGAATTCACATAGGGATGACACCCAAAAAATCTGTCCGGACATTTCCTGGACAAATACCCCGGGGGGTATTATGCTCGGGACCGTAATACTGAACAGCCGCCTACCAACGATGGGAATCCATGATGCTCGGGAGTTTTGCCGCCGGGTATCGGCCCCATCACGGCATTGCGGCAGGTAACGTCAATCGCGGAACGTTGGCCTCGTGCGCGGCAGGCCGTCCGCAGGAATCAGAAGTAGGAGCAGCGTCATGACAGCGACAAGCGCCCCCCACGTGATCGTGATCGATACGCCCGGGCTGGGGGACCGGGGTTATGTCGTCCACGACGGCGTCCACGCGTTCGTGATCGATCCGCAGCGGGACACCGATCGAGTCGAGCAACTCGTCGCCGAGCACGGCCTGACGGTGACTCACGTTGGTGAGACCCATATTCACAACGACTACGTCAACGGGGGTTACCAGTTCGCCAAGAAGCATCAGGCGCAGTACATGGTTCCCGCGGACGTCGAGCTCGCTTACCTCGACGAAGCCAATGTCGAGGCGGTAGGCGATGGCGCAACTTTCCGGGTGGGTGACCTCGACGTCGCTGTCGTCCACACCCCGGGACACACCCCGCACCACATCTCCTTCGCGGTAACCCGTGATGACCATCCGGGAGCGGTATTCACCGGAGGATCACTGCTCTACGGAACGGTCGGACGACCAGACCTGGTCGCCCCCGATCTCACGGTGAAGCAGGCCCACGATCAATGGCACTCCGCCCATAAGTTGGTCGATGAGTTGTCCGCGGATACTCAGATCTATCCGACGCATGGCTTTGGGTCGTTTTGCTCATCCATCCAAACCGCGGGTGTCCAGACTTCTTTGGGTCAAGAGCGGGATATCAATCCCGCGCTCACCCAGGCCGAGACGGACTTCGTCGAGATGCTCGTTGCGGGCCTCGATGTATTCCCCGCGTACTACGCGCACATGGGTCCGGCCAACGCCGCAGGCCCCGACGAGATCGACCTCAGCCTGCCTGAGCCCGCCGATCCCGCGGAATTGCGTCGTCGGGTCGATGCCGGCGAGTGGGTGGTGGACTTGCGATCGCGCGAGGTGTTCACCCAGGGGCACGTACCCGGGGCGCTTAACTTCGACCTCGACGGTCCGTTCGTCAACTATCTGGGCTGGATGATCCCGTGGGGGACGCCCGTCACGCTGATCGGTGCCACGACCGCCCAGGTCGAGGCCGCCCAGCGCGAATTGGTTCGCATCGGGATCGACCGTCCGGTGGGTCAGGCGGTGGGTGGACCCGAGTCCTGGGTGTCCGGCGGTGATGAGCCTGCCCACATCCGCCGCGTCGATTTCGACGAGATGGCAAAGGAATGGAGGGCCAACCCGGACGCCGTCGTCGTCGATACCCGGCAGATCCTCGAATGGGAAGCCGGTCATGTGAACGGCGCAACGTTCATCCCCTTCTACGACGTGATCGATCGGGTGAACGAGTTGCCCAAGGACGTTGATGTCTACGTCTATTGCGGGTCGGGCTACCGGGCGTCTGCCGTCGCATCACTCATGCAGAACCTCGGCTGGGACAACGTCGTGCACGTCGACGACAACTTCGGCAACGCTGCAGTTGCCGGACTCGAAATCGTCGGAGAAGAAGCTCCCGAGCGCGAGCCCGGTTGGACGTGGACCGCCTCCCGCGCGTCGGTGCGCGAATTCGCGCCCGGAGGTGTCAGGGGGAGCGTGTCGGGGACAGTGTGACCACGTAACCCGCGCGTTGTCCCAGCGATCGAATATGTTCGACACGTAAGCGATGCGACTATCGACGGCCCCCGACCGATCGTGTATGCCACGATACGAGTCGGGGGTCGTTGACATTCATAGGAGGAGTGCCCGTGGGTAGGCAGCGCACGTCCACCCGCGTGACCTTCTCCCCGAAGGTGTTCATTCCGCTGACGCATTTGTGTCGCGACCGGTGCGGGTATTGCACCTTTGCGCAGGCCCCCCGGCATCTTCCGGCTCCCTACCTCTCCCTCGACGAGGTCGAGACGATCGCGACCCAGGGTGCTCGGGCCGGCTGTCACGAGGCGCTGTTCACACTGGGGGAGTACCCCGAAGAGCGTTACGCGGAGGCCCGTACGTGGCTCGATGACAACGGCTATGCCTCGACCGTCGACTACCTCGTAGCCGCCTGTCAGCGCGTCCTAGACACCACTGGACTCCTGCCGCACGCCAACGCCGGAGCCCTCGGCCGCGAAGACCTTGCTCGTCTGCGTGCCGTTGCTCCGAGCCAGGGGATGATGATCGAATCGCTCAATCCGGATCTGGCTGCCCATCGCGGTGCGCCTGATAAGGACCCTCAGCGTCGGCTGGAGACGTTGGAGTACGCAGGAGAACTGTCGATCCCGTTCACCACCGGCATCTTGGTCGGTTTCGGTGAATCGCGCGCGGACCGCATCGAGGCACTCGAAGCAATCGCCGCGAGTCATATCCGCCACGGTCACGTGCAAGAGGTGATCGTTCAGAATTTCGTGCCCAAGGCCGGCACCGTCATGCGCGATGAGCCCGCGTGTTCTATGGAAGATCTCGTCGATGCCATCGAACTGGCGTGCACGATTCTTCCTGCGGACGTCCACGTCCAGGCCCCGCCCAATCTCGTCGATGACATCGGTGCTCTGCTCGATGCCGGTATCGACGACTTCGGTGGGGTTTCACCGGTGACCGCCGACCACGTCAACCCCGAGCGCCCGTGGCCAGCGCTCGACGCACTGAGGGATGCAGCTGCGTCGCGGGGCCTCGAACTTGCTCCGAGGCTGACGGTCTATCCCGAATTCGCCCTTGACGCCGATCGTTGGATCGATAGCGGGCTCCACTTCGCCTTATTGGATCGAAGCGATGCCGAAGGCCTAGGTCGCGATGATCCGGGCGCGGTGTTCCCCGAGGCGTACGCGGATGCGGCCAATGTTGGGACGGGAGCTGAGGTCGTGCAGATCGGGCGCCGATCCACCGCGTGGTACTCCGGCGCCGACCGAGAGCCCACCACGCTCATACCGAATCCGGTCGCGGTCGGGGGAGCGGTCCGCGAAGTGCTCGATGGTGTTCTCGCTGGCGAGCGTGTTTACGCCGAGGAACTTGCCGTCCTCTTCGCGGCCCGTGGCCGAGAGGTTGCGGCCATCGCAGAGGTCGCGGACGAGCTGCGATCGAGAGCGAATGGCTCGGACGTCACCTTCGTGCGTAACCGGAACATCAACTACACGAATGTCTGCACCTACAAGTGCACGTTCTGTGGCTTTTCCAAGGGACCGCTTTCATTGAATCTGCGTGGTCGTCCGTACCTACTCGACGATGACGAGATCGTCGCCCGTGTGGTCGAGGCTGCTTCGAGAGGCGCCAGCGAAGTGTGCCTTCAAGGTGGTATCCATCCTGATTTCGACGGGGACTACTACGTCCGTGTTACCGAGTTGGTCAAGCAGGCCGTGCCGACCATGCATGTGCACGGCTTCACCGCCCTGGAGGTACTCGAAGGATCTCGTCGTCTCGGAGAGCCGCTGGAGTCCTACCTCACCCGCATCAAGGAAGCCGGGCTCGCTTCGTTGCCAGGAACGGCAGCAGAGATCCTGCACGACGACGTCCGCGCGATCTTGTGCCCGGACAAGGTCACCACTGATGAATGGCTGATGGTGCACGAGACCGCGCACGGGCTCGGGCTGCGATCCAACGTCACGATCATGTTCGGCAGTGTCGAGCATCCCGAGCACTGGATTTCGCACATTCTGGCGACTAGGGATCTGCAAGATAGAACCGGCGGATTCACCGAGTTCATCCCGCTTCCGTTCGTGCACATGGCCTCGCCGGTCTACCTCAAGCGCAAAGCGCGACGCGGGCCGACGTGGCGCGAGGTGGTCCTGATGCACGCCATCGGCCGGATCGCCTACCGCGGCTCGATCGATAACGTCCAGGCGTCGTGGGTGAAATTGGGTATCCCCGGCGTGCTGCAGCTGCTCCAGGGCGGTGTCAACGATGTCGGGGGAACATTGATGGACGAGAACATCTCCCGAGCTGCCGGAGCCGCCCACGGCCAGGGTCTTGATCCTGAGCAATTGCAGACCGAGGTGGAGCGAATCGGTCGGCGCCTGCTCCAGCGCACGACTTTGTACAAGCAAACCCACGACGTCCAGGAGGTCGCAGGATGAAGATCCGCTCGGTCCACTCGGGAATCCACGAAACCCTCCGGGAGGCGGGTGCGGCCGTAGAACCCGCCACCGTGGTCGCGACAAGCGCAGTGGTGATCGAGAATCCCCTGGCGGGGCGAGGTCGGGTCGAGGACCTCGCCGAGATGGAGGCGATCGGTGCCGAGTCGGCCGAGTTCCTCGTCGGTCGCTGTCTAGCCTTGTTGCAGTCGGTTGGACTCTCGAGTGCGGATGTTCGGGGTTACGGCAAAGGCGCGATCATCGGACTCGACGGCGACCGCGAACACAGCGCGGCGATCTTGCACCCGCGTTTCGGCGCGCCCGTTCGTGCAGCGATCGGCGGCGGAGCCGACATCATCCCCGGGACCAAGAAACTCGGCGGTCCCGGTGCTCCCATAACCATGCCGATTGGCAACAAAGATGATCGATGGGTTTTCGACGATATGGATGCGATCGACGTCGTCGTTCCGGACGCACCCCGCGCGGACGAGATCGTGATAGCCCTGGCATTGTCCTGCGGTGGGCGACCGGGTGCCCGAGTACGCAAACCGTAGGGAAAGGGAGCGCACAGCGATGTTCAAAGCGATGATTCTCCTGACCAGGCGATCGGACATGTCCTCCGAGGATTTCGCGAACTGGTGGTTGAACGAGCATGCTCCGCGCGCTCGCGAGCTTCCCGGTGTGCGCGAGATTCGCTTCAATCGTGTTCTCGACGCAGAAGGCATCGACGGCGTGGCTGAGTTGTGGTTCGACACGCGTGAGGACTTCGAGGCGGCCTACGCAACCGACATCGGTAAGGCTGTCGCGCAGGATTCCATGGATCATGTCGAGGCTCGCGTGCGGTTGCTGGTCGAGGAGAACCAGATCCTGGAATCGTGACCCACGCATCCAAGGGGGCGCCCACCCACTTCCTCGGGACACCCGCGACGGCTCCCGGACCTCTGGGGCCGGACATGCTGCGGGCGATGGGCTCCATTCGTCGGGACCCGCTGTCATACCTCCATTCGGTGTGGCAACGCCACGGTGACATCGTTCAGTTCCCTATCCCTCGACCTCCGAGCTATCTGGTGAACAGCCCGGCGGGTGTTCGTCACGTCTTGGTCGACAATGCCCGCAACTATGGCAAGTCGACAATCCAGTACAAGGCACTGTCGCTCGTCACCGGTGAAGGTCTCCTCACTTCCGATGGCGATGCCTGGCGAGGTCAGCGTCGAGTGCTGCAACCGGCCTTTCATCACACGGCCCTCGAGGCAGTCGGTGACCATGTAGCGCAGGCCACTGCTCGAGTGGCCGCGCAATGGCGGGTGCTGAACGCTTCTTCAGTCGTCGATGTCGATGCGTTCATGATGAGTGCAGCCCTCGAAGTCGTGGCGTCATCGTTGATGAGTACCGACCTCACCGGTCAGTCCAGTGAGATAGCCGAAGCAACTCTGGAAGCCCTCGACGTCGTCGTGGCTCGAGCCCGGGTTCCGATATCGCCACCGGGCTGGATACCCACGCCCGCCAACAGGGTCTTGAAGCGCTCCGTGGCCCGCTTGGACTCCGCTGTCGCCTCGATGGTCCAGTCCCGGCGAGATGATCCCGGCACGGACATGCTCGGCCTATTGCTGTCGGTGCGTGACGAAGATGGCCGACCCCTGTCGGTTGCGGAGATACGCGATCAACTGGTCACCTTCATCGTCGCCGGTCACGAAACGGTGGCCAGCGCCCTCGGCTGGACGTGGGGTC
>CAZVWA010000003.1:0-43773 GCA_964631085.1 uncultured Rubrivirga sp.
AAGGCAAGGATTACGTCATGGCCGACGGTGACGTTGTCGAATTCCGCTTCAACGTCTAGTGATAATTCGACGGGAGGGAGCCACAGTGGCTGAGAAGGTGACCGGACCGGCTTCCTATTTCCCTTCCATCGAAAAGAAGTATGGCCATCCGGTCTCGTACTGGATGGAGCAACTCGACACGGTTCGCGACGCCAAACACATGGAGCAGGTGACCTACCTGAAGGACATGGGAATGGGTCACGGTCACGCTAATGCCGTCGTCGCTGTGTACCGCAAGGACAATGGTCTGTAGTCGACACAAGTGAGGACGAACATGGACGGCTTCCTGTATTCCGTCGAGCGCGAATTCGACATTCCACTCGAGGTCCTCTGGGATGCCTGGGTCGATGCAACAGCGCTGGAGGAGTGGTACCACCCAACGGACCTTTCGTGTGTTCCCGGATCCGTGGTGTCCAATCCGATCGATGGCGGTGCGTGGAGTGTCGGCGTGGACGTACCCGAGTACGGATTCACCGCGTACTTCTATGGGTCGTACACGGCTGTTGATCCGCATGCTCGAATCGACCACACGATGCACTACACGCAGTCACGTGAAGAGTTCGAGGCGCGAGACGAATCGTTGGACCATCACCTCGTTCGCATCGAGTTCGACAATCGAGGAATGCGCAGTTGGGTGAAGTTCAGTCAGTTCGGTGAGTTGCCAGAAGGCGAGGCAGTGCGTGCCCAGGAGGGCATGGAGAGCTACTTCGATTCGCTCGAGCGGTTCCTCACTGTCAACTGATAGCGCCGCGCTTGTTCCTGCGTGCTGAACGGGCCGACCAGGCCCCCGTGCACCAAAGCGCCCACACGACGAGGGCCGGTTGAAAAAGCAGCCGAACGAATCTCGCTGCGTCGCTATCGAGACCGAACGCCGAGGTCCCTGTTACGAACTGCGAGATGTTGCCGGGAAAAATGACGACGAAGAATCCCGCGGTGACCCACCCGAGCGCCGGGCGCCATCGACGAGGTATGACGATCAGGGCAGTTCCCAAGATCAGTTCGACCACACCTGAAACAGCGACGACGGCCTCCGGGGCCGGCATCCACGGTGGCACTTGCGCAAGGAATGCGTCCGCGCTGGTGAAGTGCCCGATGCCGGCGACGATGAGGACTACGGCAAGGCCCAGGCGTCCGAGTATCCGCACCATCGTGGCCATGCAGTGAGCCTCTCATGATGGACTTGGAGCGTGTCCGATCTGGTTGTGTCCGCCGTCGTCCTTCGTGATGACGCAGGTCGAGTGCTGCTGGTTCGAAAGCAAGGCACAGATCGATTCATGCTCCCGGGCGGCAAGATCGAGCCGGGCGAATCACCAGATGCCACGATCCGCCGAGAATGCGGCGAGGAGATCGACATTGATCTCGATCTGAATCGATTGCGATTGCTCGGTACGTTCACTGCGGCGGCCGCAAACGAGCCGGGCTTGATGGTTACCGGTCACATCTTCGAGCACCCGTGTGTTGCGGGTGCGAGGGCGAGCGGGGAGATCGCGGAACTGCTGTGGCTCGATCTTCCCTACGACGGCTCACGCTACGACCTCGCCCCACTGTTCGAAACGAAAGTTCTGCCGCTGCTGACCTGACGATTCGAGGCTGCGTCTACTGTTCGCAGGTGCCCTCCAGAGAAGATCTACGCAATATCGCGATCATCGCCCACGTCGACCACGGCAAGACCACGCTCGTCGACGCCATGCTGTGGCAGTCCGGTGCGTTCCGAGAGAACCAAGATGTTGCCGAGCGGGTCATGGACTCGATGGACCTCGAGCGCGAGAAGGGCATCACGATCCTCGCGAAGAACACGTCCGTTCGGTACCAGGGACCGTCTGCACCCGAAGGTGGCGTGACGTTCAACATCATCGACACTCCCGGGCACGCGGACTTCGGCGGAGAGGTCGAGCGCGGCTTGGAGATGGTCGATGGAGTGGTGCTGCTCGTCGATGCGTCCGAGGGGCCGTTACCTCAAACTCGGTTTGTTCTTCGCAAAGCGCTGGCCAAGCGTCTGCCCGTTGTTCTCGTCATCAACAAGGTCGACCGCAGCGATGCACGAATCAAGGAAGTAGTCGACGAGGTTTATGAACTGTTCTTGGATCTCGATGCCGACGATTCCCAAATCGACTTCCCGATCATCTATACGAGTGCGATAGCCGGCCGAGCGTCGACGACTATGCCGGCCGATGGTGGTCAGCCCGATTCGGAGAACCTCGAGCCACTGTTCGCGACGTTGCTGTCAACCATCCCGGCGCCTACGTATGAACAGGGTGCTCCGTTGCAGGCTCATGTGACCAACCTCGATGCATCGCCCTACCTCGGGCGCCTGGCTCTGTGCCGCGTCCATCAGGGAACGATCACCAAGGGCCAACAGGTCGCCTGGATTCGCCGCGATGGCGGAGTGGACCGCGCCAAGGTCGTCGAATTGTTGATGACCGAAGCTCTCGATCGCGTCCCGGTGGAAAACGCCTCGGCGGGTGACATCATCGCCGTTGCCGGTATTCCGGACATCACCATTGGGGAAACGCTGGGCGATCTGGAAGATCCGCGTCAGCTGCCCGTCATTACTGTCGATGAGCCCTCCATCTCGATGACCATCGGCATCAACACCTCACCGCTGGCAGGACGTAGCGGGGGCACCAAGCTCACTGCCCCGATGGTCAAGGCGCGCCTGGAAGCGGAGACCATCGGCAACGTCTCGATCCGTGTCCTGCCCACCGAACGCCCCGATACGTGGGAGGTCCAGGGCCGAGGTGAACTTCAGTTGGCGATCCTCGTGGAATTGATGCGACGCGAAGGCTTTGAGATAACGGTCGGCAAACCGCAGGTGGTCACGCGAACTATCGATGGCAAGGTCCACGAACCCGTCGAGCGGTTGACGGTGGACGTTCCCGAGGATTATCTCGGCGTCGTAACTCAGCTCATGGCACTGCGCAAGGGTCGCCTCGAGCAAATGGTCAACCACGGTTCCGGCTGGGTGCGCATGGACTACCTCGTTCCCGCGCGCGGACTCATTGGCTTCCGCACGGAATTCTTGACCGAGACTCGCGGCACCGGGCTCCTGCACCACGTCTTCGACCGCTACGAACCCTGGTACGGAGAACTGCGCACGCGGCCCACGGGCTCGCTGGTCGCCGACCGAAGCGGGAACACGACGGGCTTCGCTCTCGCGAACCTTCAAGAACGCGGAACGATGTTCGTTGGACCCGGGACCGAGGTCTACGAAGGAATGATCGTCGGCGAGAACTCTCGATCCGATGACATGGACGTGAATCCGACCAAGGAGAAGAAACTCACCAACATGCGCTCCAGTACAGGTGAGGTTCTTGTGCCTTTGATTCCGCACCGTGAGCTTTCTCTCGAGCAAGCGTTGGAGTTCTGCCGCGAGGACGAGTGCGTGGAGGTCACACCATCCGCGGTACGCATGCGAAAGGTGCTCTTGGACGTCACCGAGCGAGTCAAAGCCAGCCGCAAGCGCAAGTAGTCCTAGCCGAGGTTCGCGCGAAAGAAGTCGACCTCCGTCAGGAGCAGATTTTCGGCAACAACCTCTTGCGGTGTCATGTGCGTGACCCCGCTGAGCGGCAGCACGTTGTGCTGTCGCCCGGCCGCCAAGAGCGCACTGGACATTTGCAGCGTGTGTGCGGCCAAGACGTTGTCGTCGGCGAGTCCGTGGATGAGTAGTAGCGGGCGCTCGAGTTGGGCCGCACGGTTGAGCAGTGATGTGGCCTCATATGGAGCGTCGTCGTCGTTGGGGTTTCCGAGATAGCGCTCGGTATACGCGGTGTCGTAGAGCCGCCATTCGGTCACAGGCGCACCGGCGACGGCTGCATGGAAGACATCCGGCCGGTCGAGCACCGCGAGCGCCGCGAGGTAGCCACCGAAGGACCAGCCGCGGATCCCGACCCGCGACGTGTCTAGGGCATCGTGCGACGCAGCGATGGCGTGTAGAGCATCGACTTGATCGTCGAGAACGGGGCCGGCGAGATCGCCATGCACGTCGTACTCCCACGCCGGTCCGCGCCCGGGAGTTCCGCGGCCGTCGATCACAACGACCACAAATCCCTGGTCGGCGAGCCACTGCTCGGTCAGATACGCACCGCCCGCAGCGATCACCCGCTGCGCATGTGGACCTCCGTACGGGCTGCAGATAACCGGCCACTGCATCCCGGGCTCATGTTGAGAGGGAAGAAGAAGCGCGGCGCTGAGGTTGCGCGCACCCACGCGCATCAACCGAGGCCGCGGGGTCAGGTTCGGCTGTTCCGCTACCGAACTAACGTCCACCGCACCGTTGACGTCGACAATCGAGACACTCGAGCGGGTCCGGTCGATGTTCGTAGAAGCGACGACTCGAACGTCTGCATCTGCTGTGCCGGCCGACCAGAAATCGGGGTCGGTAAGGACCGTGGCGTCTGCGGTGTAGTCGATGCGCGCGAGGACGCGAGTCTCCGGCGCCAGCGCAGCCAAGACTGTGACGCCTTCGGCGTCTGTGTCGAGGATTGCTTCAACATTCCACCCGTCGGGGGAGAAGGCTTGGCCGCCCCGGCAAACGCGGAAGCAGTCGTCGCGGTCGAGAACCTCGATCAGTGCACCGCTCGGATCCGTGGTGGGAGAGCCGGAGACCACGGTGATCCACGGTGTCTGCTCACGCTCTGCGCGGACGATCCATTGGTCGTCGACCAATTCCAGAACTTGCTGCAATCGCTGCGCGCGATCGAGGACGGAGATCACGGGTGCGCGATTGAGCGGCACGTTGACGCTCGCTAAGTAGCAGTACCTGTCGACGTTCCACGGTGCATCGATGATGGAACCGTCGATAGAGACCACATGCAGTGACACTGCGGCGTTGGCGGTGCCCGCGGACGGGTAACGGTGCGCGGTCGGCTCGCGCTCGGGCTGAGCCGGATCGGCAATCCACCGTGTCTCCACATTGGACTCATCGACCCGTTCGACAAGCAGTCGCCGCGAATCGGCCAGCCACCACATGCCCCGGTAGCGCTCGAGTTCCTCCGACGCGATGAAGTCGGCGAGGCCCCAACTGATCGCATCGCCTTCTTCGGGCGTCACACAGATCGATTCGTCGCCCTCCACGGTTGAAAGCCAGACCCGGTTGTCGTGAACGAACGCGACGTACTGCCCGTCGGGACTGATGTGAGAATCCACGACCGGGCCGGGGTGGGCGACTTGGGACACGGTTTGCGTGGAGACGTCGACGACGTAAGGAACGCCATCGACGACGAATGCAGCGCGTGATCCGTCGGCGTCGAGCGAATAGGCGGTGATGCCAGAGGTGACTTCGCGGAGCCGTTCGCGCCGGGCGCGCTCGGCCGCGGGTATTTCACCGTCACTGCCCAGTGCGGCCGCTTGGACGAGTAGGCGTTCCTGCCAGCCATCGCCTTGCTCGCACACCCACAGATCACCACTTGCTGTTCGGCCATCCTTGCTGCGAATGAAGAAGACGCGCGCCAAACCGTCGGAGCGCCGAACTATGCGAAAGGCTCGGGGAGCCCCGAGTCGGAATCCGCGGGTGACCGCGCGTTGCCGTGGAAATGTCAACGCAGCCTCGCCCGCTCCAGCTTCCGGCATTTGATCGTTCGACAGCTCGCTCACCTGCTTATCGTGCCGGAGAGGCCTGGACCGTGTGCGGCGTCCCGGGTCGCAAGTAGCCTGATGTTGTGACCACCCCCGATCGCCGCCTGCTCCTCGTTCATGCCCATCCCGATGACGAGACCATCGGAACAGGGGCGACCATGGCCAAATACGCGGCCGACGGCGTCCAAGTCACGCTCGTCACCTGCACTCTCGGTGAGGAGGGTGAGGTCCTGGTGCCGGAGCTGGAGCACCTGGCTGCCGATCAACACGATGCCCTAGGCGAACACCGCATCGGTGAACTCGCCGAGGCCATGCAGCTGCTGGGCGTGACGGACCACCGGTTCCTCGGCGAACCGGGCCGCTACCGCGACTCCGGGATGATGGGCGTGCCGAGCAACGATCGTGATGACTGCTTTTGGCGAGCTGATCTTCTGGCGGCCGCTACCGATCTGGTCTCGGTCATCCGAGAGGTGCAGCCGCAGGTTGTCGTGACCTACGACGATTTCGGTGGATACGGGCACCCCGATCACATCCAGGCCCATCGGATCACCCACTACGCGGTAGCGCTGGCCGAGTCACCGTCGTTTCGTCCGGACCTCGGAGAAGCGTGGTCGGTGGCCAAGGTCTACTGGACCGCATTTCCGCGCAGCATCATCCGGGCCGGCATCATGGCGTTGCGAGAAGAGGGTTCCGATAGTGAGTTCGCGGCGATGGATCCGGACGACCTTCCGTTCGCTTGCGACGACGACCTCATCACTACAGCGGTCGAGGCGACCGAATTCCTTGACACCAAGATGACCGCGCTGGCGGCCCATCGCACGCAGGTGACCGTCGACGGTGGCTTCTTCGCGCTGTCGAACAACCTCGGATCCCAGGCGATGGGGACCGAGTACTACCGACTGGTGCGCGGCTCGCATGCACCCGAAGCTGGGTTGGACCGCGAAACGGATTTGTTCGCCGGGATTCGAGAGTGACCGACGCGGGTCGACGACTAGCTCCCGTTGCGTCGCTGATCGCGGGTCTTGTGATCGGGCTGATGGGAGCGTTCGTGCAAGCCCACCGATCGGTGCTCGTACTCGGTGATCGCTACATGGTCCTGCCCTGGGGTGTCGTGATCGTGCTCGCCGTACTCGTTGTCGCGATCCGCGGAGTGACCCTTGGCTCGAAGTCGCGATGGTCGGGCTGGCTGCTGCTTGCCGGGTGGATCGCCATGACCGTCTTCCTTGCCAGTGAGACGGCCGGTGGAGACATAGCGATCAGCAGCGGCTTTCGACAGTGGGCCTATCTACTCGTGGGCACCGTTATCGGATCGGCCGTCGCGACCCTGCCGGGGCGGCCATTGCGTCCGACGTCGGTCCGGGATCTGGACGCGGTCTGACTGTCTACGAATTGCCCTGGAGGGGTTGAGTTTGGAACCACGGTGGGTGCGTGCTTACGATCGTCTCCCAGGTGTGGACAGTGGATCCAGCGCGTGGCGTCCGTGAAGTAGCTAGTCCGAGAGTGGGGGAGACGAGGGGTTCGTGGCCGAGTCGCATCGCCGCCGTTGGCGTCCGAACCGCACCCAAGCGATAGCGGGCGGCGCAATCGCTGGTGTGGTGGCTGCCCTCCTTCTCGTCGTCGGAGCCTTCGCGCTGTTGAGTGGACCGACCGTTCCCCCCGGCACCACCGTCAACGGGGTGGATATCGGCGGCATGGGTCGTGACGAAGCCGTCGAAGTGATTCGCGAGCAGGTCGCCCGGCCCGCGGCGGCGCCCCTTGAGTTCGACAACGACGGCGAAACCATCATCGTCAAACCACGTCAGGCTGGCGTCTGGGTCAACGCGGTCGAGACGGTCGAACCCCTGATGCGACAGAACTGGAATCCGTTCTCACGCTTCTTCTCTGTCGGGGGAGGCAGTGACGTGGAACCCGTCATCGTTATTGAAGACGACAAACTGACTCGGCAGATCGGTGCATTCGAGCGATTGATCACCACCAGCGCGGTTGAGTCCTCGCTGGCGGTGGAGGGAACGAACGTTGAATACAGCCCCGGACAACAGGGTCGAACCATCGATGCTGATGCGGCGCGCGCGGCGATCATCGCCTCGATCACCAAGCCGCGCGCGAAGCAAGAACTTCCCGTGATCATCGAAGAGCCGACGGTCACCGTCGCGAACGCCGAGGCAGCGAACGCTTTGGCGCTGGCCGCGGTTTCAGGGCCCGTGAAGGTCGCGGCCGGTGACGTAGTCGCTGAGATTCCGGCAGACGTCATAGGTAACGCGCTGAGCTTCACAGCGATCGACGGCGACTATGTGCCATCGCTCGATGGTGCTGCGCTGTATGCCTCCATCGAAGATGAGTTGGTCTTTGCCGAGCAACCGCGCGATGCCCGATTCAAAGTCAAGAAGAACGGAACCTTGCGCATCGTCCCGAGCCGCGCCGGTGGCGGCATCGAAGACGACGCGTTGGCTGCCCAAGTTTTGACCGTCTTGGGGCAGTCGGGTTCAGCCGACGGGCAGCGTGAAGTGATCGTCACCGAAGGTCAGCGTCAGCCGGAGTTCACCACGGCCGATGCGGAGGCTCTCGGAATCAAGGACAAGTTGTCGAGTTTTACGCAGAAGTTCAACTACGCCCCCTACCGCGTCACGAACATCGGCCAGGCGGCTGAGTACGTGAACGGCACGGTCTTGATGCCGGGTGACATCTTCTCGATGAACGACACCATCCTGGAGCGAACCGAAGAGAACGGCTACACGGTCGGCACCATCATCGGACCGGGCGGAGTCTTCGAGGAGGCTCTCGGTGGTGGGGTGTCGGCGGCGACGACAGCCGTATGGACCGCTGCATTCTTCGCGGGGATGGAGCGGGTGGATACGCGGGCGCACTCGGTCTACATCTCGCGCTATCAACCGGGCTTGGAGGCGACCGTCGCCTGGGGCATCTTCGATATGAAGTTCCGCAACGACAGTCCCTACCCTGTTGTCATCACCACCAAGATGACCAACTCGTCGATGACGGTTGAGTTCTGGGGAACCCGCGTCTATGACGAGATCGAAGCCGAGTTCGGTGCCAGAACGAGCGTCCGTAAGCCGGAGACCATCTATCGCAAGAAGAAGGACGGGTGCAGTCCGCAAAGCGGCATTCCCGGCTTCTCGATCAATGTCGATCGCGTTTTCTACCAAGCCGACGAAGAGGTGAAGCGCGAGACGATCCGAACGTTCTACCGCGCGGCTCCCAAGGTGGTCTGCGGCAAGAAACCCAAGAAGGACAAGGACAAGAACGACGACGCTTCACAGGATGCGCCGAATGATGCGCCCGCGGGGGACGGACCGACAGGCGATGGCGGCCAGGGTTCTGATCAACAGCCAGGAGTCGAGGGAGAAACCTTCCAGAACACTCCGGCTCAGGAAGTAGCGACCGGCTAAGTGCGTTCGACTACCTGGCCGTCGGGGGTGTCGGTGACCGAGAATCCCTCAGCGGCCAGTTCGTCGCGAATGCGGTCGCTGGTGGCGAAGTCCTTGTTGGCTCGAGCCTGGGCGCGTTCCTCAACGAGAACGGCGATGACCTCCGGCAACGGTTCGTCCTCGACGACCTGACCAACTCGACGGGCTAGATCGATACCCAGCAGTCGATCGGCCCACGCGAAGAACTCGAACCGTGCTCCGTCGGAGATGTCCGCATCGCGCTCCACGGCGCGGAGCACCTGCAAAGTGCGGGGGGTGTCGAGGTCGTCGTCAGCGGCATCAAGGAACTGCCGTTGATAGTCCTCGGGGATAGGAGCCGATGGGCTGGTTGCCCACTGCGCCACCTTGGTACGCCAGCGCTCGAGCGTCGTTTGCGCGCCCTCGATCACTGCCCACGTCAAGTTCATCTGTTGGCGATACCGGTGCTGCAGGAATGCCAGGCGTAGGGCGAGCGGGTCGATTCCGCGAGCGACCACGTCCTGGACGAGAACGACATTGCCCGAAGACTTGCTCATCTTGCGTCCGTCGAACAACAGATGCTCGGCGTGCACCCAATGTCGGACGACGTCAGTTCCGGTTACGGAGTTGCTCTGCGCTCGCTCGTCTTCGTGGTGGGGGAAACGCAAATCGATGCCGCCGGTGTGGACGTCGATCGAGTTACCGAGCAACTTGACGCTCATCGCACTGCACTCGGTGTGCCAGCCGGGGTATCCGATGCCCCACGGTGTGTCCCACACCAACTGCGTTCGTGTTTCGGGAGCCTTCTTCCACAGTGCCCAGTCGGCGTGGAATCGCTTTGCCGGGTCGACGCCACCGTCGAACCGGTGGCCGGGTCGAAGTTCCTCCAGACGATTCCCGCTGATAGCGCCGTAGTCGGGGAAGGAGCGTGCGTCGAAGAAGACCGATCCGTCGTTTCCGACGTAAGCATGACCGGCATCCATCAGGGCGGTGATGAGTTCGATCATGTCGTCGACCGATTCGCTCGCCCGCGGATAGTGATCGGCCGGATGGATGTTGAGTTCTGATAGGTCTCGGTGGAAAGCGTCCTCGTAGTGACGGGCTACCGCCAATGCTCCCTTGCCCTCGTCGGCGGCCTGGCGCAATACCCGGTCCTCGCCGTCCCCCTGGCCTTCGTCGATGCCACCGAGTCCGGTGTCGTCCGCCATATGCCCGACGTCGGTGATGTTCTGAACAACCGTTGTGCGCCAGCCGTGCAGCTGCGCCAGTCGGGAGATGAGATCAGAAAGCAGGAAGGTTCGCATGTTGCCGACGTGTGCATCTCGGTACACGGTGGGCCCGCAGGCGTAGAGCGTCAGATGCCGCTCACGAGCCGGGATGATGTCCACGGCCTCGCGGGCTTGGGTGTCGTACAGCTTCATGCGACCACCCTAGGCGGACTTCCCATTCCCGCTGGATACCGCGATGCGGGACGGTAGGAGGACAAATTCCGCCCAGCCTTGTGTAGCGTTGCCCTCGGTTGTGTGGGAGTTCCACACATCAACGTTCTGAACCGGAGGCCCGAGGTGACCTACGTCATCGCATTCCCGTGTGTGGATCTCAAGGACAAGTCGTGTATTGAGGAATGCCCCGTCGACTGCATCTACGAGGGTGATCGGATGCTCTACATCCAGCCCGACGAGTGCGTGGACTGCGGAGCGTGTGAGCCGGTTTGCCCCGTTGAGGCGATCTTCTACGAGGACGACGTTCCCGATGAGTGGTCGGACTACACGGCTGCGAACGCAGAGTTCTTCTCCGATCTCGGCTCGCCCGGCGGTGCCGCGAAACTCGGAGCGCAGACGTTCGATGCCCCGTTGCTTGCGAACGTTCCTCCCAAAGAGGACGCGTAGTTCGGCGGTGACCGGATGAACGTCCGGTTGCCGGATTTCCCCTGGGACACTCTCGCGCCGGTTGCTGCGCGCGCCCGAGAGCATGCTGACGGCATCGTCGACCTGAGCGTTGGAACGCCGGTTGATCCCACACCGGACGTCGTCCAGCAGGCCCTTCGCGAATCCGCTGATTCTCCCGGCTACCCGACGACGGCCGGGCTCGCCGAGCTTGCCGTTGCATGCAAGGGCTGGATGGAGCGCCGGCTAGGCGTCGGTGAGGTGGGTTTCCTGCCGACCATCGGTTCCAAGGAGATGGTGGCCTGGCTGCCCACCGGGCTCGGCGTCGGAGCTTCGGACGTCGTCGTTATTCCCGAGGTCGCGTACCCGACGTATTCGGTCGGTGCGATCGTGGCCGGGGCGGAGGTTGTTGCGACGGACGATGTCGAATCCGTCGATAACGCGTCGATGGTGTGGCTCAACAGCCCCAGTAATCCGACCGGGTCGGTGCTAACGATCGATCGACTCCGCAACATCGTCGCCTGGGCTCGGGAGCGGAACATCACCGTGGTCAGTGACGAGTGCTACATCGAGTTGGGCTGGGAACACGAGCCGGTCTCCATCTTGGATCCGCGTGTCAACGATGGCGATGTGACGAACCTGCTTGCCGTGCACTCCCTGTCGAAGCGTTCATCGATGGCTGGTTACCGGTTTGGTTTCCTTGCAGGAGACGCAGCGGTGGTTGGTGAACTCCTTGCTGTGCGCAAGCATCTCGGCATGATGGTGCCGAAGCCGATTCAGTGGGCCGCCGTGGCTGCGTACAACGACGACGCTCATGTTGTCGAACAACGCAACCGCTACGGACGACGCCGCTTGGAACTGAAGACGGCGCTTGAATCAAGCGGGTTCGAGATCGATCACAGCGTTGCGGGCCTGTACCTGTGGGCGACGCGTGGACAGGATTCATGGGAGACCGCGCAGTGGTTAGCCGAGCGCGGGATTCTGGTGGCACCCGGAGCGTTTTATGGCGATGAAACCCACGTTCGAGTCGCGTTGACGGCAACCGATGAGCGTGTTGATTCTGCGGTCTCTCGCCTGATGGAATAACGCCGGGCGCACGTTCGCTGCCGTGAGGCTTCTCACAGAGAAGAGTTTCGATCCCCGCTGTTGGCCGTTATGTGCGATGGGTAGTCTGCCCGCAGGAGGTTCGCGTGTCTGACTACTCGCTTCAGCATCCCGGCGGAGAGGTACCGCTGCCGGATGTTCCCTCAACGGTGGGGGAGTCCGGATTGGATATTTCCTCGCTGCTGAAAGAGACCGGTCACGTCACCCTTGACCACGGCTTTGTCAACACCGCGTCGTGTTCGTCTTCCATCACATTTATCGATGGTGAAGCTGGGATCCTGCGGTATCGCGGATATCCGATCGAGCAGCTCGCCGAACAATCGACGTTCCTGGAGACCTCGTACCTGCTCATTTACGGCGAACTCCCGACCGCTTCGCAACTCGAAGAATTCTCCACCGCGATCACCAAGCACACGATGCTTCACGAAGACCTTCGTCGATTCTTCGATGGGTTCCCCCGGGACGCCCATCCGATGGCGGTGCTCTCGTCGGCAGTGTCAGCTCTGTCAACGTTCTACCAAGACTCCCTCGACCCGTTCGATGAAGAGCAGGTCCACATTTCCACGATTCGCCTGATGGCGAAGCTTCCCACCATCGCGGCGTACGCATACAAGAAGTCCGTGGGTCAGCCGTTTATGTATCCCGACAACTCCTACAGTTTCGAAGACAACTTCCTGCGCATGACTTTCGGAGTGCCGGCCGAGCACTATGAGGCGAACCCGATCATCTCCCGCGCGCTCGATCAGTTGCTCATCTTGCATGCTGATCATGAGCAGAACTGCTCTACCTCGACGGTCCGTCTCGTGGGTTCTTCGCATGCGAACCTGTTTGCGTCGGTATCCGCGGGTGTGAACGCGCTGTTTGGTCCGCTGCACGGTGGCGCGAACCAGGCTGTCTTGGAGATGCTCGAGAACATCCACGCTTCAGGCGGAGGTGTGAACCGCTTTATCCGGGCTGTGAAGGACCGCGAAGCCGGTATCAAGCTCATGGGCTTCGGTCATCGCGTCTACAAGAACTACGACCCTCGCGCCGCTGTCGTGAAGAAGACGGCGTATGAGGTCTTCGAGCAGATGAATGTGGACGATCCACTCCTTGACATCGCACTGCGCCTCGAAGAAGTCGCGCTCGCCGACGAGTTCTTCATCGAGCGCAAGCTCTACCCGAACGTGGACTTCTACACGGGCCTGATTTACAAGGCGATGGGATTCCCGACGCGCATGTTCACCGTGCTGTTCGCGCTGGGCCGGTTGCCGGGTTGGATCGCGCAGTGGCGGGAGATGATCGAGGATCCGACCACCAAGATCGGGCGTCCGCGCCAGGTGTATGTCGGAGAGGTTCTCCGCGACTACACCCCCATGACCTCCCGCTAACCGTTTCCCCCGGAATCCGGGGGAAACGGTTAGGAGTTGGTGTGGAGGGCTGCGTTGAGACCGCCCCAACTGCCGGAGCGTTCGACCACTTCGAGTGCACCGGACTGCGAATTACGGCGAAACAGCAGGTTCGGATGGCCGGAAAGTTCGCGCGCCTTGGCCGTACCTCCGTCGGGTAGCGAAACCTTCGAGCCCGCCGTGACGTAGCAGCCTGCTTCGATGATGGAGTCGTTCCCGAGCGAGATGCCCACGCCCGCATTCGCGCCAACGAGGCAACCGGTGCCGATGCTGATTACTTCCTTGCCACCCCCGGACAGCGTGCCCATGATGGACGCTCCGCCACCGATATCCGAGCCGTCTCCAACGACAACTCCAGCGCTGATGCGGCCCTCGACCATAGACGTGCCGAGAGTGCCGGCATTGAAGTTGATGAAGCCCTCGTGCATGACGACGGTTCCTTCCGCCACGTGAGCTCCGAGACGAACACGATCGGCGTCCGCGATGCGCACTCCGGAAGGGACGACGTAGTCCACCATCCGTGGAAAACGGTCGACCCCGAACACCGTGACGTGCACGCCTTTGGATCGGGCCCGCAGATGAACATCGGTGAGTCGACTCGGATCGATGGGTCCGAGATTTGTCCACGCGTTGAGGGGAAGTTTGCCGAACACGCCGTCGAGATTGATGGTTCGTGGCCGGACGAGTCGGTGCGAGAGCAGGTGGAGCCGCAGGTAGGCATCGGCTGCGTCCGTTGGCGGCTGAGCGAGGTCCTCGACGAGCGTCCGGATGGTGACGGTGCGAACCCCGCGAAGCTCATCGCTCTTGGTGCCGGCGTCCAAATTCGGAACATCGATCGGGTCGGCACCCAGCGTTGGCTGGGGGTACCAGACATCGAGGATGTTCTCCCCGTCCATCGTGGCAAGGCCGAGGGCCGAGGCGGGTCCGGTGACCGGGGTCAGTTGCTCATCGATAGTCATGTTGCTCACCGGGCTACCGTATCCACGTGCACCTCGATCTCTCTGCGGACGTCGTCGACCTCACCACCGCCCTCGTGGATATCCCCAGTGAGTCCCACGATGAACACCAACTCGCGGAGCTGGTCGAGGCGGCGCTGCGCGACTGTGAGCACCTGCGGGTTCGACGATCGGGTAACGCCTTGGTCGCCGAGACCCATGCCAAAGCGCCAACGGTCGTGATCGCCGGCCACCTCGATACCGTCCCGGCGGCGGGCAATCTTCCGGCTCGGATCGACGGTGATCGGTTGTTCGGACTCGGCTCATGCGACATGAAGGGTGGCGTCGCGATCGCTTTAAAGCTTGCGCACGATGTCACAGACCCGCACGTCGGCGTGCGTTTCATCTTCTACGACTGCGAGGAGGTAGCGGCCGTCCACAACGGGCTAGCGCGTCTGTCTGAAGAAGACCCCGAAGTGTTGAAGGCGGACCTGGCCATCGTCATGGAGCCGAGCAATGCCGTGATCGAAGGTGGCTGCCAGGGAACTATCCGCGTTGAGGTCCATGTATCGGGCGCTCGCGCACACAGCGCTCGCTCCTGGCAGGGAACCAACGCCATTCACGGTGCGCAAGACGTGCTCGCCAGGCTCTCGCAATACGCGCCGCGCGAGCCATTAGTCGATGGTCTGCAGTACCGCGAAGGATTGAACGCGGTCGCAATTCGAGGGGGAGTGGCAGGAAACGTCATTCCCGACGAATGCGTCGTGACGGTCAACTATCGATTCGCACCCGATCTGTCCGTTCCTGAAGCCATCGATCATGTCCGGGAAGTCTTCGAGGGTTTCGATGTGACCGTGGTCGACGAAGCCCCCGGCGCACGCCCGGGACTCGATGAACCGGTAGTCGCGCGGTTCGTTGAAGCGATGGGCGGCACGGTCGAACCGAAATTCGGATGGACGGATGTTGCCCGTTTCTCGGCGGCCGGAACCCCGGCCCTCAACTACGGGCCCGGCAACCCGACGATCGCTCATACCGTCGATGAGCACGTGTCCGTCCGCGAAGTCCGGGCGGTGCTGGAGAAGCTCGGCGGATGGCTTCGAGGCGATGGCTAAGGGATACAGATGACGAGTTGGAACGTATGCGTCTTTTGTTCCTCCAGTGATGACATCGACCCTCGCTATCTCGAGTTGGCCGACGACGTCGGCACGGCCATCGGCACCCGAGGCTGGACGTGTGTGTCCGGTGGCGGGTCGGTCTCGATGATGGGTCGCTTGGTGCGATCCGTGCGCGCGCACGGTGGGCGCACTATCGGGGTCATCCCGCAAGCACTCAAGGATCGTGAGGTTGCCGACCTCGATGCAGACGAACTCGTCGTCACACACGACATGCGCCAGCGCAAGGGAGTGATGGACGAGCGCTCCGATGCCTTCCTCGCGCTTCCGGGCGGCATCGGCACCCTCGAGGAACTCATGGAGGTGTGGACCTCGAGGTCGCTCACCATGCACGACAAGCCCGTTGTCGTTCTCGACCCATGGGACGACTACGCCCTACTGCGCGCGCAGGTTCAGGCGTGGGTCGATCGTGGTTTCGTCCATCAGGCGAGCCTGGACCGAGTCCACTGGACCACCTCGATCGACGGTGCGTTCGCGGCGCTTTCAGTGCCTGGGTCCCCATCGAACACGTCCGTGATGGAATGACGCCATGACCATCGTCTTCGTCGTCGTCGGTATCGCTGTGGTCGCGGCGGCGGCCTGGTTTGTGGTGGGGAAGTTCGACGCCTCATTGCCGGATGCAGGCAGTGATCTCCGTCCGGATGAGCGTGCTGGCGATCCGGCATTCGACGTTGTCCTTCGCGGCTACCGAATGGACGAAGTCGATGCCACCATCGCCGAACTCCAATCGCAGATCGAGACCTTGAAGGGCGGCAAAGGAGGCCGATGACGGTCCACCTGTCACTCGACATCGTCGTGAACGCTCCGCCTGAATCCGTATTCGACGCCTTCACCCAATGGACCAAGCAGGGCGAATGGATGATGGGCACCAAGGTCGAAGTTCGTCGAGGTGACGGCCGTAGCCTGGATTCGGAAATCGCGGGTTGGACGGGCATCGGGCCGCTGGGCTTTTGGGACACCATGTCGATCACCCGCTGGGAACCGCCGTTTCGGGTTGATGTCCTGCACACCGGGTCGGTTGTTCGGGGCACCGGCACCATGGAAGTGCTCGCACTCCCCGAGGGTCGCAGCCGGTTTCTCTGGAGCGAGGGCCTCGATCTGCCCCTGGGCGCCCTCGGCCGCTACGGGTGGCCCGTGGTCAAACCGGCCCTCGTCACGGGCGTGAAGCGCTCCTTGCGCAGGTTCGCGTCGCTGGTCGAGACCGGCACCCTGCCGCGCTGACTTCTCGGCGATCGGCGATAATAAGCCCCTAACAGTCGGCGCATGGGCGCTGACGTAGCTTTCCCGGGGCGCTCCCCAGGCGTGTCGGGATGACGATCGGAAGGGGACGGATATGGCCGCGATGAAGCCGCGGACGGGCGATGGCCCGCTCGAGGTGACCAAGGAGGGTCGGGGTTATGTCATGCGGGTGCCCCTCGAGGGCGGCGGCCGACTCGTCGTCGAGTTGAACGCCGAAGAGGTCAAGAACCTCGGTGAGGCGTTGACCGGAGCCCTTCCGTAGACCTCTCGGTCACAACGTCCTAGTCCGGCCGGGTGCTAGTCCCGGCGGAGCAGGCACGCCACCAGCATCCCGTCACCCTCGATGAGAGGGCTCGCGCTCCAATCGGAATCGCCCCTGAGTTCGCCTGCGAGTTCCTTTACCGCAGTTGCTTCGGGGTCCCGTCGCGAAGGATCGGCGACCATGTCGTCCTCGCCGACCCCGACGAAGGCGACGACTCCACCAATACGCAGTAATCGCTTGGCCTGGCTGAGGATCGCCGGGTATTCGCTTCGGTCGGCGTCGACAACGACGACGTCATAGGCGCCGTCGGACATTCGGGGCAGGACGTCTAGCGCCCGGCCGGCGATCAATCGAGCGCGTGAGGCCTCGTGCCCGGACTCTTGCAGCGCCTCGCGTGCGTGCCGCTGGTACTCGGCCTCGGTGTCGATACTGGTCAGCATTCCCCCGGGGGTCATGCCTTCGAGAAGTGCCACTCCGGAAACACCCGTCCCGGTTCCGACCTCGACGACGGCTTGCGCCTGCAGGCTCGAAGCCAGGAAAGTCAAGAAGCGGCTGGTGGCGGGTGATACCGAGGTGATACCGAACTCTCGGGCACGCTCACGAGCATTCGCTACGGCGTCGCTCTCGGGTATCCAGGTATCGGCGAATTGTGCGAAACTCACCGGGCTCGCGGTCTTCGATGACGTCGATGACATAGTGCGCCTTCCTGCCAATGCCCCCGCGGATGTGCCCGGCGGACGATCGCAGCCTAGCCTTAGGGGACGTAGCCCCGAAGCAGACAGAAGGGCGGCTGAGGTCCGTGACCGATGAGAGTCCCCGTGAGGACTCGGGTGTTCCGCCCGAGAACGCCTCCGACCCTCTAACGCCCGGTGCTACGCCAGCCCCGCCGCCGGCTGCCCCGGCCTCCCCGCCGTCGCCTGCCCCGACCTCCTACCCGAACTTCGTGGCCTATGGCTCGACGCCACCCCCGCCGCCTCCACCCGGTCCGGTGGCTCCCTACTCGGCGAGTGCGGGCGGTCCTCATGGCACCGGAGGGCAGCATGCGCGACCGGCTCCCTCGGCTGCTGGTCGCTCGGGCCTGGGTTTCCTGGGAGTGGTCGTCATCGCCACTGTCGTTTCGCTGGTGGTAGGAACCTTCGCCGGACTCGCGGGCTACGTCATCGGTCGCGCTGTCGACACCACCGCGACTCCCACGACCACTGCAGCACCGGCTCCGCAACCTTCCACCATTGCGTCCGATCCGATTTCGCCGGATGAACTCCCTGAATCCATCGCCGAGATGGTCTCCGCCGTTCTCCCAGGAGTTGTCTCCATCGCGATCGAGAACAACGGGGATCAAGGAAGCGGATCGGGCTTCGTGATCCGAGAAGACGGCTACATCCTCACCAACAACCACGTCGCGGCACCTGCTGCGGACGGCGGATCGTTAACGGTCTTCTTCGAGAACGGGGAAAGCGCCGAGGCCGAGATAGTCGGTCGCAACTCCGCCTACGACCTCGCGGTGTTGAAGGTGGAGACGGGCGATCTCCCCGTGGTTCGGCTGGGTGACTCTGATCAGGCGAATGTCGGGGACATCGCCATCGCGATCGGTGCGCCGCTTGGTTTGGAGGGCACGGTCACCGCGGGGATCATCTCCTCGCTGGATCGACCCGTTACTGCGGGTGGGCAGGGAGAGATGGCCTACATCAACGCGCTTCAAACCGACGCGGCGATCAACCCGGGCAATTCCGGTGGTCCGCTTCTCAACAGCGCCGGTCAGGTGATCGGCGTGAATTCGGCGATTGCGACGCTTGCTCCATCCATCACCGGTGAGGCGGGATCCATCGGCCTGGGATTCGCTATTCCGGTCAACTCAGCACGCCGGATTGCCGAAGAGATCATCGCCACGGGGGATTCGAAGACGCCGATCATCGGTGTCACACTCGATACGACCTACACCGACGGGGGCTCGCGGATTAGCGAGGTGAACCCCGGTGGACCGGCGGAAGTGGCCGGTCTACGCAACGGCGACGTCATCACCGCACTCGCTGGTCGGGAGACGACGGATTCGACCGAACTCGTCGTGGCGATTCGGGACTTCGCTCCGGGAGACACGGTGAGCATTACGTTCCTGCGTGGTGGCGAATCGCGGACCGTTGATCTCGTCCTCGGTGGCTCGGAGGACATCGGCTGACATGTTCGATATCGGTATCGGCGAACTGCTCGCGCTCGCGGTGATCGGGTTGTTGATCTTCGGTCCGGAGAAACTCCCGAAGGCTGCCGCGGACGCTGGTCGCTGGGCACGCCAGATTCGCGAGATGGCCGCGTCTGCCCGAAAAGAGATAACCGACTCTGCCGGTGTGGATTTGACGGACACGATGAACAGCTTCAAGGACTTCCGAGATCTGCATCCCAAGCGCCTAGCCGCCGGATTACTGGATGACGATTTGCTGGATGACGACGATGCGACGCCGTCGAGGACTTCCAACTCGAACGAAGCCAAGGCGGGCGAACCGGATAAGTCGAGCCGGCCGTCGCAGTCGTCCCAATCGTTCGATCCGGACCTTTCCTAGGGCGGTTGACGGTCAGCGACTGTTCGGCGAGATGCCCAGTTGCATCCCTGCGAGTCCGCGGGGCCTGCTGCCCAATGCCGACGCGATCTCCCGGAGCGCGGTGCTGGCCGGGGCGTCCGGCTCGGAGATGACCAAGGGGTGGCCGCTGTCGCCACCCTCGCGCAACCGCGGATCGAAGGGGATCCGTCCGAGAACCGGGACGTCGGAGCCCAGAACCTTGCTGAGTTGCTCGGCGACCAGGTCACCACCGCCGACTCCGAAGAGGTCAAGGGGTTCGCCGCAATGCGGGCACGGAAATGAACTCATGTTCTCCACGACCCCGAGCACTTTCTGGTGCGTTTGCTCGGCGAGGGTTCCGGCGCGAACTGCGACGTCGGAGGAACCCAACTGAGGGGTTGTGACGACGACGATCTCGGCGTGCGGGAGAAGTTGTGCCGTCGAGATGGCGATGTCCCCGGTGCCCGGGGGGAGGTCGAGTAGCAGCACGTCGAGATCACCCCACCACACATCGGACAGGAACTGTTCGAGGGCGCGGTGCAGCATGGGACCGCGGAAGGCGACGGGTGTTTCGACGCCGCCGGGCTTGAACGGCAGCATTGATATGAGTCGGACTCCGTAGGCCTGAGGTGGCATGAGCATGCCCTCGACCATGGTCGGCGGATTGGTCGCGCCGAGGATGCGTGGAATGGAGTGGCCGTAGACGTCCGCGTCGAGCAGGCCGACGCTCAGCCCCTGGCTGGCGAGTGAGACCGCGAGGTTCGCCGTGACCGATGATTTGCCCACGCCTCCCTTGCCGGAGGCGATCGCGAAGATCTTGGTGGTCGAACCGGGTTGCGTGAACTGGATTTCGCGCGCGTCGTGGCCGCGAAGCAAGGTCTTGAGTTCCGCGCGCTGCGCATCGCTCATCACGTCGAGGTGCACGTCGACCTTGGAGACATCCGGCACCTTCATCACTGCATCGATGACGCGGTCGGTGATGGTGGACCGCATGGGGCAGCCTTCGACGGTCAGGAAGACGCCCACCTCGACGACGCCACCCTTACGGATGTCGACGCTCTTGAGCATCCCGATCTCGGTGATCGGTCGATGGATCTCGGGATCCTCGACGGTAGCGAGGGCAGCGTGGATGGCATCGGAGTCTGGAGTAGTGGCCACCCCCCGATGCTATTGGGCGCTCAGGCGGGCGGCGAATCCTCGTGATCGGGCTCACTCGGCTCCCGATCGCTCCGGGTGACCTCCTCGAGATGGTCGAGTCGGTTCATGATCGTTTCCAGCGTCTCCCGCAACTCGCTGCGCACGTAATCACGGGTTGCGAGTTCGCCCAGGCTGGTGCGAAGCGATGCCACTTCGCGCGCTAGGTAGTCGCTGTCGGCCAACATTCGCTCGTTGCGTTGGCGATCCTCCTGGTACTGCACGCGATCGCGGTCGGTCTGGCGATTCTGCGCAAGCAGGATGAGGGGCGCGGCGTACGAGGCCTGGAGCGAGAGCAGCAGCGTCAAGAAGATGAACGGGTAGGCGTCGGGTCGGATGCCATTGGGTGCGAAGACGTTGAAAGAAACCCACATCACGATGACAACGGTCATCCATGCGATGAATGCCCAGGAGCCGATGTACCGGGCTACGCGTTCGGATAGTCGACCGAAGCGTTCGGAGTCGTATGCGGGGCGGATACCGCGCGTGGTGTCGATGGGTTGGTCGACGGCCCGACGGGTCCCGCGGCGTGCACTACTCATCGTGCGCCTCCGCGGGAGATGCAAGATCGGCGTCGTCGAGGTTCTCGACAGCGTCCGATCCGACGTCTTCGCGCCAATCCGACGGCAGCATGTGGTCGACCACATCGTCGATCGTGACCGCACCGACGAGATGGTCGTCTTCGTCCACTACCGGAACGGCCACCAGGTTGTACGCGGCGAAGTTCCGCGTCACCTCACCCAGCGGCGTATTCGGACGCACGGGGTCGACGGTGGTGTCCACCAGCGAGGAAATCAAAGTAGACGGCGGCTCGCGCAGGAGTCTTTGGAAATGACACGTGCCGAGGTACTTACCGGTCGGTGTCTCGGTGGGTGGGCGACACACGTACACCTGGGCAGCAAGTGCCGGTGGCAGGTCTGGATTGCGAATGCTCGCCAGCGCTTCGGCCACGGCGGCATCCGGTGGCAAAACCACGGGTTCGCTCGTCATCATGCCGCCGGCGGAGAACTCGTCGTAGGTCATCAGGCGCCGAATGTCCTCGGCTTCGTCCGGCTCCATCTCCTCGAGCAGGAACTCGGCCTGGTCGGGCGGCAGATCGGAGATGAGATCGGCGGCGTCGCCGGGGTCCATCTCCTCGAGCACGTCCGCGGCGCGTTCTCGGTCGAGGGCTTGCATGATCTCGACGCGATCCTCGTCGACCAGTTCCTCAAGTACGTCCGCGAGACGTTGGTCATCGAGTTCTCGCGCTACTTCGAGTCGGCGCTTGGGCACCAGATTGTGCAAAAGGGACGCCACATCCGCGGGCCGCAATGTGTCGATGGTGGCGAGCAACTGCTCGGCGGGTTGGGCGGTCTCTGCCAGGGACAGTCCGGTGACGTCCGGCCAATCGACCATGAAGCGTTCACTGCGCCGGCGTAGTCCGGAGGCAGTGCGTCGCACGAAGAGGGAGTCCACGAGCCACTCACGGCTTCGAGTGAGCGCCACGCCGATATCCACCACGCGCACGTTCTCTCCGGTTTCTCGCAGCGTGATGGATCGATCGAGGAGTTCTGCTGTGGCCAGGGACTCGTTGCGTCGTTGCTCGAAGCGACGCAGGTTGACGGTGCCGGTCACGATCACCTGGCCGGCGTCGATGGCGGTCACCTTTGTCATGGGTATGAAGATCCTGCGCCGGGGAGGCACCTCGACGACGAGCCCGGTGAGCCGCGGCGGGTTGTCACCGATACGCAGGACGACGACGGCATCGCGTACCTTTCCGACTTGGTCGCCGCGTGGGTCGAACACACCCAGACCCGCGAGGCGGGCCAGGAAAATGCGGCTTGTGTTCGTCGTCACAGCGGGAAGGCTACCGTCGCGGCTGTTCTTGCTGGATTGACTGCGGGTGCGGTAACGCACAGGTGGTACCTCGAAGGGGGGTCGTCGTGAGCTCGGATGCACCCATGCCGGCCCCCGGCCTTTCCCGGCCTCCGGCGCCCGATGTCGCTCGACTGGGTATTGCGGTCATCTTCATCTCGCTCAGTGGACCGATGATTGCGGCGACAGTTGCGCCAGCGCTGGCGATCGCGTTCTGGCGGTGCCTGATCGGTAGCGGACTGACCGGCGTGTGGGTGGTGGTCCGGAGGTGGAGTTCGCTCGGCGCGCTGACCAAGCGTGAGATCAAGTTGACAGTGGTGGCCGGTGTCTTCCTCGGATTGCATTTCGCAACGTGGATTCCATCGTTGACGTTGACCACCATCGCGGCGTCGACCGCGCTCGTTGCCACCCAGCCCATCTGGGCCGCGCTCATCGCTCGCGCTACCGGAGTTCACATCGCATCGAGGGTTTGGGTCGGCATCGCGATTGCGTTTGCCGGCGTGCTCGTGTTGACGGGTGTGGATCTCTCGGTCGATCCTGCGCATCTGATCGGTGATGCACTCGCCCTGGTCGGCGCCATCTTCTCGGCCGCCTACGTATCGGTTGCCGAACGTGTGCGCAAGACGGTGGACACGTCGACCATGACCTTCATTCTCTACGCGGTATCCGCGCTCACGATCTTGCCGCTGGTGTTCGTCTTCGGGCAACAGCTCATCGGTTTCGATGCGCAGGCCTGGGCATTGATCCTCGCGGTAACCCTCGGAGCGCAACTGTTGGGCCATTCGATGATGACGCGGGTGCTGTCGAGTACGTCCGCGACGGTGGTGTCGCTCGCGATCTTGTTCGAGATGCCGGGAGCGACCCTTGTCGCGGCAATTTGGCTCGGCCAACTGCCACCGTTGGCTCTACTTCCGGCGGCCGCGCTGATCTTGGTGGGTTTGGTGGTGGTGATCAGGGCTGCCGATCGCGGACCTGCGGCGTCGACCGTTACCGAGTCTTCTCCCATTTGAGGATTGCACTGAGGGGAACGAGGGCGATCGCAGCCACGACCGTCACGCCGATGCCCCATCCCACTCCCAAGCCTTCGGCGATCGCACCGACGGCGAGTGGGGCGGTGACGAATCCCGCCCGAGACAGCCAACTGATGGTCGCAACGCCGGTTGCCGGGCGTATCCCCGGTAGGTGAGCGGCGGCTCGCATGGCCGCCGGGAAGAGCGTGGCGACCCCGAAACCCGTCACGGCGCACCCGAGGATGAACAACCACATCGATTGCGAGACCAGCGAGATTCCGAGAGAAACGGCGGTGGCGGTCATCGCGATGCGTGTCCACCGCCGCTCGCCGAGGGCATCGACCAAACGGTCTCCCAGGAACCGACCGACGGTCATGGCCGCGGTGAAGGCTACGAATCCCCAGCCCACGAATGCACTGGGTGCTCCGATATCTGTGAGGTAGATCGAACTCCATCGCGCAGGGATGTCCTCGATCATGACCGCCAGGATGATGAACGCCCCCAGGCCCCAGATGATTGGTTGGGCAAGTGCTCGTTTCGTCGCTACCCGATCGTCGGCTCCGGACGGAACGGGAACAGCGAAGGAACTCGGATCCGGTTGTGCCTCGGCAAGGGGGTCGACGTCGGCATCGTCGCTGGAATCCAAGAACGTCTCCGGATCCGTTCCCGCCAACAGCCAGGGTCGCGCGAGAAGGACGAGCACTCCGCAGGCCGCGGCGACGAGCGTCATAGTCCACGCGACCGACAGCCCGATCGCGGCTGTCGCGACACCGACGAGCCCACCGGCCACACTGCCGAGGGACCAGTAGCCGTGGAAAGTGTTGAGGATGGATCGGTTGGCGCCGTGGCTCTTCATCTCGTGCTGCACACGCATGGCGTGGGAATTCATGGCGGCGTCCATGACGGCGTCGAGTCCGCCGACGAATAGCAACACGAAGCCGAAGATCCACGCGCCGGGTGCGAGTCCGATGAAGGGCAATACGGGCAGGAGAAGTAGGAGCGAAAAAACGGCGACCCGGTTGCTACCCCAGCGGTTGATGAGCGGTCCTGCGGAGATCCCGGCGGATACGCCGCCCACGGCCCCGGCAGCCAGCGCCGCCCCCACCTCGAAATCGGTCATCGAAAGGTCGGTTTGCAGTTCGGCAAGGCGCGGCAACCATGCCGACAACGTCAGGGCATTGGTGAAGAACAGCACGGAGACTGCAATGCGCGCCTTTCGCAAGTCCGATCGCGTCTCTGCCACCGCTCGAATCTAGGGCACTGCACCTGTCGGTCGTGCCCCTCCCGGCTAGGCTCGTGGGGTCTTGTCGAGCAGCCGGAAGCGAGGATTCCCGTGAGCGATGCCAGCAGGAACATCAGGAGTCGACGTTCCAATCTCGCTGTTCCGGGATCGAGCCCGAAGATGCTGGACAAGGCCAAGGGCCTGCCGGCCGATCAGATCTTCATGGACATCGAGGATGCCGTCGCGCCCCTGGCTAAGCCCGATGCTCGCAAGAACATCGTCGCGGCATTGAATGAGGGCGGCTACGACGGCAAGGTGCGTTCGGTTCGCGTGAACGACTGGACTACCCAATGGACATACGCCGATGTCATTGAGGTCGTCTCCGGCGCCGGCGCCAATCTCGACTGCATCATGTTGCCCAAGGTTCAAAACGCCGAGCAGATCCACGCATTGGACATGCTGCTGACGCAAATCGAGAAGTCCGAAGGCCTCGAGGTGGGCCGGATCGGCATCGAAGCGCAGATCGAGAACGCGATGGGTCTGACCAAAGTGGACGAGATTGCCGCGGCCAGTCCGCGCGTGGAAACGATCATCTTCGGGCCGGCGGATTTCATGGCCAGCATCAACATGAAGTCTCTAGTTGTGGGCGAACAGCCGCCGGGGTACGACGTCGGCGACGCCTATCACTACATCCTGATGCGGATCTTGATGGCGGCGAGGGCGTACGACAAGCAGGCGATCGACGGTCCGTACCTGCAAATAAAGGACATCGCCGGCTACACGCGGGTTGCCGAACGCAGTGCAGCGTTGGGATTCGATGGAAAGTGGGTCTTGCACCCCGATCAGATCGCAGCGGCGAACGAAGTCTTCTCTCCTCGCCAAGAGGATTACGACCACGCTGAGATGATCCTGGACGCATACGAGTGGTACACGTCCGCGGCGGGTGGAGCACGGGGTGCAGCAATGCTCGGGGACGAGATGATCGACGAGGCCTCGCGCAAGATGGCGCTCGTGATCGCCGGCAAGGGTCGCGCTGCAGGGATGCAGCGCACGCAGTCCTTCACACCTCCGGAGTAATGATGGGACGCAGTCCTCGAATGACTCGCGCGCACGCTGCCTTGCTGCTTGGCGTCAAGGAGAATGCGTCCGTCGATGACATCCAGCGTGCGTGGCGCGTGTGGGTTCGCCTCGCGCACCCTGATACCGGTGGCGATCGTGAGCACTTCGATGAACTCATGCGGGCTCGTCGCTGCCTGATGGCATCGAGCCACGTCTGGCCTGTCGATCGGCGCGAACGCCCGGAACACCCGGAACACCCGGACGCCCCCGCTCGAGCGAGTTTGCGATCGGTGATTCGCCCTCCCACCGCTTCGGCCACCGGCCTCCTGGTTGCCCTTGTCGTGGCGGCTGTGATCATCGCCGTCGCTACCGTCGACTTCCCCGCGTGGATGTCCGCGGCGGCTATGGGCCTTGGCGCCACGGCCGTCGCGGTGGCGGCCAATCGCGTGCTGGTTGGGCGCCGAGGCGATGTCGGCCACCGGATCGCGATGCTGGTGGCGGCGTGGTCGCCCGTTGCCCTATGCCAGGTGGCCATCAGCGTGGCTTTGGGATCGACGGTGATCGTCGCGCTGCCGGTGCTCGTCCTGCCCCTTGTGTCAGCGGTGGCCCTGGTGAACCCCGGAGCAGGTTTGTGGCGTCCGGTCCGGTTCCCTGCTCCGTAGCGGACAGAGGCGGGCCGTGGCGCCTGTAGGAGCGATGCTCGAGATCTGGCGTTAGCATCTCGGGAGACCGGAAGGGGAATGCGGGATGGGTCGTCTACTGCAAACCGATGGACTGACTGAGATTCAGCGCGACATCTTGGACGCTGTCCGTGATTTCGTGGATTCGGAGATCTTGCCGGTCGCTAACGAACTAGAGCACAACGACGAATACCCCAAGGACATCGTCGACGGTTTGAAGGAGCTCGGTGTCTTCGGCTTGATGATTCCCGAGGAGTACGGCGGCCTTGGTGAATCGCTGCTCACGTATGCGCTCGTGGTCGAGGAGATTGCTCGGGGCTGGATGAGCGTCAGCGGCGTTATTAACACGCACTTCATCGTGTCCCACATGGTGTTGAACCACGGAACCGAAGAGCAAAAGCAGCACTTCCTGCCGCGGATGGCCACCGGTGAGGTGCGAGGCGCCTTCAGCATGAGCGAGCCGGGCTGCGGCTCGGACGTCTCGGCGATCACCAGCAAGGCGGTCCCCGAAGGCGACGACTACGTTCTCACCGGCCAAAAGATGTGGCTGACCAACGGAGGCTCCTCCACACTGGTGGCAGTCCTGGTCCGCACCGACAACGCCGCGCCTGAAGACAGCAGTGTCTACAAGCGGATGTCCACTTTCTTGATCGAAAAGCCAGAAGGCTTCGGTGAGGTCCGTCCGGGACTCACGATCCCGGGCAAGATCGAGAAGATGGGTTACAAGGGCGTCGACACTACCGAGCTCGTCATGGATGGTCTTCGTCTGCCAGCTAGCGCGATCCTCGGCGGCGAGCCCGGCAAGGGCTTTTACCAAATGATGGACGGTGTGGAAGTCGGTCGCGTGAACGTGGCCGCCCGAGCTTGCGGCCTCGCGCTACGTGCCTTCGAGCTCGGCGTCGAGTACGCGCAGATGCGCAGCACTTTCGGCAAGCAGATCAGCGAACATCAAGCTGTCGCTTTCCGTCTCGCCGACATGGCGACGAAGGTCGAAGCCGCCCATCAGATGATGGTGATGGCTGCGCGGACTAAGGACTCCGGTGCCCGTAACGACCTCGAGGCCGGAATGGCGAAGTACCTCGCGAGCGAGTACTGCAAGGAGGTCGTCGAAGATTCCTTCCGCATCCACGGTGGTTACGGCTACTCGAAGGAATACGAAATCGAGCGGCTGTATCGCGAAGCCCCGATGTTGATGATCGGTGAGGGAACGGCGGACATCCAAAAGGTGATCATTGCGCGGCGTCTGCTCGAGGACTACAAGATCCGAACCTGATGGGACAGATCCCCTGCGTAGGAGCGGTCGTCTTCGATGATCGCGGTCGCTTGCTCCTGGTCAAGCGAGCGAATCCACCGGCTAAAGGGCTGTGGTCACTGCCCGGTGGTAGGCAGGAGATGGGGGAGAGTCCCGAAGAAGGGGTCGTGCGCGAGGTAGCCGAGGAAACTGGATTGAGCGTTCGCGTGGATCGCGAAGTCGGCACGGTCACCCGGCTCGCTCCATCCGGAGATGACTACGTCATTCGCGACTTCGTCTGCATCGTCGAAGGGGAGGCGAACGTGGTGGCCGCCGACGACGCATCCGACGCCCGTTTCTTCGACGTAACCGAGTTGTCGGAACTACCAACGAGCGAGGGTTTGATCGAAGCGTTGACCGAATGGAACCTGCTGGCCCGTTGACTGTCGGACCCGTCGGCGTCAGATGGGCGCCGTAGCCTAAAGCGGTGCGTTATGTGAAGTTGTCGCCCACCAAGGCGGCCGCGTGGGTCGACTGCCCCCGGCGCTTCTTTTACTCCTATGTCGAGCGTCGTCGGGTGAAGTCCTCGTGGGCGCACTTCACCTACGGCAACGTCGTTCACCGTGCATTGAAAGAGTGGTTCGATCTCGAACCCGATCAGCGCTCGACGGAACTCATCGAACGGTCTGTCTTCGCCTCGTGGTCCGATGATGGTTTTCGAGACATCGAGCACTCCCGTGCCTGGAGAGATCGAGCGGTTGTGGTCGTTACGGACTATCTCGCCCAGGTGGATTCAGGTGTAGAGCCCCTCGCCACCGAGCGCACGCTGGCTTTCAAGGACGACGCTTCGGGCTTTGTGATGGAAGGACGCATCGACCGGCTCGATAATGACGGTACCGCGGTGATGGTGGTCGATTACAAGACCGGCAAGTCGGTGCCGTCCTCGGACGACGTCCGAGGTTCCGAAGCGCTGGCTATGTACGCGGTCATGGTGCAGGAAGTTCTGGGCCGCCCCTGCAGTTCGGTCGCGCTTCATCATGTGCCGTCGGGAAGCATCGTTTCCTGGCAGCACTCGGCACAGTCGCTGACTCGACAGGTAGACCGAATGCGAGCTATCGCCTCGGATGTCCGACGGGTTGAAGACACCTGGGAATCGATCGATCAGGACGATCAGGGCCTCGATGAACTTTTTCCACCCCGGCCCGGTGGACTGTGCGGCTTCTGTGATTTTTGGGATGTGTGCAGTGCCGGGCAGCGGCACACGAACCGGCGGCAGTCGTGGGAGGGACTTCCCGAACTCCAGAGCGGGTGAACTACCGCTGCGGGACCTCTGCCCAGACGCAGATTTGGCTGGCGCGTCGCTCGAATCCCCAGCGGTCGGTGAGCTCGTCGATCAGCAGTAGTCCCCGTCCGGCTGCTTCGGTGTCCGTAGTGGGGACTGTCCGTGGCTCACCGCTGGCATCCCCGCACACCTCGATGTGCAGTGAGTCATCGCGAACGTCCACCGTGAGGGTGATGGGCTCCGATCCGTTCCCGTGCTTCCACGCATTGGTGACGAGTTCGGTCACGACGAGTTCGGCATCGACGGCTTCGATATCCGATGAAGCAAGTTCGCGAACATGCCAGCGTGCCGCCCCAGCAGCGGTGGAATCCATAGGCAGTTGCCAGGTGAACGTGGCCGACATCGCGCTCCTTTGTCCGCCAACCACAATAGAGGCGTGGGTCGGGTTATTGCTGTGGCGAACCAAAAGGGTGGGGTCGCGAAGACGACGACCGCCATCACCGTCGCCGCGGGCCTGGTCGATAGTGGGCTGAAGGTGTTGGTCATCGACCTCGACGCCCAGGCCTGCGCCACGTTCTCCCTCGGTATCGACCCGGAGGATCTGCCCGCGGAAACGACCGATTTCCTCCTCGGTGATGCGGACTCCGAAAGGCGAGATCGAGAGCTTCGCTCAGCGATGCGGATGACCGACGATGCCGTCACGCTGCTCCCGGCCACGTTGGCACTGGCTGCAGCGGATGTGGCGCTGGCCGACCGTCCGGGTCGTGAACGAATCCTCGATCAGGCACTGCAGGGTCTGCGGACGGAGTTCGATTTCATCATCATCGACTGTTCCCCGTCACTCGGCCTGACGACCATCAACGCACTGGTCGCCGCCGACGAGGTCATCGTGCCGTTCAAGTGCGAGACGTTGTCCCATCGCGGTCTCGGCCAGCTGATGGAAACCATCGACCAGGTCAAGCGTTGGAGCAACCCTGGGCTTCGAATCGCAGGAATCGTCCCGACCCTCTTCGACGGTCGCACGGCCCACGCCAAGGCCGTGCTTGCTGACATCGGCCCTCGATACGGGGTTCGGGTTTTCGAGCCGATTCCCCGCAGCATCCGTTTCGCCGAAGCCCCTGCCGCGGGACGGACGATCTTGGCTACCGCGCCGAATTCAGCCGGCGCGCGCGCCTACCGACGCCTAGCGCAGGAGTTGGCTGCCGGGTGAAGAGCTGGTTGAACAGTTCGGAGAACTAGGCGTCGGACTGGTCGCCCGGTGACTTACCGCCACGCGTACGACGACGGCGACGCCGCGGCGAGTTGCCCTCCGAGGCAGGCTTGTCCTGGGAGCCTTTCGATGCATTCCCGCCGGAGCGATTGCGGTTGCGCTGGTTCGAGCCCCCGCCCTTGCGTTGGCGATCGCCTCGTGAGCGATCCTCGCGAGGTCGCGGGCCCCCGGTGCGCTTGCCGGTTTCCCCGACATCCTCGACCTCTTCCGCCGACAGCCCAGCACGGGTGCGCTGCGCCTTGGGGAGTCGACCGGTGGTGCCCTCGGGAATGCCGAGGCCGGTGAAGACATGCGGGCTGCTGGAGTACGTCTCGATGGGGTCCTTGAACGGCAGCTTGAGTGCTCGGTCGATCATCTGCCATCGAGCCACGTCTTCCCAATCCACCAAAGTCACGGCCACACCCGAGGCGCCGGCGCGTCCGGTGCGCCCGATTCGGTGCAGGTACGTTTTTTCGTCGTCGGGGCACTCGTAGTTGATGACGTGCGTGACGCCGTCCACGTCGATGCCGCGCGCGGCCACGTCGGTTGCGACGAGTACGTCGACCTTGCCCGATCGGAACGCGCGCAGGGCCTGCTCGCGAGCGCCCTGACCGAGGTCACCGTGCACTGAGCCGACGGCAAAGCCGCGGTCGGTGAGTTCGTCGGTGATCTTTTGTGCCTTGCGCTTGGTGCGAGTGAAGATGATGGTGAGTCCGCGATCCTTGGCTTGCAGGACGCGGGCGAGGAGTTCGACTTTGTCCATCGGGTGCGCGCGCCACACATGCTGTTCGATGGCGTCGACCGTGGCGCTTTCATCGCCGGGATCGCTGGCTCGCATGTGGGTCGGTTGATTCATGTAGCGACGCGCGAGGGCGATGATCTGCCCGGGCATGGTTGCCGAGAACAACATGGTCTGTCGGTTCGTCGGAACCAGAGCGACAATTCGCTCGACGTCGGGGAGGAAGCCCATGTCGAGCATCTCGTCGGCTTCGTCGAGGACCAATTCACGAACGTGGGAAAGGTCGAGGTCGCCTCGACCGGCGAGGTCGATGAGCCGCCCCGGAGTACCGACCACCACATCGATGCCGGCACGAAGCGCGTCGATCTGGGGTTCGTAGGCGCGGCCGCCGTAAACGGACAGGACCCGGATTCCGAGTTGGGCGCCGGCGCGCTCGATGTCTGTGGCCACCTGCAGTGCCAGTTCTCGCGTGGGGCAGACGATCAGACCCTGGGGCTTGCCCTGGGCGGCCGGGGGCAGCTGGGCGTAGGCCTCGGTATTCGGTGCCGCGATCCGTTGGATCAGCGGAAGACCGAAGCCGAGTGTCTTCCCGGTTCCGGTCTTGGCCTGGCCGATGACATCGCGACCTTCGAGGGCGAGGCCCAGACACATCTCCTGAATGGGGAAGGCCGTGGTGATGCCGTGCTGTGCGAGTGCGTCGACGATAGGAGCCGCGACGCCGAGTTCGGCAAAAGTCTTGGGGTTGGCTGGTGCGGGATCGCTAGCGGGATCCGCGGAAGGAACTGATTCAGCGACCTGTTCAATGAGGTCGTCGTTCGTGGTGCTCAGGGGAAACTCCTGGGTTCGTCGGAGCGCCGGTTGCGCGTCCGAGATGGGTTGATGAGTGATCACCAACGGCGGGATACGAAGTCCCGCGATATCTCCATGCTACCGGCCAGTCGAAGCACCCCACGCCACCAGGCCCCGGTGGATACCCTTACGCCACGATGATCGACGGATCCACGCCCTTCGACTCCACGGATCAGGCTCTGGCAGATCCGGAGTACCGCGCTGCGCTCGTTGACCTCTTCGGCGTCCTCGCCTATGGCGAACTCGTGGCCTTCGAGCGGCTGGCCGCCGACGCCGCGATGGCACCGCGGATCGAGGACAAGGCGGCCCTGGCGGGGATGGCAACGGCCGAGTATCGACACTTTCGATCCATTAAAGACAGGTTGGCCGAGCTCGGCGTCGACCCGAACGAGGCCATGGAGCCGTTTCGTCGACCCATCGACGAGTTCCACGCCCACACCAAGCCGGCCGACTGGCTTGAGGGTTTGGTGAAGGCGTACGTAGGTGATGGCATCGGGACCGACTTCTATCGCGAGATCGCAGCCTTCGTGGATCCGGCTAGTCGAGAGTTGGTGCTCGACGTGTGCGAGGACTTGGGGCAGTCGGAATTCGCAGTAGACCGGGTGCGATCGGCGATCGCAGCAGACCCGCGCGTGGCGGGCCGTTTAGCTTTGTGGGGGCGGCGTCTGGTTGGTGAAGCACTTTCGCAGGCCCAACGGGTCGCGGCCGAGCGCGACGCATTGTCGACGCTCATCGTCGGTGGCATCGATCGGCCGGGTGTCGATCTCGCCGAGATCGGGCGCATGCTCGCGCGGCTGACGGACAACCATTCCCGCCGGATGCAAGAACTCGGCCTCGCGGCCTAGCGCAACGCTAAGAAGCGCTCCCGAAGCCGACCTTGCGGCTCGACGCGGGACCGATCTCCACATACGCGATTTTTGCCGACGGCACCAAAACGGTGCGTCCACGCGAGTCGGTCAGCGAGAGCAGTGTCCCCTTGTCGACCGCAGTCTCGATGGCCTTGGTGACGGCCTCGGCGGCCTCCTCGGTTTCGACCGTGATCTCCCGGGGTGTGTCCACGACTCCGATCTTGATCTCCACCGTTGCCCAACCTTTCGTTGACGTTGCTGATTCGGTGCTCGCGGGTTTGTGGGGAAGGAAATCACCCGAGCAAGATGAGACTACGCGACCTTGCCGACACGTGCCTGCTGCGCGGTGGTCAGCTACCCGATTCCTCCGGGGGATGGGTGAGCGGGAAACTGCGGATTCCGCGCCAGGCGAGTGAGGCGACGAGATCCGCAGAGTCTTCGAGCGACATATCCGACTGGTCCGATGTCAGCCAACGGCTGGCCGCAACCTGGGCTAGCCCCTGCAGTCCGGATCCGAGCAGCATCGCTTGCTCGTGACTGAGGCCGGTATCAGAGGAGATGACGTCGGCGATCTTGCTGGCGATCGCCTCGTGCGCGCGATCGACCCGTTCGCGCACGGCGGATTCGTTCATCACATCGCTCTCGAAGACGAGCCGGTAGGCGCTGTTGCGATCCGCGACGAACGAGAAGTACGCGCGCATCGTCGCGCCGACGCGCTCCTTGTTGTCAGTGGTGCTTGCAAGTGCTGCGTCGGCTGATTGCAGGAGTTCGTCGATTCCTCGATCGAGCAGCGCGAGGTAGAGCTCGAGTTTGCTGGGAAAATGTTGGTAGAGCACCGGTTTGGAGACTCCAGCGGCTTCAGCGATTTCGTCCATTCCGGCGGCGTGGTAGCCGTTTTCCATGAAGACCTTGCGCGCTTCGGTCATGACCTGCTCACGTCGTTGCTCGCGTGGCATGCGGGTCCCGCGCGGGCCGGTCACGTCGGTCGCGTCCGGCGCATTGGGCTGCGAAACGTTGCCCGCTGGGTTTTCGGTCATCTGATCAGGTTAAACCCCCGACGGTCGTAGGCTCGGGGCGTGAGCGCTGCAGCTCCGGAAATAGTTCTGGATGTCAGAGGCGTGACGGTCCGGTACGGGTCGGCACGGGGAATCGACGACGTCACGTTGCAAGTCCCGGCGGGGCAAGTAACCGGCCTGCTAGGTCCCAATGGCTCGGGCAAGACCACGCTGCTGCGTTCAGTTCTGGATTTGGTGCACCCGAGTGCGGGTTCGATCGATGTCGCATGCGTGGACTCCAAGGATCGACGGGCACGGGCTCGAGTGGCCTATCTGCCCGGCGACTTGTCCTTCCCGGCACGGCTGAGTGGCCACGCGTTGCTCCGGCGTTTCAGCGCAGCGGGGGGCGGGCTGGAGCACTCACGTGTCGACTCCCTGGCCAAACGCTTGGGAATCGATCTCACGCGACCTGTCGGGACGCTGTCGCGAGGAAACCGGCAGAAGGTGGGCTTGGTGCTCGCGTTCGCGAAGAATTCCGATTTGCTCCTCCTCGATGAACCCACGTCCGGACTCGACCCGCTGCTGCAACGTGAATTCGCCAGCCTCGTTCGTGAAGTCGTCGATGCCGGCAGCGCGGTCGTGCTGTCGAGTCATGTCATGTCCGAACTTGAGGATCTGGCGGACCGTGTTGCCGTTTTGCGCGAGGGACGTCTGGTAGCCGTGGAGACCATTGATCAATTGCGTGCGCGGGCCCGGCAGCGGCTTCGCGTTCGAACCGTGGATCCCAATGCGATCTACCCGTGCTGCGAGCGGCTATCGAGCATCCCGGGTGTGGAGGCGCGCATCATCGATTCGATGATCGAAGTCACCTACGTAGGAGATGTCGACGGCATCATCAAGACCCTGGCCACCTTCTCCGTGCAGAGCGTGGAGTCCGTGGGTGGCGAACTCGATGAAGTTCTCTTGGACTTCTATTCCGATGAGCGCTTTGCACCGAAGGGTGGTGCGTGAGGTCATGTCCGTACTCGTCTCCGATTTGCGGCTGCGCTGGCGTTCGCTGCTGTGGTGGACAGTCGCCGTTCTGGCCCTGTCCGCTCTCGTGGCTTCCTTCTACAAATCGATCGCGGGGGAGAACGCATACGAAGACGTATTCGGGAGCTTGCCGGAATCACTGCAGGGTCTGCTCGGGGGCGTGGACCTCGGCACGCCGGTCGGCTACCTGTCGACCGAGATGTACTCGTTCTTCATGCCGGCCGTTCTGCTGGTCTTCGCCATCGGGCGTGCTACGTCATCCTTGGCGGGCGAGGAAGAGGACCACACGCTGGATCTCCTGCTCGCCCAACCGGTGAGTCGCACGGCGTTGTATCTGCAGAAAGTCCTGGGAGTCGTCATCGGCGTCGCGATCTTGTCGATAGCCGTCGCGATCCCGGTCATCGCCCTGGCCGAGTGGTCGGAATTGAAGGTCCCCGCTGCGAACATGTGGGCGGCAACGGCTCAACTATTCGCCTTCGTGATGTTCCTTGCGATGTTGGCGCTGGCGGTGTCGGCGGCGGTCGGTAGACGTTCTCTGGGCATGGGCGTCGCTGCCGGGCTTGCCTTCGTCTCCTATCTCATCGATGGCTTCGGGAAATCAATCGAGTGGCTCGAACCGTGGCGGGTACTCACTCCCTGGTACTGGTACGACGTCAGTGCGGCGCTGACGGACGGCATGCCCTGGGGATCCTTCGCGGTTCTGGTTGCCGCGTCGATCGTCGTGGGTGCGCTGGGTCTGGTCGGATTCAACCGTCGTAATCTGCGGGCGTGACGACTGCGGTTCGGCCCGAGCGGCCCTTCGAAAGGCACGAGGCTCTCCTCGCGCAGCGCACCCTGTTCTACCGCCATGCGCCGGCCGGCGATCCGGATGCTCCCGTCGCGGTGTTCCTGCACGGACTTGGCGGGTCCGCGCTGAATTGGACGGACTTCATGGGTCGCATGAGCGACAGTTTGGACTGCTACGCGCTCGACCTGCATGGTTTTGGAGCATCACCACCACCTCGTGACGGCGACATGACTCCTCGCGGTCACGCCCGAGCAGTCGCTGACTTCATTCTCGAACGCGACCTCGGTCCCGTTCACCTGTTCGGTAACTCGATGGGCGGGGCGATCGCACTCCAACTAGCGGCCCGTCGACCTGACCTGACACGCAGTCTGACGTTGATCTCACCCGCGATGCCGAGTTTGACCTACGCAACGAAGGGCAACCTCCATCTCCCTGTGATTTCAGTCCCCGGAGTAGGCGAGCGTTTGATCCCGAAGTTCGTTGAGACCACCACGCCCGAGCAGCGAGTCCAGGCGACCATCGACGGTTGCTTCGCCGATCCATCACGAATGCCGGCGGACCGTTTCAGCGAAGCTATCGAGGAGGTCACGGCCCGCGACGCGCGTCCGTATGCGCACGACGCCTTCCTGACCTCCTTGCGCGGTTTGCTGCGGACCTACCTCGACCCCGGACCCAACCGACCGTGGAAGTTGGCGACGAAGGTCGCTGCTCCGACGCTGCTGATCTATGGGCGAAAGGATCCGCTCGTGGATTCGCGAACCGCCCATCGCGCCACCAAGTACTTCCGGGATGCGCACGTTGTGGTCCTTCCCGACAGTGGCCACGTGGCTCAGATGGAGCATCCGGAGTTCGTCGAAGCAGCCTGGGATCGATTCATCGGGTCTTCGCCGCTCGCGTCCAGCACTCTTCCTCGATAGCGAGTTATCCACAGCCCGAAAATCGGGTCTTCCGCTAGTTGCCGGTATCCCGGGTCTGGAGATCGTCTCGTTGGTTGCGACGCCCTATGACGTGACGACCACCCTTCGCGCCCCGATTCGAACGGCCTTCTGGCCGTTGGATGCAACGATCACGGTGGAATCGACGGCCCGGTTGGACTACGTCGGCTAGCGCTCCGGGGCGCGCCGTACTCTTTCCCCTCGTGGCCTCCCTCGAAATCGACGAACGCATCTCCGCGGTTCAGGCAACTCTCGCGAACCTGGAGAAGGTGTTCGACGTGCCGGCGACCGAAGCCGAGATCGGAGAACTCGAGATTGCAGCGTCGGCCCCGGACCTGTGGGACGACCAAGCCAATGCTCAGAAGGTCACCTCGCGACTGTCTTTCCTGCAAGGGGAACTTCGGCGGATGACCGAATTGACGTCCCGGTCGGCCGATATCCCGGTGATGTTCGAACTGGCCGAGGCTGAGGACGATCAGAGCGCGTTGGACGAGGCTGTCGCCGAACTCGATTCGCTGGAGAAGGACATTGGTGATCTAGAAGTTCGCACCCTGCTTTCAGGGGAGTATGACGAGCGCGAGGCTCTCGTGACTATTCGTTCAGAGGCGGGTGGTGTCGACGCCGCGGACTGGGCGGAGATGCTGATGCGCATGTATCTGCGCTACTGCGAGCGCCAGGGCTGGTCGGTGGAGATGTACGACACTTCCTACGCCGAGGAGGCGGGTATCAAATCGGCGACGTTCGCGGTGAAGGCACCGTACGCATACGGCACGCTCTCGGTCGAACAGGGAACGCATCGGCTTGTGCGGATCTCACCGTTCGACAATCAGGGTCGTCGGCAGACATCGTTCGCCGGTGTCGAGGTGATTCCCGTGGTCGAACAGACCGAGAGCATCGATATCCCCGAAGACGATCTCCGCGTAGACGTCTACCGATCGAGCGGTCCGGGTGGGCAGGGTGTGAACACCACCGACTCCGCGGTCCGGCTCACGCATATTCCCACCGGCATCGTCGTCTCCTGCCAGAACGAGCGCTCGCAGTTGCAGAACAAGGCGACGGCGATGGGCATTTTGCAGGCCAAGCTGCTCGAACGTCGCCGCCAGGAAGAGCAGGCGAAGATCGACGCCCTCAAGGGTGATTCGTCCGGGTCCTGGGGCAATCAGATGCGTTCCTATGTGCTGCACCCCTACCAGATGGTCAAGGATCTGCGGACCGAGCACGAGACAGGGAATACGCAGGCCGTCCTCGACGGTGAGATCGACGACTTCATCGCTTCGGGAATCAGGTGGCGCAGGCAACAGGCGGCCGCGTCCTGACGGGCTCGGGCCCGGCCTGTGCTTAGACTGCCGATGGCCCGCGAACGATTCCCCCGACCACGAGGCAACCGTGATTCTCTTCGACCACGTCAGCAAGACCTACGCCAGCCAGAATCGGCCTGCGCTCGACGACGTGTCCTTGGAGATCGAGAAGGGGGAGTTCGTCTTCCTCGTCGGACCCTCGGGATCGGGAAAATCGACCTTCCTGCGTCTGGTTCTTCGTGAGGAGCGCCCGAACTCCGGACAGGTCTGGGTGCTGGGCAAGGAACTCAACCGGCTATCCAATTGGAAAATTCCGGCGCTTAGGCGCCAGATCGGCACCGTTTTCCAGGACTTCCGATTGCTGCCGAATAAGAGCGTGTTCGAGAACGTCGCATTCGCCCTCGAGGTCATCGGCAAGCCGCGCTCGCATATCCGAAAGGTCGTTCCCGAAGTGCTCGAGGTCGTTGGGCTCGAGGACAAAATGGAGCGTCGTCCCGACGAACTTTCCGGTGGCGAGCAGCAGCGCGTAGCCATCGCTCGAGCATTCGTCAATCGCCCGATGCTGTTGATCGCAGACGAGCCCACCGGAAACCTCGACCCCAACACATCGATCGGCATCATGAAGTTGCTCGATCGCATCAACCGACTGGGAACTACGGTCATCATGTCCACCCACGATGCCCAGATCGTCGACCAGATGCGTCGTCGAGTTATCGAACTCGAGACCGGTCACCTCGTGCGTGACCAGTCGCGCGGTGTCTACGGATACGCCCGCTGATGCGTGCGACGTTCGTAACCAGCGAGGTCGGAGCCGGACTTCGGCGCAACCTCACCATGACCTTCGCGGTCATCATCACGGTTGCAGTCTCACTTGCATTGTTCGGCGTCAGCCTTCTTGTTCGCGCGCAGGTAACGACCATGCAGGATTTCTGGTACGACAAGGTCGAGGTTTCGATCTTTCTGTGTGCTCGGGGTAGTGACGCTGCCTCCTGCGCGAGCGGAGCGGTCACCGACGCGCAACGCGATCAGATACGCGCAGACCTCGAGTCTCTGCGGCCTCTGGTCGAAGAGGTCTACTACGAGTCGAAGGAAGAGGCCTACGAGCGCTTCCGTGAGCAGTTCGCCAATTCCCCGATCGTGGAGAACGTCACGGCCGAAGCTTTGCCGGAGTCGTTCCGTGTCAAGCTCGCCGATCCCACCCAGTACGACGTCGTGGCTTCGGCATTCGCTGGACGACCCGGCATCGAACAGGTCAATGACCAACGGCAAATTCTCGACAAGTTCTTCCGATTACTCAACGGCCTGCAGGCCATCGCCTTGATCATTGCGATCGTGATGCTGGTCGTCACGGTGCTGCTGATCGTCAACACCATGCGCGTCGCAGCATTCAGCCGGCGCCGCGAAACCGGGATTATGCGGCTGGTCGGGGCGTCGAACTTCTACATTCAGTTGCCGTTCCTCCTTGAAGCCGCCGTTGCCGCGGCCCTCGGGGCGGGCCTGGCCGTGGTCGGCCTGGTGGCGGTCAAGAGCTTCGTGATCGACCGGGTCCTGGCGCCGTCCTTCCAGTTCACCGCCTTCGTGGGCTGGGACGCCGTGGTGGCCATCGCCCCGATCCTGTTCCTCACGGGCATCCTGCTGGCCTCGCTCGCGGCCTTCTTCACATTGCGCAAGTACCTCCGCGTGTGACAACTGAGGTTTATGTGACTTCTGGGGTTATCCTTGGCGGGTGCTTCCCCGCCGCTTGCTGACCCCTGCGCTCCTCCTGGCGGGTCTTGGCCTCTCCGCTTCGGTCCTGACCGGACCGGCTCAAGCCTTGCTGCCGGCGGACAAGGACTCCGGGAAGTCAAGTTCTGAACTCAAGGCCGAAAAGCGCGACGTCGAGTCGCAAATCGACGCAACGGAAGACGCCCTCGCCAAGGCCGGCAAGAAGGTCAAGAAGGCCGTCGCCACCTTCAAGGATGTGGATGCCCGTTGGCAGGCCGCCCGAGAGTCACGTCGGGAGGCGCTCGAGGAGGCGCGAGCCGCGCGGGAAGAAGCTCAGGCAGCCCAGGCCCGCGCGATGCGCGCACGGCAGGCGTTGCAGGTCGCGCAGCAGCAAAAGATCGTGGTCGAAGGCAAACTCGACGACATCCACGGCCAGATGGACGACATGGCTCGCGCCGTCTACACCCGCGGGCCGCTCGCGGAGATCGAGGTTGTTCTCGATGCCAGCAGTCCCGGTGACTTCCAGGCACGACTGGCCAGCGTCGACACCGTCAGTCGCATGCAGGCGGGGGTCCAAAAGTCTCTGACTCAGACTGAGGCAGACCTTGTCATGCAGGGGGTGCGACTGGAAGCCCTGCGCCTGGAGGCCGAAGCCGAGGATGCTGCGGCTGCGCAAGCCCTCGAAGACGCTCGGGCAGCACTACGGAAGGCCAAGGAAAAGCAGGCCAAGGTCGCCGAGCTCCGCAAGGAGCGCAAAGCCGCTCTGGGCAAGGCGCAGGCTTTCAAGTCGAAGGTCAAGAAGCGCTACGAGGACCTCGTCGCGGAGCAACAACGCCTTGCCGCGGCAGCACGCAAGGCGGCAGCCGAGGAAGAACGACGACGCAAGGAAGCCGAGGAGGCTGCCCGAAAGGCAGCCGAGGAAGCGCGTAAGCGTGGCGAGGAACCGCCTCCGGCCGCCGCACCCGCATTCACCGCTACCGGATCACTGATGATGCCAACGAGCGGCAGCCCGTCGTCCGATCCGGGTCCGCGTGTGCATCCAATCTTTAAGCGAAAGTCGTGTCACACGGGTTGGGACATTGCTGCGCCCGGAGGAACACCAATCGTGGCGGCGGACAACGGCTCGGTCGCCACCATCAGCAGTGGCGGTGCCTACGGCAACGCGGTCATGCTCGTGCACGGCGATGGATTGACCACTTTCTACGCCCACATGTCCTCCACGAACGTCAAGATCGGTCAGGTCGTCAATAAGGGCGATGTCATCGGCTCGGTCGGTTCGACCGGCTGGTCGACCGGCAACCACCTCCACTTCGAGGTTCGCATCAATGGCACGCCGTATGATCCTCGGGGTTGGTTCGGGGGATCGCGTTCCCCGATTCCTTGCTGAACCAACGGCCCCAACTTGGCGAAAAGTGCACCCCTGGTGACGTAGACGAATTCTTGGAGGACGCGATGAGCGAAAACTCCGAGATGGGGCTTGCCGCCCACCCCGAGCCGCGGCGGATTTCGCGGCGCGGGATCGTCATTGGGCTCATCGTGCTCAGCATCTTCGCAATCGCGTACGCGCTCGTGGTTCGCGCGTATCAAGTCGATGGCGACATCACGACTACACCGTCGGTCTCAACGCCTGATGCAGGGTTCCTGGCCGTCGCAAGACCCATTGATTTCGATGCGCGAACCAACACGATGACCGTGCGCTTCTTGTTCGATGTGACGGATTCGGATTTGCTGGACGACGGTGACCGACTCTCCCAGGGCGTCCGGGTAACGGTCTTTGCCGTCGATGGTGCTCATGAAGTCAGATTTGCCAAAGGTGAACCCATCGGTAACGCCGAGTTGGAGATCGGCACGTCGGGAGATGTCTACGCCTATCCCCTTGATGACCACGATGGCTTTATGTCGATGTCGGTCGAGACTTTCGAACGTGGTGCGGGAGGAGTCAATGAGACGACTGGTTCGATCCAAGGGGCATTGGACGTTGATGGATCCGTCCCCGGTTGGGATATCAACGCACAGGCGCTAAGCCAGGAGGATTTCCCCTTCATCATCATGGATCTGAAGCGCGCCTTCTCAACCAAGGCGTTTGCCATCGTGCTCATTGGGATGACGATCACGGTTTCGGTGCTGGCATTTATTGCCGCGATCCTCACGCTGACTAATCGGCGACGCTTCGAGGTCGCACTCCTGACATGGAACGGTGCATTGCTATTCGCACTTCCATTGCTTCGCAACTACTTGCCCGGGACGCCGCCAATCGGTGCAGCACTGGATATCTATGTCTACTTGTGGGTGATCTTGGTCGCCGTCATCTCGCTCGTCCTGATGCTTATCGCTTGGGCGGAGCAACGAAAGGCAGACCTGCTCGAGGAACGCGCCAAGCTGCAGGGAGCCTGAGGTGGCCCGCGAGACTGGCAAGAAGGTAATCGCGCAGAACCGCAAGGCTCGCCACGACTACTCCATTGAAGACGTCTATGAAGCTGGACTGCAGTTGACGGGCACGGAGGTCAAGAGCCTGAGAGCGGGTCGGGCAACCATTACCGACGGTTACGGCTTCTATGACAACGGTGAAGTGTGGCTTAAAGGCGTGCACATTCCCGAGTACGACCTCGGAACCTGGACCAACCACGAGCCTCGTCGTTCACGAAAACTTCTCCTTCACAAAGAAGAGATTCGTCGCATTGCCGGCAAGGTCAAGGACACCGGTATCACCCTCGTGCCGCTGTCGCTTTACTTCAAAGACGGCTACGCGAAGGTGGAGCTTGCCGTGGCACGTGGCCGCAAGAGCCACGACAAGCGTCACGCGATCGCCGAACGCGAGGCCAAGCGTGAGGCGCAGCGCGCCGTGGGTCGACGAGACAAGGGGATTGAGTAGCAGGTGGGTTTGCTCTCCGGGACGGCTTTGATCCCCGCCCCTCACAAGGGTTTCTATGGCTGGCGCATGGTCGGCTTCGCTGCGGTCGTCCTTGCCCTGACCGGTCCGGGACAGACCTACGGCGTCTCCGTATTCGTCGATCCGATGATCAACGATCTCGGCATTTCCCGAACTCAAATGACCACCGCGTACCTCATCGGCACTTTGGTAGGAGCCCTCGCTCTGCCGTGGATCGGTCAGGCGATCGACCGTTACGGCGTGCGGCGCACCATGGCGATCATCGGAGCCATCTTCGGTGGCCTGTTGATCGGGATGTCGCTCGTTGCCAACATCGTTGGGCTCACCGTGGGGTTCATCGGCATCCGGATGATGGGGCAAGGCGCACTGAATCTCACGGCCACAACAGCCGTCGCGTTGTGGTTCACCCGCAAGCGTGGTTTCGCAATGGGCATCGTCGCTGCGGCCGGGGGAGTTGGGATGACCCTTATCCCTCTTCTGGGTGAACGACTCATCGCTGATCACGGTTGGCGAACCGCATGGGTCGTTGAAGGCTTGGTCGTTTGGGCGATCGTCCTTCCGATCGCCCTCATCGGTGTTCGTAATCGACCGAGTGACATTGGACAGCACGTTGATGGGGATCCTGCCCCGGAGGGCACATCAACCGAGGTCTGGGGCGTCACCCGAAAGGAAGCGCTTCGAACAAGTTTCTTCTGGCTGGTTACGGCAGCGGTTGCGACCATTTCGACTATCACCACGGCAGTGGTGTTCCACCAGATTGACCTGCTCGGCAGCCGAGGGCTCACTCCCGCCGAAGCGGCCGCGAACTTTATTCCGCAAACCCTGGCAACGCTCGTCGCAACCTTGGGCATTGGCGCCCTCGCCGACCGAGTTTCACCTCGCATTGTTCTCGTGGTGTCGATGACCATGATGGTCGGCGGCCTTCTCACTGGAACGGTCGTTACCCCCGGCTTCATCGCAATCTCCTTCGGGATGATGATCGGAGCGGCCGGAGGAGCGATGCGGGTAGTGGAGGCAACCGAACTGCCCCGCTATTTCGGGACACTTCACATAGGTGCGATCCGGGGTGTGGTTACTTCCGTTGGAATTGCCGGTGCGGCGATTGGCCCTGTTCTGTTCTCTCTCGGCCATGACGTGACCGGCAATTACACGGCCGTGCTGTTAGCAAGCATCACCATTCCTGTTGTTGTGATCATCGGTGCCCTCATCGTGCGGCTGCCCCGACACACCACCCCCGATGCCCAAGGGGAAGCCCACGTCGTCACGGACGCATGACCAGACACCCCGATAACTGGCGTACAATAGGGGCATAACTCAACAGGGGGTGACAGGTTTCGACGGACAGTCGCTCTGCCCGGAGAAGCGT
>CAZVWA010000004.1:0-35385 GCA_964631085.1 uncultured Rubrivirga sp.
TCTCCGGCTCACCGAGAACCATCCACTCGGCGATGGACTTACCAACGCCCGGACCCTCCTTGATCCATACGGCTGCCGCGGACCACAGGCCCTTCACCTCGGGCGTCTCGCCGAGGATCGGTGCGCCGTCCGGGGTGAGCGATAGCAGACCGTTGCACGCGTACTTCTCACCGATCGACTCGTCTCCAACGATGTCCGGCATCAACTCCATCGCGTGCTCGTCTTGCAGATCAAAGTCCTCCTGCGTGAACGGCATCTCGGTCGGCGACAGAGCTGCTTGCTCGTTCGAGGGGATCTCGCCTGCCTCGTACAAGATCGCGCGGTGGGCGTAGGAGCCGATTTCCAGGCCGGTTCCGTGCTGCCGCTCGTACATGAAGGTGTCCATGTCGCGGATGATCGGCCACTCGATGTCGCCCTTGGCGTCCGCGAAGAACGGAACCGGACCGATGTCCTTCATCTGGTGAACCGCCGGCGTCAACGGAATCGCAGCACCTGCCATCTCGGCGATACGCGGGCTCCAGCAACCGCAGGCAACGACGACGTACTCGGTATTGATCGTGCCTCGGTCCGTTACAACGGCAGACACCCGACCGTCGGTCACCTCGATGTCCATGACTTCGGTGTTGGGCAGGCTCGACAAGGCACCCATCTCGATGGCCTTCTCGCGCATGATCGTTCCGGCTCGAAGCGAGTCCACGACACCCACCGACGGTGTCCAGAAGCCACCGAGAATCACTTCTTCGTCGATGTACGGCACCTTCTCCTTGCATTCAGCAGGAGTGAGCATCTGGGTGTCTTCGATCTCGAAGGACTTGGCCGACTGCATGCGTCGGTGCAATTCCTGCATCCGGTCCTCGGTACGGGCAACCTCGATACCACCGCACTCGGTGAAGACACCCATCTCCTTGTACTGGCGCATGCTCTCCAGCGTGAGTTGGGTGATCTCCTTGCTGTGGTCGGTCGGGAAGATGAAGTTCGAGGCATGCCCGGTGGAACCTCCCGGGTTGGGCAGTGGGCCCTTATCGACCTGGACGATGTCCGTCCAACCCAACCGGGCCAAATGCCACACGATCGAGTTGCCGACGATGCCTGCTCCGATGACGACGCACTTCGCGTTGCTCGGTGCCTGCAGTTCCTCCGCCATGTGCTCTACCTTCCGTTCTTGTCGTTCTTCGTCTATTTCGGTTATTTCGCTGCTAAAGGGCGAGGCGCATTTCTGCCTCGAAACCTTCGATGTGCTTGCCCATTACCGTCGCGGCCCGTTCGGCATCGCCGTCTCTGATCGCTTCGAGGATTTCGCGGTGCTCGAGCACCGCCTGGTGTAGATGCGTGACCTTCGTCAATCCCAGGAACCAAATCCGAAGGGCATGTGTGTAGTAACTCTCAAGATCCTCCGCCAGGTAAGCGTTGTGGCTTGCCCGGTAGACGACGTTGTGAATGCGCTCATCGAGGTCCATCAACACTTGATCGCTGGACCACGAACGATCGAGCTCGACACCACTGTGTTCATAGGCGGCGAGGTCGGTGAGTAGTTGGTCGATCACCTCGAGGTCGGCATCCTCACGCCGTTCAGCGGCCAACTTCGCGGCGAAGGGCTCGAGTTGCTCGCGCACCTCGCTGATGGCCATCAGATCCCGTGGGTCCACCCCGGCGACGAACATGCCGCGCCGGGGGTAGACGTCGATGAGGTGCTCGGACGCCAGTGCACGCAGGGCTTCGCGCACTGGCGTCCGGCCCAGACCGAGTTGCTCGCACAACTCGGACTCGCTGAGCACCGCCCCTGGTTCGAGCTCGGCGGTGCAAATCATGCGACGCACGCGCCGGTATGCCTGGTCGGCCAGGGACTCCGTCGTCGTGGTCATGGCACAGATATATCAGTTTGCCACTGTCTTGTACACCAGTTAGCGAAATTTTTTCGTCAGGCGCTACGCCAACAGCGCCTCGACCGCCTCGGCAAGGCGGTCCCGGCCCACGCGGCGCACCTCCAGGGGAAGGCCCAGGGCCGCGGCGGCGTCTTCGGCCAGGCCGCGGATCTCTGCGTCGTCGGACCTACCCGCCAACCAGACCACCCGCCGGTAGTTGCCGAAGTAGTCCTCTCGCAGTTCGGGATAGCGATCTAGGCCGAGTTCGACGATCACCGTGCGGTGGAAGCCCCGAACCAGGAAGTCGGTGAGCAGATACGTGCCCGGCTCGTGCGCCATCAACGCCGCGATCTCCGACCGGCCCGCGTAGACGTCGTAGCAGTGCGCGCCGGGAAGTCGCACAACGCCCCGCCTCTCGCACACCTCATCCAACGCCCCGTACGTGCCGCAATCGGAGTAGGCGATCACGACCGGCCCGTCTCGCGGCTCCAGCTTGTCGAGCAGCGCTTCGACTCTCCCGGCGATCTGCTCGGGATGGTTGTGCAGCAGAGGCGGAAGCGGGTGGATCGAGATTCCCCAGCCCCGCTGATTATCGAGTTCGATGAGGTCGTTGGCGAGGGCACCGCAGGCGATCACATCGACCATTGTCCGCGCTACCTCAGACCGGAAATGCGAGTTCGTCCACGAAACGATCGTTGAAGTCCTCGCGATCTGACAGTTCCACGTAGCTGATCACGTTCAACAGCGAATGCGCGCCGTTGCGCTCCGAGCCGGACAGGACGGCCATCTTGGCTCCCTCGCCCGCAACGTTGCCCGCGCTCACGACGCGCGGCGGTGCGATGTCCGGGACAAGTCCGATACGAATCGCGTTCTTAGGAGAGAGGTAACTGCCGAACGAGCCCGCCAGCAGCACTTGCTGGACATCCTTTTCCTCAATACCGAATTCTTCGAGCAAGATCGCCCAACCGGTTGAGATAGCGGCCTTAGCGAACTGCAACTCGCGCACGTCGCGTTGCGACAGATACACACCGCTGCTCGTGATCGGATCGCCGGCGAGCACGAAGACCCGCTCCTGCCCCCGCATGACGAGTCGATCCGCCACCTGGGGCGCGAGTTCCGCAGCCCGCTCATCGGGCACGAACCGACCGGACTCGTCGATCAGGCCGACTCGCACCAACTCGGCGATGGCGTCCACGAGTCCGGAGCCGCAGATGCCGGTCGCCGCGGCATCGTCGATGACGTCGATGTGGAGACCGGAGTCATCGATCCGGACGACTTCGATCGCCCCGGCCGCCGCGCGCATACCGCACGCGATGGACGCTGCCTCGAAGGCCGGGCCTGCAGGCGCGGCGGTGGCCAACAGCCGATCTCCGTTGCCCAGGATCATCTCGCAGTTGGTGCCGACGTCGATGAACAACCGAACTCGCTGATCACGGTCCATTCCGCAGGCAAGTGCTCCGGCGACGATGTCTCCGCCCACGTACGCACCGAGGGCGGGGAACAGGCATGCGCGGGCGCGGGCATTTACCTTGATGCCGAGCTCACTGGCCCTGACATCGGGATAGTCCTCCGCAGCCAGGATGAACGGGGCAACACCGAGGGGCTCTGGATCAATACCCAGTGCGATTTGCACCATCGTCGCGTTACCCGCAACCGCCACCTGATAGACCTCACTGCGATCGACCCCGGCCTCGACGCATACCTCTTCGGTGAGTTCGTCCAAGGTCTCGTGGGCAAGGGCTTGAAGAGAATCCAAAGCCGTGGGGTCGAGCATCGTGGCACTGATACGGCTGATCACATCAGCGCCATAGCGCTGCTGCTTGTTGAGCATCGACGACACCGACAGCGGCATGCCGTTGATCAAGTCCACAAGTGTCGCGACCACACTCGTGGTTCCGAGGTCGTAGGCGATCGCGAATACCCGGTCGCTGGTATCGCCGGGTTCGATCGCCACCAGGATGTCGTCGACCACCACGACTGTGACCTTGAAGTCCGCAGAACGCAGGATCTTCGGTAAGCCTCGCAATACCTGCGGGTCAGCACCCGACGCCATGTCGGTGATGCCGTCCATCACCCGACGCAGATCCGGGCGCTGGTCGGTCAGTGTCGGTTCGGGCAGCTCGAGGTAGCGCTTGAGCACCGTCGGCCGATGGATGACCTGACGCCCGACTCCCACAGTCGACGCCTTCGGACGGGTGGTGAGAGGAGGCACGTGCACACGCAGATCACTCCAGGCGGCCGCCTGACACGCCAAGCGCCAGCCCTGCTCCATCTCCTCTTCGGTGAACGCCCGCGCATCGACGCCTCCCGCGGGCACCTCACCCTCGAGAATCTGGACGCGGCACTTGCGGCAAGTACCGTGCCCGCCGCACGTGGAATCGACAGCGATGGCATTCCAACTGGCCACATCGAAGACGTTCACGCCGACCGGCGCGCGCACCTGCTTGCCCGACGGTTCGAAGACCACGGACACACGCGCTACTTCCTCGGTGCCGGGATCCTCAAGTGAGGGGACCTCCGGGCCCGGGTCTTCAATGAGGACGGTCGTATCCAGTTCCTGGTCTTGACCAGTACCGGAGCCGAAGTCGCTTTCTGTCATTACCCCTGCGCTGCCTCGCGTGCCCGATGGGCAGATATCCAGTTCATGCCCCACTCGTCATTGCCGAGCATCAGGTCCCCTGCCTTCACTGCCGTCACAATCTGTGGTGTGCGAGCGTCCATGATCGCGCTCGTCAATCCTGCACCCATCGCCATGGGAAGGAACACTGAATTAAGGGTGTGTCGGTCGGGCATTCCGAACGACACATTGGACGCACCGAGGGTCATGTTGACCCCGATCTTGTCCGCGATCAGTTCGATCGTCTCCAAAGTCCGAACAACCATCTGCGAGTCCGCACCGATCGGCATGGCCAGCGGATCGATGACGATGTCCTCGATCGGGATTCCGTACTTGGTGGTCGCGGTCTGCACGATGTACTCCGTCAACTCGAAACGGCGTTGCGGATCTTCGGGAATCTCTTTGTCGTCGTTCGGAAGTGCGATGACGGCTGCCCCGTACTTCTTCACTAGGGGCAGGATCAGTTCCATTCGCTCATCTTCGGCGGTCACCGAGTTCACGAGCGCCTTGCCCTCGTACGCAGCGAGTCCTGCATCCAAAGCCTCGACCACCGAAGAATCGATACACAGCGGCATGTCGGTCAAACTCTGAACCAAACGGACGGCGTCGGCCAAGAGCGCCGCCTCATCCACCAGGGGTGCGCCCATGTTGACGTCGAGCATCATCGCGCCCCCGGCCACCTGGTCGGCCACGTCCTTCTCCACGGCCGAAAGGTCCCCGGAGCGCAGTTGCTCTTGGAAGGCCTTACGACCCGTGGGGTTGATGCGCTCGCCGATGATGCAGAAAGGCTGATCGGATCCGATGGTCAAAGTCTGGTTCGCGGAGCTAACGGTGGTGTGCATGGTTCTCCCCTTGTGACGGGCTTTTCGTGGGTTCTTCGTGCGTGTGTAAGTGTCAGGCGGTCTGATGGATTGACGGGTTTGCCCCTGTTGCGAATTCCGGGCCGATCTGGAGATCGGTCACCAGTCGCCGCAAGGTGTCGTCATGACGGAAGTCGGTTATGTGAATCCCGGCAACACCCGCGAGTGACAGCGCGTGCTCGGTTTGCTCCCGGACGAGTTGGTAGGACTCCTCCGCCGGATCCTCGGCATCGGCCACTCGATCGATCACATCCGACGGGACGTGGATTCCGGGCACGTTGCCTTCCATGAAGCGCAATGCCCCGGCCGTCTTGGTCAAGATCACCGTCGGCAGGATCGCTGCGCCTCGTGTGACACCGTTGGAACGACAGGCCTCGATGAATGCCTCGAGTTTGTTCGGCTCGTAGCCGATCTGCAGCTGCAGGAACTTCGCGCCCCCGTCTACCTTCAAGCGCGCCCGTCGGGCACGTATCTCCACTGGCGGCGCGAACGGATTCTCGACCGCTCCGATGAGGAGTTCTCGGTGGTGCTTGAGCTTGCGCCCGGAGAGGTACGTCCCGCGGGAGATTCCGTTCATGATCGACACCAACTGCGGACCATCGATGTCGAATACCCGTCGAGCCTCCGGCTCGTCGCCCGCCGTGACGTCGTCGCCGGTCAGCGCGCAGAAGGCGGTCACCCCGTGCATTTGGGCACCCACGATGTCCGCTTGAGCTGCGATCCGGTTCTTGTCCCGGCACACCACCTGCATGATCGGCTCGCCACCCACCTGCTTCACGGCGATGGCCATCGAGACGTTGCTTGCGTGCGCGTGCGCCGCGGGGTTGTCCGTGATGTTCACCGCATCCACGTACGGCCGATAGTGGTCGAACGCTTCGCGCACGGTTTCGAGATCTCCCCCATCCAGGGACGGAAACTCAGCCGTCACGATGGGTCGTCGCCGACTTTCGACGAGGCTTGCGAACTCCGACATCACTGCTCCGCCAACCAACCGTCAGGCGTCTCACGGTCCTTGCCGTTCATCAAGTTGAGCCAGGATGAATCCCCTTTAAGGGAATTGTTCACCGGTGGTCGAAGGTGCCCCACCTCTTCGCGCCACGAGGACGGGAGCAGAGGCAGGGTCTCAGCCCGGTGGTTGGCCTTCACCCAAACGCACCGCATCTCAGGCTTCACCTCGCAGTTACCGTCAGCGCGAACTCCCCCGCACGGCCCGTTGCGAAGTGTCTTGGGGCAGGTCATCGGGCAGGTCATCCCCGTTGAGTGCAAAACGCACTGGCCGCACATCTGGCAGTCCCACACGGGTCCCTTGACCACGTGCTCGGCCATCGGCAGCAACTTGCGCAGCATGGTCAGGCTCCGGACCGAACCGCGAGGAGTTCCTTGGCGCGGCGCACGGCCGTTGCAGCATCAGCGGCGTACCCGTCGGCGCCTGAGACGTCGGCGTACTCCTGGGTAACCGGCGCACCCCCGACCATGATGATGATGTCGTCGCGCAGCCCAGCCTTCTCGATGGCGTTGATGTTCACCTTGAACATCGGCATCGTGGTGGTCAAGAAGGCTGACATACCGACGATGTCCGGCTTGTGTTCCTGGATGGCTTCGATGAACTTCTCCGGTGGCACCTGCACGCCGATATCGATCACGTGGAAGCCGGCGCCTTCGAGCATGATGTTGACCAAGTTCTTACCGATGTCGTGAACATCGCCCTTAACCGTTCCCATCAAGAACGTGCCCACACTCTCTGCACCCGTCTGGGCCAGCAGTGGTCGGAGTACTTCTAGGGCACCGCTCATCGCCTTGCCCGCGATCAGCATCTCGGGCACGAAGAAATCACCCCGCTCGAACCGAGCGCCCACCTCTTCGAGCGCGGGAATCAACGCGTCGAACAGCAGCGAGTCCGGGGTCATGCCCAGCTCGAGACCAGAATTGGTGTGCTCGAGAACCGCCGGCGCGTTGCCGACCATGGTCTCGTCGTAGAGCGCCTTCAACACATCGTCCGGAGTCATGCAGCACCCACCCTTCCTCCTGTTTGAGTGACATTGGTGTCGGTCGAGCCCTCATTCCCCTCAAAGCCCAGCGCCGCCGACGCGGCCAGTGCCGCATCGACGAGGAGCTGCGCGTACTCCTGCGCAACCTCGCGTGACATTCGCAGGGTCGGTCCGGAAATGGAAAGAGCCGCAACGACACTGCCGTCCGCGGTGAACACCGGAGCGGCTACGGCGATGAGTCCAGGTTCTAGTTCGGAATCGGCCATCGCCCAGCCCCTGAGCCGCGTCTTCTCCAGATCGTCGGCGAGTCGTTGGCGCGAGGTGATCGTGCGTGAGCTGATCTTGCGCAGCCGACCCGGCGGGAGTTCGGCGCCGTAGGCCAAGAAGACCTTTCCCAGCGCTGAAGCGTGGAGAGGGATCTTCTGATCCCCCCAATTCACCCCGCCGATCAAATAAGTGCAGTCCAGTTGGCTGATCTGCTCGACCTCTTGTCCGTCGAGGACCGCGAGGTTGATCTTCTCGCCGGTCGCTTCGCTGAGAGCGGTCATATGCGGGCGGCAAGCCTCGATGAGTTCGTCGGTCGGACGCCGAGAATGGGCGAAGCGCGTCACCGCACCCCCCGGACGGACGGCACCGTCCTCTCTCCTGGAAATGAGATCGTGCCGCTCGAGGCTGGAGAGCAGTCGAGACAGGGTGCTCTTGGCTAGCTCACTCGACTCCTGCAGCTCGCCGAAGGTAAGCGGTTCCTCGGCTTCGAGGACCGTCAGGAGCAGACCCGCCGCACGGTCAACAGCTTGGGTACCCGACACAGACGCCACTACGCTCCCACTTCCCAGAACTTCACGGGCCCAGACTCTTCCCTACGGGCCCATATTGTGGAACGCTTGTTCCATATGGGGAGTGTAGGAACCGCCCTCACTCCCGTCAAGGGTGACGTGACCAGCGAGGAGACCCATGTTCCACAACTCGATGCCCCGCTACGAGATCTTGTCCCAGGACGCACTCGCCACGCTGGATTCCGGGTGGCGGCGAATAGTGAGCGAGATCGGCATCCAGTTCGCCAAGCCCGAGGCGGTCGAACTCTTCGCAGCCAACGGTCAAAAGGTGGACGGAGAGACCGTCTTCTTGGACCCGGAATTCGTCCTCGAGCAAGTCGCTAAGGCGCCGAGCGAATTCGACATGCAGGCACGCAATCACGATCGTGATGTGCACATCGGGGGCGACTCGATGGTCTTTTCGAGCGTCTACGGCCCACCCTTCTTCAGGCGAGGCGACGAGCGGCGTGACGGCACGCTCGCGGATTTCGAAGACTTCGCCAAGCTCGCTCAATCCTTCGATGTCATGGACAGCGTCGGCGGCGTCGTCGTGGAACCGAACGATGCGCCCTTGGATTCGCGTCACCTCGACATGGTTTACCGAGCCTTGACCATGACCGACAAGATCATCATGGGCAACGTGGTGACCGGGACCAACGCTGAAGACACCGTCGCCATGGGCGAAATGGTGTTCGGCGGCCGTGAGTCCATCGAGGACAAGCCCTTCTGCATCTCGTTGATCAACTGCAATTCGCCTCTGCGGTGGGACGACCGGATGCTCGATTCCCTCTTCGTCTACACGCAGGCGCGCCAACCGTGCATCGTGACCCCGTTCCTGTTGATGGGAGCGATGGCCCCGGTCACCATTCCCGCTGCGCTCGCTCAGCAGATCGCGGAGGCCCTCTCGGGTGTCGCCCTCACCCAGCTCATCAACCCCGGAGCACCGGTCGTCTTCGGATCATTCCTGTCCAACATCGATATGCAATCGGGCTCGCCTCAATTCGGAACCCCTGAGTCCGGCATCGGTCTCCTGGCAACCGGTCAGATCGCGCGCCACTTCGGGCTGCCATTCCGCGGCGGCGGCGGCCTCAATTCCTCGCAGGTGCCCGATGCGCAGGCTGGGTACGAGGCAATGATGACTCTCATGCCGGCGTTCCTTTCCGGCACGAACTTCATCATGCATTCGGCCGGCTGGCTCGAGGGCGGATTGGTGTCCAGTATCGAGAAGTACGTGATCGACGTTCAATTGCTGGAGATGCTGCAGCACGAGTTCACTCCGCTGGAGATCGACGAAGCTTCGATGGCGTTCGACGCGCACACCGAGGTCGGGCACGGTGGACACTTCCTAGGCGCCATGCACACGATGGAGCGCTTCCGCGACTGCTTCTACCGCCCGTTCCTGTCCAGTGCGGACAACTTCGAACGCTGGACGCGCAACGGATCTAAGGACACCGCCACCCGCGCGGGCGAGATCGCCGCGACCAAGATCGAGGAATACCAAGAGCCCCCCATGGACGAGGCCCTCAAGGAGCAGCTCCAAGACTTCGTTGCGCGACGTCGCACCGAACTAGGCGACTAACCTTCGGCTCCATGAAAGAGTCCTTCGACTACGTCATCGTCGGTGGTGGATCAGCGGGAAGCGCTCTAGCCAACAGATTGAGTGAGGACGGCACGAAAACCGTCCTGCTCCTGGAAGCGGGTAGGCGCGACTGGTGGTGGGAGGTGTACATCCACATGCCGGCGGCCTTGACCTTCCCGATCGGTAACCCACGCTACGACTGGATGTACGCCAGCGAGCCCGAACCCGGCATGAATGGACGCCGCGTCACCGCCGGTCGAGGAAAGATCCTGGGTGGTTCCAGCAGCATCAACGGAATGATTTTCCAGCGGGGCAACCCGCTCGACTACGAGAAGTGGGCCAGCAACCCGGGCATGGAGTCGTGGGACTACGCCCACTGCCTTCCCTACTTCAAGAAGATGGAGAACTGCCTCGCCGGCGCCGACGAATGGCGCGGAGACTCCGGGCCCCTCGTCGTGACCCGCGGCCAGGTCCGAAACCCACTGTTCTCGGCGTTCTTCGAAGCCGTTCAGCAGGCCGGATATCCGCTCACGGCTGACGTCAACGGGTACAAACAGGAGGGTTTCGCCGCATTCGACGGCAGCCTCTACAAGGGAAGACGCGTCAACGCCTCCAAGGCTTACCTGACGCAGGCCCGCAAACGCCCGAACCTCACTATCCGAACGCGCTCGCTGGTGACCAAGATCAACATGTCCGGAACCCGAGCCACCGGGGTTCAGGTCCGCGACCGGCGCGGCAAGACCTCCGACGTCTCCGCAGGAGAGGTCATTTTGAGCGGTGGAGCGATCAACTCTCCGCAATTGCTGCAGCTGTCGGGCATTGGCAACGCCGAGCACCTGAAGTCGGTCGGCGTTGATGTCGTCCACCACCTTCCGGGGGTCGGCGAGAACCTTCAGGACCACCTCGAGGTGTATGTCCAGCACTCATGCACACAACCGGTCTCGCTGAATCCGAATCTCCAGTTCTGGCGCCGTCCCTTCATTGGTGCCGCGTGGCTGTTCGGGCGCACTGGACCGGGGGCCTCCAACCACTTCGAAGCCGGGGGGTTCGCCCGCAGCAATGAAGACGTCGACTACCCGAACCTGATGTTCCACTTCCTGCCCATCGCCGTCCGTTACGACGGCACGGCACCGGAGTCCGGTCACGGCTACCAGGTACACATCGGCCCGATGTTCTCCGACGCACGAGGGTCGGTAAAGATCACCTCCACCGACCCCACCAAGGCGCCGGCCATGCAGTTCAACTACCTCACCACCGAGCAGGACAAGCGCGAGTGGGTCGAGGCGATTGCGGTTGCCCGGGACATCCTCAGCCAATCGGCATTCGCGCCCTACAGCGGCGGGGAGATCTCGCCGGGACCCGATGTCCGGACCGACGAGGAGATCTTGGAGTGGGTCCGCCGGGACGGCGAAACGGCCTACCACCCCTCCTGCACCTGCAAGATGGGCGTCGACGAAATGTCCGTCGTCGACCCCGAATCCATGAGGGTGCACGGCATAGAGGGCCTTCGGGTGATCGACGCGTCCGTCATGCCCACGATCACGAACGCGAATATCTACGCGCCCACCATGATGATCGCGGAAAAGTCAGCAGATGGCATCAATGGGGTAAATCCGCTCCCACCGGAGCCGATTCCGTTCTATCGTCACCGCGACCACACCGCCTAGGGCAGCGGGCTGATCGGCGACGCACCGACTATCGACGAGGGGGCTCGTAAGACCGTGACCGGACTGCTGATCGACGGCAGGTGGGTACCCGCCGAAAGCGGGGACACCCGGACCATCATCTGCCCAGCCGACGGGCGCGAAGTGGACACTGTTCCCGAAGCATCCGCGGCCGACACCGAGAAGGCCATCGCCGCTGCTCGCCGGGCGTTCGATGACGGCGGGTGGCGACGCACATCCGCCTGGGAGCGGGCCGCCCTGCTCAACGCGGTGGCCGATCGCCTCGAGGCCGAGATCGAAACGGTTGCCGCCGCCGAGTCGGCCGACACCGGCAAGCGACTCGAGGAATCCAGGTACGACGTAGCCGACGTCGTCTCGTGCTTTCGGTACTTCGCAGGCCTCATCCCCAAAGACAGCGGACGCGTCATCGACACCGGGAGTCACACAACTATTTCGCGGGTGCAGTACGAGCCCGTGGGCGTGTGCGGGCTGATCACGCCCTGGAACTACCCGCTGCTGCAGGCAAGTTGGAAAGTCGCGCCCGCTCTCGCGGCCGGGTGCACGTTTGTCCTCAAGCCCAGTGAGTTGACACCGCACACCTCGATTTTGCTGATGCAGTATCTGATGGACGCCGGGTTACCCGCTGGAGTTGGCAACCTGATCCTGGGCGCCGGCGCAACGGCGGGGGCGCCCTTGGCCTCTCATCCGGACATCGACATGGTGTCCTTCACCGGCGGTCTCATCACCGGTCGCGCGATCATGGCCGCTGCCGCACCGACGGTTAAGAAAGTGGCCCTCGAGCTCGGTGGCAAGAACCCCAACGTCGTATTCGCCGACGCCGACTGGGATGCGGCGATCGATAACGCCCTGACGGCCGTCTTCCTACACTCAGGGCAGGTCTGTTCGGCCGGTGCCCGACTCATCGTTCACGAGAGCATCCACGATGAATTCGTCGACGCTCTCGTACTTGCCGCCGAAGGCATAAGGCTCGGCGGACCCAACGATGACAAAGCCCAAACCGGCACGCTCATCAGCGCGGGCCATCGGGACAAGGTTGCTGCGTACGTAGACCAGGCTGTCGCCGAGGGTGCCGTGCTGAGATGCGGCGGTGCGCAACCAGACGATCCGGCGCTCGCGAACGGTTACTTCTACCTCCCGACGATCCTCGACAAGTGCAACGCGTCCATGACCTGCGTTCAGGAAGAGTCCTTCGGCCCCGTTTTGACAGTCGAAACTTTCCGCACCGAAGACGAAGCGATCCGTATCGCCAACGACACCTACTACGGACTAGCCGGGGCCGTCTGGACGTCCGACGTGTCACGCGGACAGCGCGTAGCCAACGCACTTCGCCACGGGACCATCTGGATCAACGACTTCCACCCCTACCTTCCGCAGGCCGAATGGGGCGGGTTCAAGCAGTCGGGTGTCGGTCGGGAACTCGGTTCCCAGGGATTCGCCGAATACCTCGAAGCCAAGCACGTGTACCAAAACCTCGATCCGAAGCCCACCGAGTGGTTCGACGTACCGAGCAAGGAGTCATGATGACGATGACCAGCCCCGCGCCCGCAGAAGTCAGCACAGATGCGGCGATCTCCGTTCGCGGACTTTGGAAGATCTTCGGGGAGAAGGCACACGAGATCATCGACTCCCCCGACGCCCGACTTCCGCGTCCGGAATTGCTGGAGAAGACAGGCTGCGTGGCCGCCGTCCGTGACGCGTCATTCGACGTCGCCAACGGCGAGGTATTCGTTGTCATGGGCCTGTCAGGATCGGGTAAATCGACGCTGGTTCGCTGCCTGACTCGATTGATCGAGCCGACGGCGGGCGAGGTCTTCTTCGATGGCGAAGACATCCTCACAGCCTCCAAGGCACGCCTGCGTGAACTCCGCCGTACCAAGTTTTCGATGGTCTTCCAGCACTTCGGCCTGCTGCCCCATCGTCGGGTCATCGACAACATCGCCTACTCACTCGAGGTCAACGGAGTCAAGAAGGAGACCCGTCACGCCCGCGCCATGGAGGTCATCGAACTCGTCGGCCTCGACGGTTACGCCAACCACTTCCCCGAGCAACTCTCCGGAGGTATGCAACAGCGCGTCGGCCTCGCCCGAGCGCTCGCCGTCAACCCCGAAGTCATGTTCCTCGATGAGCCCTTCAGCGCCCTGGACCCACTCATTCGGCGCGATATGCAAAACGAAGTCAAGCGGTTGCATCAGGACCTAAACAAGACCATGGTGTTCATCACCCACGATCTATCGGAGGCAATGAAGCTCGGGGACCGGATCGCCATCATGCGCGACGGAGACATCGTGCAAATGGCAACACCAGCCGATCTCGTCATGCATCCGGCCGATGACTACGTCGCGGACTTCACCAACGACATCCCGAAGTCACATGTGCTTACCGTCGGGTACATCGCTCGGCCTGCTGGTGATGGCGAGGATATCTCCGGCCAACCGATCGACGCCGACATCATCATCCGTGACGCAATCCCGCGCATCGTCAACGCCACCGGACCGGTCCCGGTCACTCGCGCCGGTGAAAGCATCGGTGTAATCGGAACGGACGACATCTTGCATCTCGTGGCCGAGGATGCATCCGAAGGCAGCGCTACGTGAACGCTCTGGAGTCGCTCCCGACATGGATGCGCAAACGCAGCACCCTCGTCCTTTTGGTCGTGGGCGTTTGGTTCGTGCTCGGAACAATCCTCGCCGGTGTCCACACTCTGGAACTGTCAACCGCAACGAACACCCCGGCAACCGACTGGCTTCGGGAATTCGCGGCATCGATTCGCGGTAGCCGAGCGGAGTCGCCGATCTTCGTCTATTTCTTCAATCCACTTCGTGGCGGAATCGAAGGGTTTATCGAGATCATCCGGGCGGTTATCGCGGTACCCGCTTCCGGCAACGTCATCCCGATCATCGGATGGTTCGGGGTGGTCGCCCTCGTTGGCTACATCGTCTACGCGTCGTCCAACTGGCGGACATCACTGCTCTCGATGGCGCTGCTCACCGCCTGCGGAATGCTCGGGGTCTGGGCCTACACGATGGACACGCTGGCCATGACCGTCGGAGCGGTCCTGCTGTCCCTGGCGATCGCGCTCCCGATAGGCATTTGGGCGGGATTGAGCGATCGGGTGATGGCCTTCATCAGACCGATCCTCGACCTCGCGCAGATTCTCCCGACGTTGGTCTACCTGGCTCCGCTCGCACTCGTATTCCTGATTGGAATCGCCGCCGCCACCATCGCGACCATGATCTACAGCATCCCGATCTGCGTACGCATCACCGCGCACGCGATTCGAAGCCTCAAGGCCGGTCCCATCGAGGCGGCCGAGTCCATGGGGTCCACCCGAGGTCAAATGCTCCGCAAAGTCCAACTCCCCATGGCACGTCGCACCATCATCCTTGGAATCAATCAAACGACACTCGCTGCGCTGTCCTTCGTCGTCATCGCCGCACTGATCGGGGCACCTGGGCTCGGTAAGCCGGTCATTGAAGCCCTCACCATTCGCAACGTGGGTGATGGAGTCGTGGCTGGGCTGGCAGTGGTGTTCCTCGCCGTCATGCTGGACCGGGCGACGACCGCCGCCGTTCAGCACAGTGCGGAACTACCTCCCGAGGGCCCGGCACTCATCCGTCGACGCATCGGTCTGATCGCTGGTGGCGTGCTGACACTGGTCGCCATCTACCTTTCACGCTTCCAACTGTGGGCCGCGGTCTTCCCCGAAAATCTCGTGATAGGCGAGTACATCGCTAACGCGGCGGACGCCGTGACGGAGTGGATCACCTCGACTTTCTACTTCCTCACCATCGGCCTGAACGAGAACTTCACGATCCACGTCCTCAATCGTGTGGAATCGCTTCTTGCGAACACTCCCTGGTACATCACGATCATCGCCATCTCGCTTCTTGCCGCCATCATCGGCGGTCGTTTCGTTGCGATCTTGTCCGCGGTCCTTCTCGGAGCCATCGTCTTGATCGGTCTGTGGAACGACGCCATGGTCACCCTCACGCAGGTGCTCATCGCAACGGGAATCGTGATGCTCATCGGCGTCGTGGTGGGGGTGCTGGCGGGTCGCAGCGCCCGCATCGAACGGGCTCTGAAACCCATACTCGATGCCGGACAGACGCTTCCCGCTTTCGTCTACCTCGTGCCCGTTCTCGCCCTCTTCGGGCCATCTCGTTTCGCAGCGATCGTCTGCGGTGTCTTCTACGCAACGCCCGTTGTCGTGCGTGTCGTCGCAGATGGGGTCCGCGGAGTGCCGAGCGACATGGTGGAAGCAGCCGTGTCTTCAGGGTCGAGCACCACGCAGGTCGTGACGAAGGTGCAGTTGCCTGCGTCCAAACGCTCGCTTCTCCTGGGTGCAAACCAGGGCATGATCTTCGTTCTCGCCGTTGTTGTCATCGGCGGGTTCGTAGGAGCAGGTGGCCTCGGCTACCTGGTCATCGTTGGCCAGTCCAAACCGGAGCTTCAGGGCAAAGGACTGGCGGCAGGCCTGGCAATCGTCTTGCTAGGTGTTGTGATGGACCGCATCGCGCAAGCCGGGGCGCGTCGCAATGAGAAGAAACCCGCATGAGGGCGGGATGCAGTACCAACGTCCACCGCGGACGTCGGTAACTCCGAAGGGAATACAGGTATGAGGAATCACCTACGGGGGCGCCTAGCGGTGCTTCCCGCGCTGGCTGCAGCCAGCCTGGTGCTCGCCGCCTGCGGCGGCGACGTGAATGAGGCGGCCACCGAGGCCACCGAGGAGGCTGTCGCAGAGGAGACAGTCGCCGAAGAAGCGCCCGAAGAAGAGGCCGCTGAGGAAATGCCCGAGGAAGAAGCAGTCGTCGCCGACTGCGGCGACTGGGGCGTTGCCATGCACGCATGGGTTGGCTACACCGCTTCGGCTCAGGTGCTGTCCGACGTAGCTCGAGATGCTCTCGGCTGCAACATCGAGCAGATTCAGCTCGAAGAAGCCGGCGTCACCTACGACGCCATGGAAGCCGGCTCGGTAGACGTCATCATCGAGGACTGGGGCGGCGGCCGCTGGCAAGAGTGGGTTGACCGTGGAGCAGTCCAAGAGGCTGGCTACAACGGCAACGTCGGCCTCATCGGCATGTACGTCCCACAGTGGATGTGCGAGGAGTACCCGGACATCTCGGACGGCACCAAGCTCAACGAGTACGCCGAACTCTTCGTGACTCCTGAGTCCGGTGGCAAGGGCGCTTGGTACGAGGGTCCCCCCGGATACACCACGATCGGCGAGAAGATCATCAACGCCTACGACCTCGACTTCCAGGTCATCAACACCGGGTCCGAGGCTGCGCTGATCGAGATGTTCACGCAGGCTGCCGAGAACCAGGAGCCGGGTCTGGGCTACTTCTACGAGCCGCAGAACTTCCTGGCTCAGGTAGAGCTCTGCCGGGTCAACTTCCCAGAGAACGACTGGAGCGATACCGCGGATGCCAGCGGCTTGACCGACTACCCGGAAACCCCGCTGGTCAAGTTGGCAACCTCTGAACTCCTTGATTCAGGCTCGCCGTTCGCCACACTCGTGTCGAACTTCGAGTGGACCAATGGCGATCAGAACTCTGTCGCTGCGGCGATCGAGGGTGGCGCCAGCCCGGAGGAAGCTGCTGCCGAATGGATCAGCGCTAACACCGACACCGTCAACATGTGGTTGGAGGGCACGGGAGCAAGCATGTAGTTCCCGGCTAAGGCCACTGTGGGGGTCCCAGCATCTGCTGGGGCCCCCACTCTTTTTTGCCGAAAGCACCACCGACACGCCCTGATGCTTGCCAGACTCAGAGCACGTATTCGAGCGGTCAGCGTTCCAGGGGAGCCACCATGATCATCCACCGAAGTCCGTTGCCCGACGTCGTCATTCCCGACGTCACCATCACCGACCATGTGCTTCGTGAAGCCGCACGAGTTCCCGACCGGCCGGCGTTGATAGACGGACCGTCGGGGCGCACCTATACCTACGCTCAACTAGCCGGGGCCATGAAGGCATTTGCCGGTGGACTCCAGGCGCGTGGCCTGGGCCCCGGAGACACCATCGCCTTGATGTCGCCGAACATCCCCGAGTTTGCGATTGTCTTCCACGGCGCAGCTATTGCCGGGGTGACGGTCAGCACGATCAATCCCACCTATACGGCCGAAGAGGTGGCCTTCCAACTTCGCGATTCGCGATCGACCATGTTGATCACCATCGGACTTTTCGCCGAGACCGCGGTGACCGCGGCGAAGGATGCTGGAGTCACGGACATATTCATAATCGGTGACGCTCCTGATGGCATGGAATCGTTCATGCAACTCATGGCTGCTCCCATCGAGCAGGTTGCGGTCGACGTCGATCAGCAGATCGTGGTGCTTCCGTACTCGTCGGGAACAACGGGCTTTCCCAAGGGTGTGATGCTGAACCACCGGAACCTCGTCGCCAATCTGGTCCAGTGCGAGGACGCACTTGAGGTCGAGGATGGCGAGGTCGTTCTGGCTGTTCTTCCGTTCTTCCACATCTACGGGATGCAGGTGTTGATGAACTTCTTCCTCAGCAAGGGCTCCACGATCGTGACGGTTCCGCGTTTCGACCTCGAGCAAAGCCTGAGCCTGATCCAAGAGCACAAGATCACGCGGTTGTTCGCGGTACCGCCAATCGTGCTCGCCCTTGCTAAGCACCCACTCGTGGAGAACTTCGACCTCTCGAGCCTGAAGCAGGTCTTCTCGGGTGCGGCTCCCCTCGGCGCCGAACTCGCCCAGGAAGCTTCCGACCGCATCGCCTGCGAGGTGGTGCAGGGATACGGGATGACCGAGATGAGTCCGGTCTCGCACGTCACCCGCATGGGTGGCTTCAAGCCTGGGACCTGTGGTGTCACCGTCGCCAACACCGAGTGTCGAATCGTGGATGTCGAGAACGGCGACGATCAAGACGTTGGTGGCGTCGGTGAACTATGGGTGCGGGGCCCACAAGTGATGGAGGGCTACCTGAACAACCCCGAGGCGACCGCCGAGACCATCGATGAGGATGGGTGGCTGCACACTGGAGACGTCGGCTTCATCGACGAGGACGGTCACCTCACAATCGTCGATCGTGTCAAGGAACTCATCAAGTTCAAGGGTTTCCAGGTGGCTCCTGCCGAACTCGAAGCGCTTCTCCTCACGCATCCCGCGATTGCCGATGCCGCGGTGATCGGGGTCCCGGACGATGAGGCCGGGGAACGCCCCCGTGCTTTCATCGTGCTCAAGCCTGGACAAGAAGCCAGTCCGGCGGACATCACTGAATTCACCGCCGAGCACGTCGCTACCTACAAAGTGGTACACGACATCGTGTTCACCGAGGAGATTCCAAAGTCAGCGTCGGGAAAGATTTTGCGGCGCATGCTCCGCGACCAGTGAGAAGGACTCTGGTTATCGCTGCAGCCGCAGCACTGGCGCTTGTGGGCTGCAGCGGTGAACCCGCAGACAGCAAACCAGCCACCTCTTCGACTCCGACCACACCTTCGACGCCCACTGAATCACCCACGATCGAGAATCCGTCCCCTGCCGATGCATGGGTGGACGCCGTGGCCAGCACCCGTGGCCAAGTCTCGGTGGAATCACAGTTGATCACGAACGTCGAGGGCTTCGAGAGAATCCTTGCCGGCGTCGGGTTTGTCGACATCGATTCCGAGTACGGCGATATTGCGTGGTCCGACGAATTCGCTACGACCCGCGAGATTCAAACAGCCGATGGTCACTTCCTAGAACTCGACGGAACCTGGTTCGCACTCGACTCCGAGACTGGAGTGCCGACGAAGGTGGGCTTCACCCCACTCGAGGGTCTCGATTCGGCCACCAACGTCACCCTCGTTGGAGACGAGGAGGTCGTCGATACTTCAGCGACGAGATTCGACGCCGATCTTGACCCGAGTCTCGGCCCGTTGACGATGGGCTTCAGCGGCGAGGAACTGACCGTCGTCAACGACGCAACAGACGCCTCACTCGTGGCGACGATCTGGGTGGACGACGAGGGTCGGATCGTGCGGATACTTCGCGAGTACTCCGCGAGCAGCCCCGATGGCGACCCCATCAGTGCCACGAGCCTGTACCTCTTGAGCGATTTCACCGACCCAACGCCCATCGACGTCCCCGAAACAGCCGATGCGATTCCGGCACCCGCGTAGGAACACCCGGCTCCTTACCTGAACTTCACCTAAGTCACACACTCGACGACAACGGTGTCCTGCAGTTCGTTCCCCGAGCCGATGACAGCCGTCTAGATGAAGTTGAGCACGCAGCCGATGCTTGCCCGATGCAGGCCATTAGCCTGAGAGTGTCATGAACGATCCCGTGGTAATCGTGGGTGCCGGGCTCGGCGGCCTCCGAGCAGCCGAGTCACTACGCGGTGCTGGCTACGAGGACCACATCATCGTCATCGGGGACGAACCACACCCGCCCTACAACCGCCCACCGTTGTCGAAGGAGGCGCTCGCCGGAGGCGTGGAAGTCGAGGATCTCCATTTTCCGCGTCGCGCATCCATCGATGACGTCGAGTGGCGCCTCGGCAGCCGCGTCGTCGCAAGCGATCTCGCGGCTTCAAGCGTCACCCTCGACGACGGATCGGTCCTCCCCTTCTCGGGTCTCGTGATTGCCTCCGGTATCCGCCCACGGCAACTCCCCATCCCCGGCCCCACCGCTGGCCGAGTTCTCCTTCGAAACGCCGAAGACGCGGCGCACCTGCGCGACCAACTCGGTCCCGGAAGCCGTTTGGTCATCTTGGGCGCAGGATTCATCGGCTGTGAGGTCGCAGCAACGGCCCGCAAACTGGGCGCCGATGTCGACGTTGTGGCACTCGACCCCGAACCCCTGGTCCGACCACTGGGTGCGGAGTTCGGCGCTGCCATGCGTCGGCATCACGAAGCCAACGGCGTCCGATTTCACCTTGGCCGAACAGTCGAGGAGGTGCTGGGAGACGATCACGTGACCGGTGTCCGACTCGATGACGGAACCGAACTACCGGCCACCGTGGTCCTCGAGGCGATCGGTTCGGTTCCGAACGTCGAGTGGCTTCAAGGCAACGGCCTCGACCTTTCCGACGGTGTGCTCGTGGATGAGTCACTGAAGGTCGTGGACAGCCCGGCACCCGCGGTCGCCGTCGGTGACATCGCACGCCATCCCAACGCGCTGTTCCCAGGTGAACCGTCGCGGGTCGAGCACTGGAACATGCCGACAGAGATCGGTCGTCGCGCTGGGAAAACCCTCGCCGCCCTACTCGACGGCGCCGAACCTGACCCAACACCCTTCGCCGCCGTCCCGTCCTTTTGGAGCGATCAATACGACCTCAATATCCAATCCTTCGGGATGCCCTCCCTCGGTGAACCACACCTCGTTGACGGTGATTGGGATGGGGATTGCATCGTGGAATACCGCGATACGGGAGCGTCAGGAGAAATCGTCGGAGTGGTTGGGGTAAATCGCAGCAGGGACCTCCTGCCCTACCGAAAGGCCCTTCAGTCCCGCCAAGAGTGACCAAACTGTGACCACCGCGCGGACCCGGCGAGCAGGCTCGGACGTCCAAGATGTGTGGACATGAAGAGAAGGGCTCTCGGGATCGGTGCGGCTGCACTGGCCGTCGGCATGCTGACGGGGTGCGGCAACACCAATGTCGACTACGCGGAGCCATCGGGCGTCTCCGCTGAATCCGCTCCCATGGATGAAGCTACGAGTGTTCGGGTGGGCGAGCAGATCATTCGCACCGCGAACGTCTCGATGGAAGTCGACGATGTCCCGACGTCGATCTCCGACATCAAGGATGCGTCATCGAGTCTCGAGGGTTTCATCCAAAACCAGAGCGTCTACGGAACCGACGACGACGCCAGCGCGAGCCTCACCGTTCGGATTCCGGCCGCCAACCTCGACGCTCTCCTGGATTCGGTCGCGATGCTCGGAGAAGTCCAAAGCAGCAGCATCGACTCGCAGGATGTCACTGTGGAAGTGATCGATGTGGAAGCACGCATCGACGCCCTTGAGCAGTCAATCGACCGTCTCGAGGAACTCCAGCGCCAAGCACAGTCAGTCGCCGACCTCATCGCAGTAGAAGGCGAGCTCGCCAACCGGCAAGCCGAGCTGGAATCCACGACTGCTCGGCGTGACTACCTCACCCGGCAGGTGGAGATGTCCACGGCCTACATCTACCTGGACCAACGCGACGTGGGGCCCGGAGTATCGCCAGACTTCCTCGGCGGGCTCGAAAACGGATGGAATGCGTTCCTCGCACTCACCGCAGGAGCCGTAACCGCACTAGGGTTCCTGCTCCCCTTCCTCGCTATCGCCGGATTCATCACCGCCGTCGTCTTCGTCATCATCGCCATCGCTCGATCGCGCGAAAAGAAATCGGAGCAGTCATGATCGCTAACACATCCCGCGTCTTTACCGTCCTCGCCGCGATCGGGTTGGGTGCTCTCGTGCTAGCCGGATGCTCATCCGAAACCGGCGATTCCACCTCCACCGATCCGTCGACACCGAGCCAGGAAACAAGCCAGACTCCCGAGGAGGAAACGGACATGAACATCACTCCCGAGCAGGTGGCTTTCCTGGATGAGCTCATCGCCGAGCCGATGCCACAGGACGAGGCAACCGCGATGATCGAGCAAGCGGATTACGTCTGGCGACTCGGCACAATCGATGGCCAGCCGCAGGCGGTGACCATGGACTATCGAAACGATCGCTTGACGCTCACGGTCCAGGACGGTCTCGTCACCGACGGAATGTGGGGTTAACGCCTCGGCCGTCCTCCGAAGGGACCACCCCGAGGCGGGCCTTCGTTCTGCGAAATTCCCGGTCCGCCACCGGAGTCCGGCGCGGTGGCACGGCCTAGCCCGATACCGATGAAGATTCCCACGAGTAGCACGAGCACACCGATGAGGATTGACGTCGATCGTGCCCGGCCCTTCTTGCCACGCTTTGCGAGCAGGGCGGCTAGTTCATCGGCGGAATTGCTCTGGTCGTCAACAGCTTGGGAGTCGGCCATCTGCTGATCCTCACTCATGTCGCAACGCCTCAATCGGTCGTAGGGATGCCGCCCGCTTGGCCGGATAACTGCCGAAGAACAAACCAATCGCCACGCTGATCACGTATGCACCCACGACAGAGATGGGAACGACGGACGGAGATATACCTGCCACCTCCACCTGAGCAATCAAGATGGCTATACCCACACCAGCGGTGGCTCCGAAAAGCGACAGCACGGTCGCTTCGAGAAGAAACTGCAGCAAGATGAATCGCCTCGACGCACCGATGGCCTTTCGAATACCGATCTCTCTGGTTCGCTCCGTCACCGAAACCAACATGATGTTGGTGATTCCGATACCGCCGACGAGCAGACTGATCGCTCCGACCGCACCGAGGAGTGCGGTGAAGACTCCCAAAGCGGTGTTGGCCGTCTCGAGGAGACTGGCCTGATTGAAGACCTCAAAGTCGCGGGTTCCTTCTTGCGTCCCGTGTCGGTCGTCGAGGATCGCGATGACCTGCTCTTCAGCCAGATCCGTGGTCTCCGGCGAGGTCGCTTGGACGGAAATCGAACTGACCGCACCGTAGCCAGTAATCGAATTCTCCACCGCGGTAATGGGAGCGATGACGATGTCGTCCGGGTTCGTGAACGACGCCCCTTTCTCTTCCTGCACACCAACGACCGTGAACGGAGCTCCGTTGCAGGAGATCCGCTTGCCCAGCGGGTCACTGTCGGGGAACAACTCCTCGGCGACCGTGCTCCCGACGACCACGATGCGGCGCGCGGAGAGTTCATCGGAATTACTGAAATAGGCGCCGGCGGCTACCGGTGAGTTGGTGATCTCGAAGTAGGCCGGCCAGGTACCGATCATCTGAGTCGAATGACTCAGATCACCGATGGTGCAGGTAACGGCAGCCCGCTTCTCCGGCGCGGCTCCCGCCACATCGGGGGCGGCTACCGGATCGTTCAAGGCAGCCGCATCCTCCACCGTTAGATCCTGAATGGACGGATTGACGATCTCGCCGCCCCGGTTGGGGTTCTCGGCAGTGACCGTGAGCAGATTGCTCCCAAGGGATTGGATGCTCGAGGTAACCGAGTTCGAGGCCCCCTGACCGAACGCGACCAGGATGATGACCGCCGCAACACCGATCATGATGCCGAGCGTGGTCAGGATCGATCGCAGACGATTGGCGAGGATCGCTTGCCAACCGCTCCTGAGGGCTTCGATGAAAATCATCGCGCGGCCGCCAGCACATCGGATTCGATGCGCCCGTCACGCAGTGTGACCACACGATCGGCCCGAGCTGCTACCTCGTCCTCGTGGGTGATGATGACGATGGTCTTGCCCTCGGAGTGGATTTCGTCGAGGAGATCGAGAACATCCGCCGTCGACTTCGAGTCCAAGTTGCCCGTTGGCTCGTCTGCGAGCATCAACGACGGTTCCATGGCTAGCGCCCGCGCCACGGCAACACGCTGCTGCTGACCGCCGGAGAGCTCGTTCGGTTGATGGTGCGCGCGATCCGCAAGACCGACTTTGCCTAGGGCATCCAAAGCACGGCGCCGACGCTCCGACCTACGCACGCCCCGATACATCAAAGGAAGCTCGACATTCGCGGCCGCACTCATGCGTGGGATCAAGTTGAACGCTTGGAAAATGAAACCGATGCGCCGGTTGCGGACAAGGGACAGTGCGTCATCATCGAGATCGCCGATATCGACTCCATCGATCCGATAGATGCCCGACGTTGCCACATCGAGAGCCCCGATGATGTTCATCAGCGTGGACTTACCCGAGCCCGAAGCACCCATGATGGCGACGTACTCGCCCGTCGCGACAGTCAACGAGACCCCGTCCACGGCGCGGACCTCGGCTTCTCCTTCGCCGTAGACCTTGGTGATGTCCTCCATCTGGACGACCGGGACCCTCACTCGCCGCCCCCTCCGAAGGGACCGTCGGGGTCAGAGTCGCGGCCCGAGCCGGGTACGCCACCATCGGGGAATGCGACGTCGTCCGCCGACGGAATGACGAGGACATCACCGTCCTTCACCCCCGCCGTGACCTCGGTGCCGGCATCACCTTGCAAACCGATCGTCACGCGCGTTCGAACAGCCTCGCCATCGGGGCCGAGCAACAGCACCGACGCCCGATCTCCCGAACCGGTAATCGCTCCCTGCGGCACGAACAAGGTGTCCGGTGATCGTGCGACGAGGACGGAGACCGACGCCGTCATGCCTTCGCGAACCGACTCGGGCGGATCGGTCACTTGAATCCGGACCCGGTAGGTGACTAGCCCTGATGCTCCTGTCGTCGCCACGGGATCGACAGCCACAACCGATCCGACAGCCTCGGCTCCCGCGAGCGCATCGAAGGTCACGGTGGCCTCTGCACCGACCGCGATTCCCGACGCATCCGACTCCGCGAAGTCAGCGACAATCTCCAATGGACCCTCGGGAATCACCGTGATGCCCCCCGTCGCACCCGCGGTGGCCGTTGATTCACCCACCACATAGGGAACCTCGCCGATCAGTCCATCGACGGGACTCACGAGCGAAGTTTCCTCAAGAGCTTGCTCGGCCACATCAACACCGGACTGCGCCGCGACGATGGCCGCTTGCGCCGAATTCAACTCTTCACCATCGGGCAACTCGACGGTTTGCTGTGAGGCGAGCGCCGATGTCAATGCAGATTGGGCTGACGACACCGACTGTTGGCCAGCCACCTTGCCCTGGTCGTAGACACGCTCAGCGCTCTGCAGCGCCTGCCGTGCTGATCTCACGGCATCATCGCCCGCCTTGCGCAGGTCGACCTGCGCCTTCTGCAGGGCGACATTGGCGCTCGCCAGGCTCAGCGATGCCGTTTGCTGAGCCTGCTGATCGACCAGCAGGCCGGTGGTCCGGGCCCGCACCGCGTTGTCATACGCCTGCCGAGCGGTGACAGTTGCCGTTTGCGCGCTCGTGCACACCGACGTACCCGAACCAGCGCCCTCACAGGCGCTGTTCTCCTGGTTTTGTCGTTGCGTCAGCAGTTCACCGGCCTGGTTCACCGCAACGTCATAGCCGATTGCATTGTTCGCCGCGTTCTCAACCGAGGTGTCGAAGGCACGTTGAGCAGAATCGACACTCGCCTGTGCCGACTTCAGTTGCGATTGCGCGGACGGATTCGGACACATCGAGTTATTCGGATCTAGACACGTTTCGTCCCACACGTCCTGAGCCACAGCAAGCGATTCCTCGGCTTGTGTCACCGCGAGCTTGTTGCGCTTGTTCGTTTGCCTAGCTACTCGCTTCGCGTTCGATAGGGCAACGCTGGCGCTCGAGACAGAGGCATCGCTCGATGCCGCGCTCTGCACGGCCTGGGCAAGTGAAGATTCTGCGGCGGCCAACTGCTGAAGGGCAGCCGTGTCGTCCACCGTCGCGAGGACCGATCCAGCACTGACGCTGTCTCCCGGCTCCACGTTGACCGACGTAATCGTCCCACCCGACGTGAAAGACAGGTCCACGATTCCTGCCCGCTCGACCGTGCCACTCGCGGTCACGGTCGCACTCACATCCCCGCGGGAAACCGACACGGTTCGTTGTTCGACCGGCTCAGCCCCGGGCCGCAAGGAAACCATTATCAAGCCGAGAACGACGACGATCACCGCGCCTATACCCAGATTCACCAACAGGGTGCGACGTTTCATACGGTGAGCCTGCCCGATCAAGGCGTCCGCGTCACCCTCGGGATGTTCGAATCACGTTAATTGTGGAAAACCTTGCCGCTCCCGAGGGGATCAGGCGCATTCCGGTGCGTCATCGAAGGCTCGAGCCAGAGGTCCGCTGGAGTCGTTGCGGACATCGTTGAGCAGTGCGAGCGCCTCGGTTGCATCGCTGTAGGCCGACTGGGCCGCAGCCACCGCTTGCACCGCAGCTACCCCCGCGAGCAGGGCGTTGTCCGCCTCGGTTGCCGCCTGCAACTGCGATAAGGCCTCGTTTGCCGATTCCTGAGCAGAGCCGACCAAAGTGTCGACTTCGTCAACGAACGCGCTGACCTCGGGGGAGTCATCGGGCACCGCGCGCACAGCGATCAGGAGATCGTCGACACCCTGCTGGAGAACTTCTACTTCGCCTTCAACTTGCTCGCGCAACTCCGGAAGTTGATCCAACCCACCCCCGGGATCCACGTCGAGACCCAGCGCGACGCTGGCCACCTTCAATTCCAGGAGATCGCGGGCCTGGCACACCTCACCGGCCCAATCAGCCAGAGTGCGCGTCGTTTCCTGCGGACTCGAAGAAGCAGCCGGGGAAGATTGGGACCCATCGCCCGGGTCAGGATCAGGCGGGGAGCATCCGGCAACCACCAGCGCCGCCAACACCAGGCCCAGCACTACTCGCTTCATCTCAGATTCCTATCAATGTCCGAAGGTGCCTCGGTGCAGGGGAACCGTGGCTCAGCATCAGATCGTGCACTTCGCGATCGCTCCACTGGGGGTGCAACACTCGAAGATCGTCGGCGATGCTGCGGACAGCCCGGTATCCGACGAAGTACGTCGGCAGTTGCCCGGCGGTGAGCAGCGCCCGGCGCCATTTACCGATCGCCTCTCCCTGCTCCTGGAAACCGCGAAAGGTCATCAGGCGAAGCGCCTCGTCCTCGGTCATGTCCATGGAGTGGACCCGAATATCCAAGATCGTGTTGATCGCCATGCGGGCTTGCATCTTCAGTTGCTGAAGGCGGATCGCCAGCGCCGATCGCCGAGATTCCTCGGGCGCGTATCCACGATCGAGTAGGAGTTCCTCTGCATAGACCGCCCACCCTTCGACGAATACGCCGCTGAAACCGAATCGGCGCACGCGTGTAGGCGTCTGCAGCTTCGCTGCGTGCGCCAACTGCAGGACATGGCCGGGCATCGCTTCGTGCACGGTGAGGTCGTGCAGAAGGGTCGCGTTGTACTCGCGGTAAAAGGAAGCAACCTGATCCGCATCCCAGGCAGACGGTGTCGGTGAGACCGCGACATACGTGGGAACGTCGGCTTGCTCGAGCGGACCTGGAGCATCGCAATAAGCGACTGCGACACCGCGGTGGATCTCGGGCATCTCGATGACCTGGGTATCGACAGCGGGGATGGTCACCAAATCATGTCGCCTGACGAAATCGGTTGTTCGCATCAGAGCATCCCGCACGAGGGGCAGGACGGTCTGATCGGACACTGGCGCCTGTGCCGCAACCGCTTCCAAAGCGCGGCGAACAATGCGCTCGGCATGCGTCGACTCACCGAGATACTCCGCGGCGACGTCGCGCATGCGTTCGGTCACTGCATCAAGGTGGGTTTCTGCATCCCGCAGCAGGTGGTTCGCGCTAGTCGCGTCATCGAGCGCATGCCACAGCACCCCGGCGTAGACGCGCTGATTTAGTCGAGGGCTTCGGGTGCTGACGGGTAATTGATCTTCGAGCCACGCCAGGTGTCGATCAATCTCCTCAACGGCCCCCGCAATGGAGTCAGGGACCCGGGAGTCATTCGCCTGACAGTGCTCGGCGATGACATCAGCGATGAGACTCCGGGTCCCCTGCATCTGAACGATCGTGGTCTCGACGTGAATATGGGGCATCGATTCGAGCGTGCGACGTGCCTGATCCAAGAACTCGGGAATGGCCGATAACCGGGCATCGATACTCCCCAGCCGCTCATCCCACCCAGCAAAGTCCCGGGACAGCAGCAGATGCAGCCCGGTCCCGGGGTTCCACACCATGGGATTCCATCGATGTGCCTGCAGTTCTTCTATCTCGAAGGCCTCGCGCTGCAATCTCGAGCGCAGGATCTCCAGATCCACGAGGTCGGTCACATCGAGTTCGACATCATCGATCGCATCGATTGCGGTCAGTTGATCGTCGATCTCGCGGGCACGCGAGTCCTGGGCCGGTACCGAGTAATCCGGGAGTCGCCCATCGAAACGGTGATCACCAAGCCACGTGGCTGCAACCGGATCGGCTTCCAGCGCGGAGTCGATTGCCCGTTCAGCCAATCGCCGGAAGTCCGCGGTGGCGTCGTTCACCGGCCCTCGATTTGGCGAATGGCGGCGATGCGACGTCTAACCGCCTGCCGTAGGGCGGCTTCTGCGTCCCAGTCGCGATCGCGCGCGAGTGAAGCGACGGCGAGCAACAGATCACCGAGAGCGTCTTCGTTCTCGACCGAATCCAGTAGTTGCTCTGCCCTCTGGGACATCTCCGGTGCCGGGAGATCATCACCGAGCGAGGCGCTTCGTGAGTGCACCTTGGACGCCCGCAACAGCGCCGGCAAATGCTCGGGAATTCCGTCGGTCACCGACGCTCGTCCCTTTTCCTGGGCCTTGAGGGCGTGCCAGTTCGCTTCGACTTGCTCGGCGGTATCGGCATCGGCATCGGCGAAGACATGAGGATGTCGACGAATCAACTTCTCGATGATGCCCCCCGCAACATCGTCTATGTCCCAGCCTTCGCCGTCGGACTCTTCCGCGATCCTGGCGTGGAAGACGACCTGCAACAAAAGGTCCCCGAGCTCTTCGCGGAGGCCGGCGTCGTCCTCGTCCTCAATCGCCTCGACGGTTTCGTAGGCCTCTTCAACCAAGTACTCCACGAGGCTGGCATGCGTTTGGCGCGCATCCCACGGGCACCCGCCCGGGGATCGAAGCCGATCCATCACCTCGACGAGTTCGAGAACCCGCTCGCCACGCTTGGTCATGCGCCCGTTAGGAGAACGGAATCGGGGCAGAGAGATCGTTTGGAGGAGGTCCGACCACCAGCCCCGCCGGATCCCACGATCCATAGCGCGGACTCACCTCGGTGCCCGCTTCCTGACTAAAGGCAGTGACTGCCGCGAAAATCGCCGCGGACTGGCTATCCGGTGTTCCGCCGGGATCGAGGATCATGCCCATCTTCTGCGCGAGGATGTTCACCCGAAACAAATCCTCGATGTCGTCGGGCGCGAGATCTTGCGCGAGCAGCGTGTCTTTGAATGCCTGCTCGCCGCCGGAGGCGGCGGCGTACTGGGCGATGGTCGCGTCGAGTTCACCCTGGGTGACTTCGATTCCCTGTTCCTCGGCGATCTGCTCGACGAGTAGCGAGGTAATCATCCGATCAAGGGTGGTGACGACCAGAGCCTCGGAAGCCGAATCGACCGGCCGCCCCTGGGCAACGAGCACCTGCTCGACCTGCTCGGTCAGTTGCCGCTCGGATATGCGTTCGTTCCCGACGATCGCTGCCGCTCCCGGGGTGGCAGATGCGCAACCACTGAGCACGAGCGCTCCCGCGGCGATCGCGCCCACGAGCCCCAACTTCGGCCTATTCACCATCGATCGATCCGTCCTTCGTTGTCTGCCGTGCCGGTGCGCCGCGTACCGCACTCACTAGTTCGTCGGCCCACGTCAGCAGTTCTTGATCTTTCAGGGCTGCTGCGCCGACCGCGGATCCCGCAGTCGGACGCGGCACGATGATCGTACGGACGGCGGGCTTGACCGTGGTGCGCGGGTATAGGCGGGTGATGCGCATCTGCGCGGACTCGGGCAGTTCGACCGGGTGGACGCGAACGGCGTTGCCCTGGGCGATGACTTCCTCGATCCCCGCGGCTCGGCAATGCACGCGGAATCGAGCCACGTCCACGAGAGTCCGCGCCTCCGCGGGCAATGGTCCGTACCTATCCGCCAACTCCGCTGCGACTTCGTCGACCTGCTCGTCGGTGTGGGCATCGGCCAATCTCTTGTACGCCTCTAGGCGCAGGCGCTCGGCTGGCACATAGTTCTCCGGCAGGTGGGCGGTAATGGGCAACTCGACCTTGACCTCCGCGACCTCCGCCTCACCCTCCCCTAGGCCGGCCTTGTGCTCGGCGAGGGCCTCGCCGACAAGCCGTACGTAGAGGTCGAATCCCACATCCGCGATGTGTCCACTCTGCTCACCGCCGAGCAGGTTGCCCGCCCCACGGATTTCCAGATCTTTCATCGCAATCTGCATGCCGGACCCAAGGTCGGTGCGCTGGGCGATGGTGGACAACCTCTCGTGGGCGGTCTCGGTCAGCGGCTTATTCGGGTCGTACAACAAATAGGCGTAGGCCCGTTCGCGGCTTCGCCCCACGCGCCCGCGAAGTTGGTGCAGTTGGGACAGGCCGAATGTGTCGGCGCGGTCGACGATCAGGGTGTTGGCGTTGGCGATGTCGATACCAGATTCCACGATGGTCGTGCACACGAGAACATCGATCTCCTTGTTCCAGAAATCGACAATGACCTGCTCGAGTCGCCCCTCAGCCATCTGGCCGTGCGCGATCGCGACCCGCGCTTCGGGAACAAGCTCCTGAACACGCTTGGCGGCACGCTCAATGGACTCCACGCGGTTGTGGACGAAAAAGACCTGACCATCGCGAAGCAACTCACGGCGAATGGCCGCGGCGATCTGTTTGTCGTCATACGGACCGACGTACGTCAACACCGGATGACGCTCCTCCGGCGGCGTCTGAATTACCGACATCTCCCGGATTCCGGTAACCGCCATTTCCAGCGTGCGTGGGATGGGGGTGGCCGACATCGCAAGGACATCGACGTTCGCTCTTAACGCCTTCAGGTGTTCTTTGTGCTCTACACCGAATCTTTGTTCCTCATCGATGATCACCAGGCCGAGATCCTTGAAACGAACCTCAGGGGTGAGGAGACGGTGCGTGCCGATGACGATGTCGATCGTTCCATCGGTGATTCCGGCGAGGACTTCGGTGCGTTCCTTGGCCGAAGTGAATCGAGACAACGCTGCGGTTCGAATCGGGAAACTTGCGTACCGATCGCTAAATGTGGCGAGATGCTGTTGCACGAGCAACGTGGTCGGAACGAGCACGGCAACTTGCTTGCCGTCCTGCACGGCCTTGAACGCCGCGCGCACCGCGATCTCGGTCTTGCCGTAACCGACATCACCGCAGATAAGCCGATCCATAGGAGTCACGCGCTGCATATCGAGTTTCACTTCGTCAATGCAGGCGAGTTGATCGGGGGTCTCGACGTACTCGAACGCGTCTTCAAGTTCGCGTTGCCACGGAGTATCCGGAGCGAACGCATGTCCGGTACTCGCCTGTCGAGCCGCATACAAACGTACGAGTTCCCCGGCAATCTGCCGCACAGCTTTGCGGGCACGTCCTTTCGTCTTTGCCCAATCACCACCACCAAGACGGTGCAGGCTCGGCGACTCGCCTCCGACATAACGCGTGATCAGATCGAGTTGATCCATCGGTAGGAAAAGTCGATCCGCGGGTTGTCCGCGCTTGCTCGGGGCGTACTCGATGATCAAATATTCCCGCTCGGCACCCTGGATCGTGCGTCGGATCATCTCAACGTATTTACCGACTCCGTGATGTTCGTGGACGACAAAATCCCCTGCCTTCAAGGACAGCGGATCGATGGTCTTGCGGCGCCGGCTCGGGAGTCGTTGACCGTCCTTGCCGGTACTGCGCTGTCCGAGCAGATCGCTCTCGGTGATCACCGCCAGTGTGGGCAGAAGGAATCCTCGATGCAGGTGGCTGCGCACCAGGTGCACAACGGAGTCGGTTCCGATCTCGAGGTCATCCTCGAGCCGGGAGGGAACATCAGCCTGCGCCATCTCCTCGGCCAACCGCTCCAGCGAGCCTCGACCTCCCGCGGTAACGATGACAACACGACTGTCGGCAAGCCACGTTCGAAAATCTCCGAAGGCAGTTTCTGCATCGCCTCGATACTCCTCCGGGGCGCTTGCGCCGAAGTCGATATCGGGGTCGGGATTGCGGAGAGGGTCAAGCGACCACCATCGACACCCTCGGGTCCCGGCGAGCTCATGGAGTTCATCCAGCGTCCGGTAGGCGGCCGGATCGATGTCGATCGGCACATCGGCTCCCACCGCCGCGCTGTGCCAACCGGCTTCCAAGAACTCCTGCGCCGTCCGGATCACATCCGCCGCCCGCGCACTCACCCGCTCCGGCTCACTCACGACTATTTGGGAGCCACGGGGCAAGAGCTCGAGCAATGTCACCATTGATGAGTCGAACAGCGCGCTTAAGGACTCCATCCCTTCGATCGCGACACCTTCGGCTATCTGCGTACACAGGTCCGCGATACCCGGTGCATGCGCGGCCAATTCGCGGGCGCGCTCGCGCACATCGTCGGTCAGCAGCAGCTCTCGAACGGGAGTGGCGAGGAGGCCGTGCTCAACCGGCTCGAGAGACCGTTGGTCCGCAACGGCGAAGTACCGGATTCCGTCAACATCGTCTCCCCAGAATTCCACGCGCACGGCGTGTTCTTCGATAGCCGGGAAGACGTCGACGATGCCGCCTCGCACGGCCACCTGGCCTCGACGCTCGACCAGGTCGACCCGTTCGTAACCCAAACCCACCAAGTGTTCGACGAGATCGGTGAGATCAATGTGATCTCCGACGCGCACGCGCGCGGGCTCGGCCTCAGCCACCGCCGACATAACGGGTTGGAGTGCCGCACGCACGGATGCGACGACGATGTCCACCGGCTGCAGCAGGGGATCGTCATCGACCGGGTTAGCGATGCGCCGAAGGACGTGGGTTCGCCGACCCACGGTGTCGGACGAAGGGGACAAGCGTTCGTGCGGGAGGGTCTCCCAGGAAGGGAAGGTTGCAATCCGTGCTTCGGGTGCGAAATCCCGCAGGGCCGCCGCCATGTCGTCGGCACCGGATCCCGTCGGAGTCAACACCAAGACCGGAGTATTCGAGGCGTGACGTATCCGATGGGTGATGACGGGGTGTGTGCCCAGCAGAGCGTGCACGTCGATGTCGTGAGCCGACGGATCCGCGGCGAGTTCACCCACCCGAATGATCGGTGGATACCGATCGAGGAGTTCGTCTAGCTGGCGAAGGCTCACGTTGCGGAGGCTGATGCAAGGGCCTGCATCACGTGCGGGTAGAGGATCGGGTGTGACACGACGAGGTTGTTGACATACGGGGGCATGTGGTTGAACGTGATCGCCTCACCACCGGTGTTCGAACAGCGAAGTCCGTAATGGGTTGCCACTCCGTAGGGTGCCGCGACATCCCACTCGTAGAAGCCGGTGTCGTGGAGATAGATGTCCGCGCGACCCTTCAAGATCTCATTGACCTTCGCACCTACCGACCCGACGTCCACGACTTCCACCCCCCGATCACTGATCCCGGCGTCGGCTAGAAGGCGTCCGAGCTCGGCGCAGGTGGCATCCAGCGTCGCCGGAGGGCGACTGCGCGACGCGACGACGCGGATCGGTCGGGTGGTATCCAAAGGCGCGTAACTGAGGTCATCGAGGACCGACCGGGTGATTTCCTGAGCCGGAAGATCGACCGTGCATGCGTGCAATTCCCCGCCACTCCACAGCGCAATATGAACGGCAAAGTCCACTCGGTTTTGCCCGTACTCCCATGTGCCATCCAGCGGGTCGACTATCCACACACGTTCGGATTCCAGCCGAGACGGGTCATCCTTGGCCTCTTCGCTGAGGACCGCATCCCCCGGACGCGCGTGGGCGAGGAAATCCAAGATGAGGTCGTTGGACGCTGCGTCGGCTCGATCGCGGAGTTTGTTGGCGGTCTCCCTATCGTGAACGTCCCCGTTCTCGGCAAGGAATTCCGAGCGGATCTGCAGCAGCAACTGCCCGGCGCGCTGGGCGACGTCCCGTGAGACCTCAGCATCAGAACGTGGATCGCTCATAGGTTCCCTCCACCGGATGACCGCTCGTTGAACTCATTCTGCGCCACTTCCAAGCCCCGTCGTATGAGGGTCTCAGCGGCATCGCTGGCTCGCGACAAGAAAGCCGGCAGTTCGGTGCGCTGCGCACCTGTGAACGCCTGAAGAACGAAGTCCGCCGGTGCCTGGCGCCCGGGGGGTCGACCAATTCCCAATCGAATTCGGTAGTAGTCACCGGTTCCGATCGCCGACCGGATGCTCTTCAACCCGTTGTGTCCGCCGTCTCCACCGCCCTTCTTGATCCGCAACGCGGTGAAATCGATGTCGAGTTCGTCGTGCAGCACCAGGAGTCGCTCGGGTGGTATTCGGTAGAACGCCATTGCCGCCTTGACCGGACCCCCGCTCTCGTTCATGTAGGACAACGGAGCGCACAGCACCGCGGGCACCCGATCACCGGGGAAACCCAGATGGGTCTCCGCGATGTTCGCCAGGGCCTTCTTGTGGCGCGAGAGCTTCACGCCGACCTGGTCAGCCATGGCTTCGATGGCCATCGCGCCGACGTTGTGCCGAGTCGCCGCGTACTGCGCCCCCGGGTTGCCCAGACCGACGATCAGCCAGGGCTCGGACATGTCGCTCGGTTCGATAGATCGTCGAAGGTGGGGAGTTCCGGTAGGAACCGAGGGTTATTCGCCCTCAGCCTCGTCGGCGCTCGCTTCCGCCGCACCCTCGGCTTCCTCACCACCGGCTTCAGCAGCCGCCGCCTCGCGCGCCGCTTCACGTGCAGCAGCAGCCGCCGCCATTTCAGCCGCGCGCTCCTTGACGTCCGCCACTGCGTGGTCGACCGCCTCGAGCGGATCTTCACCGCGAGCAACGGCTTCTTCGAGAGCCATGATCACCGAGGCTGCGTCGTAGCCGGCTTCCGCGGCGGCGATCTCGGCCTTGGCGACAGCGTCGGCGTAGGAGCTGCGGATGGCCGCTTCCTGCTTGGTGATGATGACAAGGTCGACGTGCTCGAGGTTGCGCTTGACAGGGTCGCGCTGGACGTCGCGCGGCTTGGTCAAGTAGACGTTCCCCCCGTAGGAAACGTTGAGGACGACCCGCGGCTTACGCAGCGCTAGGTCGATCTGGTGCTCGTCGAGTGCGATGTGGGTGAGTTCGATACCGGTGCCGTAGATGACAGCGGGAACATTCCCGGAGCGGCGCAACCGGCGTGCGGCACCTTTGCCGAAGTCGGTGCGGGGCTCAGCGGTGATCTCGACGTTCGTCACGGGTATCTCCTCGGTTCCATGCGCGTGCGGTCGCACGCTTGTTGCGGTTACCTCGCGGGGGCGCGGACAGACGTCAGGTGGCACCACCCGCGTCGATCACGGCGACCAGCCCTGTAGGACCGG
>CAZVWA010000005.1:0-34391 GCA_964631085.1 uncultured Rubrivirga sp.
CATCGGGCTCGTCGGTCAGCCGACGACGCTCAGGTCGTAAGACGCCTTCGTCAGGAGTAACCCGGGGTCACCCACCACGATCGTGTCTTCGATCCGAACTCCGCCGAACTCTGGGATGTAAACACCCGGTTCGACGGTAATCGGCGTTCCGGCGCTGATCGTATCGGCGTTCGCGGCACTGACCATCGGTGCCTCGTGAATGGCCAAACCGACACCATGGCCTGTTCCGTGGGTGAAATACTCTCCGAAACCTCGATCGCTCAGCACCGACCTCGCGGCTGCGTCCACATCTCGTGCACGCACATCGGGAACCGCCGCTGCTCGACCGGCGGCGTTGGCGTCGACGACCGCCTGGTGGATCGCCTTCTGCCGCGAATCGGCCTCCCGGCCCACAACGAAGGTCCTGGTCATGTCCGCGTGATAGCCATCGACAAGCGCACCGCAATCGATGACCAGGAGGTCGCCTCGGGCGATGGGCGTCGACGACGGTCTGTGGTGCGGTACCGCGGAGTTGGGTCCCGTCGCCACGATGGTGGGAAACGCGCGATCTTGAGCACCGAGCTCGGCGAACGTGTACTCCAGCCGACGGGCGATCGATTGCTCGGTCTCTCCTACGCGTATCGACTCACTGATTACAGACAGCCCCCGTGCTGTGATCGAACAGGCCTGGGTCAACATCTCTATCTCGACGGCGTCCTTCACCTGACGCAGATCTCCGAGATCGATCGGCGAAGCGCACGGGGTTCGTCCAAGAGCATGCAACCGCTGCGTATCGGCGTACCCCAGCCTGGAATCCACAGCGACGCTTGGACCCTCGTGGGATTGTGGCAGGGTCGCGGCCAGGGCACCCATGAGATCGCGATCGATACGAATCTCGATGACACCTTCGAGTCCGGCGAGCGCTACCTCGGAGTGAACCTGGTCGCGATAACGACCATCCGTGACAAGAACAAACGCCTCCGCCCCGATCGCCATTGCCGCATTGCTGCCGGAAAAGGATGTGAAGTAGCGGATGGAGGGCAAATCCCGCGTGATGACGGTTGGTGAATCGGCCTGCGAGATCAAAGCGGCCGCACGCTCTCGGCGCGCCGCGTAGCTCACGACTTTGCCAGCACACTCACCAGGGCACGAAGGGCCAGGCGGTAGGAATCCACGCCGAAGCCGGATATCGATCCGGTCGCAACACCCGATACAACCGACGTGTGCCGGAATTCCTCGCGGGCAATTGGATTGCTGAGGTGAACTTCGATCAGCGGTGCCGTGAGCATCGCGCATGCATCACGGATCGCGTAGGAATAGTGCGTGAAAGCAGCCGGATTCATGATCACCGGCACCGACAGATCTGCCGCCTCATGCAGCCAGCCGATCAATTCGGCTTCGTCGTTGGTTTGGCGCACCTCAGGTTCAAGTCCGAGCGAACGACCCTCCGAGGCAATTTCCGCGACCAGTTGCTCGTAACTCGTGCTGCCGTAGACATCGGGCTCACGGGTGCCGAGCCGGTTCAGGTTCGGACCATTGAGTACCCACACTGGTTGCGGCCCCTGCGACATGGACCCGAGCCTACGCGCTCACGGCGCTATAGGCGGCGTGCAACAGGGCCGGGTCAGGACCTTCCCACAGGACCGGGTTCTGCATTCCGTTCAAGACGACGAACCTCAGCAAGCTTCCGCGAGCCTTCTTGTCCAACTGCATCGCCGGAAGCAGACGCTCCCAACGATCAGCGGCATAGGACGTGGGCAAGCCCAGCGATTCGAGGATTGCTCGGTGCCGATCGACATCACTGTCGTCGAGCCTGCCCCCGAGTCGAGCCAGTTCGGCCACGAAGACCATGCCAACGCTGATAGCTGCACCGTGTCTCCACCGGTAATCCTCCACCCGCTCGATCGCGTGCCCGAACGTGTGGCCGTAATTCAATGCGGCCCGACCGATCACGCCGCCGGCCCCGGTCTCTTTGAAGTCCGAGCCGACAACCTCGGCCTTTACCTGCACGGCACGCCGGATCAGATCGGCAAGCACGTCTCCCGACGGATCAACGCATGCCTCCGGCCGATCTTCGATATCCGTTAGCACGCTCGCATCGTGCGTGAAACCGATCTTCACAATCTCCCCGAAGCCAGCGATGAGGTCGTTGCGTGGAAGCGTCTCCAGGGCATTGACATCGCATAGGACGCCCCGTGGACTGTGGAAGGACCCGACCAGATTCTTCCCAGCATCGGTGTTGATTCCGGTCTTCCCTCCGACGGCAGCATCGACCATGGCCAACAGGGTCGTTGGGATCTGGATAACGGTCACACCGCGCAACCACGTTGCCGCCACGAAGCCCGCAAGGTCGGTGGTCGCTCCCCCACCCAGACCAACGACGACATCCGAGCGAGTGAATCCGCTGGCACCGAGCGCTTGCCATGCAAAATCTGCGACCGCAGCGGTTTTGGCGTCTTCCCCGGCCGGCACTTCGATCAAGAAGCACTCGAATCCGTTGTCCTCGAGGTCCTCGCGAATCGCATCGGCCGAGGCCGAAAGAGTCGCTGAATGCAGCACTGCCACCTTCTGTGCTCCGGTGCACAACGCCGGCAATTCGCCGAGGAGTCCTCGGCCGATGATGACCGGGTACTCGTGCTCGGCGAATACGTCAATGGTTACCGGGGCGTTCATGTCGCCTTCCCCACTTGAGCAAGCGCACCCGTCACTTCATCGGTGATGTCTCGCAACGATCGCCCACTCGTGTCAACGGTGAATGTTGCTACCTCTTGGTACAGCGGAGTTCTCTCGTTGAGCATTGTCAACATCGTTCCTCGCACGTTCCCCAGCAGCAGCGGACGAGCGCTGTTCAAACCGACGCGGTGCGTGGCATTGGTGAGATCCACCTGAAGCCACACGACCGTGTTGTCGGCCAGCAGGGCCCTGGTCGTCTCGTCGAGGATGGCGCCACCACCCAAGGACAGCACACCATCGAAACCTTCGAGTGCGTTGGCGATCTCTTCACGCTCCATTTGCCGGAAGGTGGACTCGCCGTCCGTCAGGAAGATGTCCGCCACCGGTCGACCTACCCGCTGTTCAACGAGTGCGTCGCTGTCTCGGAACTCGGTGCGTAGGCGCTCGGCTACCCGACGACCCACACTGGTCTTTCCCGCGCCCGGCGCACCGACGATAACTGCTCGCGGAGCCATCAGCGGATTGCCAGGTTGTCCAGGTATCCCTGGATGTTGCGCTGCATCTCGCTGACGCTGTCGCCGCCGAACTTTTCGGCAAAGGCATCGGCGAGCGTCAAAAGAACCATTGCCTCGGCGACCACTCCAGCCGCGGGCACTGCGCACACGTCCGAGCGCTGGTTGATCGCTTGAGCGGCCTCACCCGTGGCCACATCGACCGTGGCCAGCGCGCGAGGGATCGTCGAAATCGGCTTCATCGCGGCGCGAACCCGCAGCGTTTCCCCCGTGGTCATGCCGCCTTCTGTTCCCCCCGAGCGACCGGAGGTTCGGGTGAGGGTGCCGTCGTCATTGACGATCTCGTCCTGGGCTTGCGAACCCCGCGTAGCGGCGAGAGTGAAACCGTCTCCCACCTCGACACCTTTGATGGCTTGAATGCCCATGAGCGCCGCCGCTAGGCGTGCGTCGATGCGACGGTCCCAGTGCACGTGTGATCCCAGGCCCGGAGGAAGGCCGTGCACCACGACTTCCACGACGCCACCGAGGGTGTCTCCGTCTTTGTGGGCCTGCCCGATTTCTTCCTCCATCGCCGCGGACGCGCGTTCATCCAGGCATCGCACCGGGCTCTCATCGATCCGATCGCCGTCCTCGACGGCCGGGACACTCGACGCCGGCGCCTCCACCGTGCCGATCCGCACCACGTGACTGAGAACCCGAACCCCGGCCACCTGCTCGAGCATGGCGCGTGCCACGGCTCCGAGAGCGACGCGAGCGGCCGTTTCCCGTGCGCTGGCGCGTTCGAGGACCGGCCGTGCGTCGTCGAATCCGTACTTCTGCATGCCCACGAGGTCTGCGTGCCCGGGGCGGGGCCGAGTCAGGGGCGCGTTTCGGGCGAGCTCGGCGATGTCCTCTTCGGCAACCGGATCCGCCGCCATCACCTTGTCCCACTTGGGCCACTCGGAGTTGCCGACCTCGATGGCGATAGGACCTCCGAGGGTCTTTCCGTGCCGAACTCCGCCCAGGATTCGCACGGCATCGGCCTCGAACTTCATTCGGGCGCCACGACCGGCTCCCAGCCTCCGACGAGCGAGGTCGCGCCCGATCTGCTCGCTTGTCACCTCGACGTGTGCCGGTATTCCCTCCACGATCGCGGTCAAAGCTTGACCGTGGGATTCACCTGCGGTTAACCAGCGCACCATGGCGCAGATCATCGCAGGTGCGCGCTCACGGTTCGACGTGCACCTAGCAAGAACCCGTCATGTCAGCCCACCTAGCGCCCCGAGTCCACCGACGGCGATCGCTCCCAAGCCCATGAACGGGCCGAACGGCACCGCGGTTCTGCGATTCCATGCACGCACCAGCCAACCGACGAGAACGACGCAACCGGCAAGCACGAAGCCGGCGAAGTGGCCCCACCACACGGCGGACCAACCGATGGTGCCGAGCATCCACCCGGTCACGGCGGCGTACTTCACATCCCCCATCCCGACACCACCGACGTAGTGGGCAGCGGCGAAGAAGGCCACGGCCACAACACTGCCTAAGGCCGCTCCCACCACCACCGTGGCGTTGCCGCTGGCAGCGAATCGGAACACGGTGATGAGCACGCAGCCGGCGAGCGCGATTGCGACCATCCGATTGGGCAAGCGGTGTTCTCGGAGATCAACGCGCGTGAGAGCCAGTGCCCAGGCCGCGAACCACACCCACAGCAGCCACACCCACACCGAATCGTCCATGCGGCGAAGGTACGAAGGAATACAGGCGGCGGGCTAGTCCTCGTTGTCGGCTGTGGACAACGCTCCTCGCATGGCCTCGACGACTGCCTTCTCATTGACGTGGTCGATCTTGCCGGTCATGAGCCGAACCTGGTCGACTGCCTGCCACAAAAGCATGTCGCGACCATTGGCCACCGGGGCATCGGGTGAATATCGAGACCAGGCGAGGGCTAATGGCGTGGGCCACGGGTAGTAGCTGGCATCGAGCAAACCGGTGGCGGCAATGTCCGCAGACGACACCGCCGAGGCCCACGGCCCTGCAGAATCGGCCGGCAGGGTGCTCACGAGGAGATCTTGATCGAAAAGATCGGGATCCAAGGTCCCGATCTGCGTCGAGCATCCAAGCCGCTCGGCAAGCGCCGCCACCTCCGCCGCGGCTTCCGAGCGGCGTGCGTGCACCACGATCGACGTCGCCCCCATTCCGATCAACGCCGCGACGGCACTTCGGGCGGTGGCACCGGCTCCCAGAATGCGGACCCGTTCGACCCGTTCGACACCCGCTGCGGCGAGGGCTCGTCGTATGCCGGCGATATCGGTGTTGGTGGCTTTCCATGCCGATGATGGGTTCTCTCGCCAAACAGTGTTGGCGGAGTGAACCGCGCGCGCAACATCGTCGATGTCATCGACTACCTCGAAGACGATTTCCTTCAGCGGCATGGTCAAACTGAGCCCTCGCCATTCGTCGCTCAACGATGCGAGAAACTCCGGGAAGGCATCTTCGGCGCACTCGATGGCGTCGTACTGCCAATCCAGTCCGAGGGCGGCGTACGCCGCTCGGTGCAGGGCCGGTGATCGACTGTGCGATATCGGTGAGCCGAGAACTGCCGCCCTGGGCATCAGCTGTTCTCCGCGAGGTACTCCTGCAACTGCCCTTTGAGCTTCAAGAATCGGTCGTAATCGCGGGCGAACTTGGTCTCCTTGGTGTCGGGATTTACCGTGACGAAGTAGAGCCACTTTGCCTTGGCGGGGTCGAGTGCGGCTTCGAGTGCGGCTTCTCCGGGCGAGTTGATCGGAGTTGGTGGCAGTCCCTCGTTCTGGTAAGTGTTGTAGGGCGAGTCCGTCTCCAATTGCTCAGCGGACAGTTGCAGTTCGGTGATGCCCAACGCATACGACACGGTTGAATCGAACTGCAATGGCATTCCGTCATCGAGGCGGTTGTAGATGACAGCAGCAGCCTTACGCATGTCCTCGGGGAGCACTTCGGCCTGGACGAGAGAAGCCACCGTCAAAACTTCGTAGGGGGTACGGCCAATCTCCTCTGCTCGCGCCACGAGGTCCAGCGAGGATGCGGACTGATCGAATCGTTCAACGAGGGTGGACAGGATCTGCTCGGCCGTTTCATCGCCCGCAAGATCGTAGGTGGCCGGGAACATGAAGCCTTCGGGGCGCTGCTCTGCCCACGCTGGCAGTGGAAGCACACCGGGGTTGTCGAGCACCTGTTCGAATTCCGACAACGGCAGACCCGAAGTCTCCGCGGCGATCTCCACGGTCTGCGGTAGCCGGAGACCTTCGGGAAGAACCAAACGACTATCGGCCCGCGACACCGGATCGAGCATCAACGCAAGAGCACTCGCCCCGCTCATCTGCTGCCGCAGGGTGTAGGTGCCCGGCCCAATCGATGCAGCGGCTTCATCCGCCTGCGCGGCGTCGACGAAGGCCTGAACGGTGCGCACGACACCGGCGTCGGCCAGAGTCTGACCGATGGCAGTCAGTGTGTCGCCACGAGCAACGACGATTTCGATTTCGCCAATGCCTTCTCCGGCATAGTCGGTTTCGGCACTCGGTCCCCCACCGATACCGGAAACAAACGACCAGGTGCCCCACGCAAGGGCCGCAACCGCGAGCAGCACCGCGATACCCGTGATGCGACGGGCCCAGCTCGAGGCGTTTCGTGATGGCGGCAACTGATCTTCCTCGTCGAAGAATTCATCCATGTGCGTCATGCGCACACCTCGCCGGGGGGTCGTCCCGTTGCACGTTCGGTGTCCAGGGCGTGCTGGAGAACGACGGCGGCAGAGGCGCTATCGATCATGCTACGACTCTGTCGTACCGAACGCCCCTGAGCGTGGAAGCCACGCTGGGCTTGGACCGTCGAAAGGCGTTCATCGACCAGTCGAACTGGGATGTCGAATGTCGCCGCAAGTCCGGCCGCGTATTTCCGGGCGCCTTGAGCCGCAGCTCCTTCGTTGCCGTCGAGACCTCGCGGCAACCCGACGAGGAGTTCGATCGGGTCGATTTCCTGGATGAGTGCTTCGAGTGCGCGCGGATCTTCGGCAGGAATGGGTTCTTGGACGCTGGCCAGGATGCCGTCGCGATCGGACACCGCGACCCCGATCCGAACCGAACCCGGATCGAGAGCAATCCGTCGACCGTGGCGCATGGACTGGCGATGCCCCCTATCGCTGGCTGAGGAATGAGGTGACGTCTGCGAACGCTGCTTCGATTTGTGCGGGATCGCCTCCGCCGCCTTGCGCCATGTCGTCCTTCCCGCCGCCTCGACCGCCCATCCGAGCCGTGACGGTCCCCATGATCTCCCCGGCGCGGGCACCAGCAGCAATGGCCGCGGGCGTGCAGGCAACGATGACCGATGCCGCTCCGTCCGCTACCGCCGTCCCGACGTAGACACCCGGCACGTCTTTCCCGGCCTTGGACTTGGCGTGCTGTGCGATCTCTCGCAATTCCTTACCGCCCACACCCGTGGGCGCCTGGAAGGTCCACAGCCGAACACCCCCAACATCCACACCATCGCCCATCAACGAATCGGCATTGGAGAGTAGATCGGCGGATTTGAATCGGGCCAGTTCTCGTTCAGCGTCCTTCAGCGACGAGATGGTTCGCTCGATTCGAGAAAGCACCTCGTTTCGCGGGGCCTTCACCATGTCGGACAGTTGCTGCACGAGAACATGCTCGGCCGCCAAGTGACGGTAGGCGTCAACGCCGACGAGCGCCTCCACACGACGGATGCCGGCACCGATCGAACCCTCGGACAGGAAGGACACGACCCCTAGTTGCCCCGATCGCTGAGCGTGGGTTCCGCCGCACAGCTCGTGCGCCCACTCCCCCACGGACACGACGCGCACCTCACTGCCGTACTTCTCGCCAAACAGCGCCATCGCTCCCATGGCGCGGGCGTCGTCTTGACTCATCACCTGCGCGTGCACGTCGAGGTCCTCGATCAAGATCTCGTTCACGCGAGCCTCGACGTCACGCAGGACAGCACCCGACACCGGTTCGGGGCTCGGGAAGTCGAATCGGAGTCGACCCGGTGCGTTCTCCGAGCCCATCTGGGTTGCCGTCTCACCGAGTTGTTCGCGAAATGCTCGATGGATCATGTGTGTCGCCGTGTGCGCTCGGGAGATCGCCTTGCGGCGTGCAGTGTCAACCCGGGCTACCACTGACGCGCCTTGGGTGAGTTCACCATCGCGAACCTCACCACGATGCACGAAAAGCCCGGGTACGGGTGACTGGACGTCGTAGACCTCGAATATCGCGCCATCGCTCGTGGTTATGGTGCCGTGGTCGCCCAACTGCCCGCCGGCTTCGGCATAGAACGGTGTGCGGTTCAAGATGACTTCTGCATGCTGACCGACGCTGGCAACCGGCTGGGCGGCACCCTCGGCGACGATGCCCAGGACCGTCGCCTCCGTGGTGACTTCGTCGTAGCCGACGAACGACGTTGACCCACCGGTCTCGAGTACCTCGCGGTAGGCCGTTGTGGCCGCGAAACCACTCTTGCGGGCCGCGGCATCAGCCTTCGCGCGCTCACGCTGCTGGGCCATAAGCGAGCGGAAGCCATCTTCATCCACCGTCAAGCCATGCTCGGACGCCATTTCCAAGGTGAGGTCGATCGGGAAGCCGTAGGTGTCGTGCAGAGAGAACGCCTGCTCGCCCGACAGCACTCCCGAGCCCGAGTCTTTGGCTTGCTCGACGGCTGTTTCGAACAACAGCGTCCCGGTCCGCAAGGTGGCATCGAACGATGACTCCTCGCCAATCGCAATGCTGCGGATCCGATCGACTTCGTCGTTCAACTCCGGGTATTGGGGCGCCATGGCAAGCACGGTGGCATCGACGAGTTGGGCCATGGTCGGTTCCTGTGCGCCAAGGATGCGCATGTTGCGAATCACGCGACGCATGAGGCGGCGGAGTACGTAGCCTCGGCCTTCATTACCGGGAACAACCCCGTCTCCGATCAAGAAGGTGCACGTCCGTGCATGATCGGCGACTACGCGCAGGGCAATGTCGTCCCTGTTCGAAGACCCGTACCGGGCTCCGGTCAATTCGCTAGCGGTCTCCAAGATCGACCTCGTCGTGTCGATTTCGTAAATGTTGTCCACGCCTTGCAACAGCGCGGCCATTCGCTCGAGACCCATGCCGGTATCGATGTTCTTGTTCGGCAACTCACCGAGGATCGGATAGTCCTCCTTCGCCGATCCAGCGCCTCGCTCAAACTGCATGAACACCAGGTTCCACACTTCGAGGTAGCGATTCTCGTCCGCGATGGGGCCGCCTTCTACGCCGTATTCGGGACCGCGGTCGTAGTAGATCTCCGAACAGGGCCCGCATGGTCCGGGTACACCCATGGACCAGTAGTTATCCGCCTGACCACGACGTTGAATCCGATCCAGCGGCAGGCCCACATCCTTGTGCCAGATGTCCATGGCTTCGTCGTCATCGAGATAAACGGTGGCCCACAAGCGGGATTCCTCGAACCCGTAGCCGCCGTCGGCGACGGGCTTGGTGAGCAACTCCCAGGCGAACGGGATGGCCTTTTCCTTGAAGTAGTCGCCGAAAGAGAAATTGCCGGCCATTTGGAAGAACGACGCGTGACGAGTCGTCTTGCCGACCTCCTCGATGTCGAGGGTGCGAACGACCTTCTGCACGCTGGTCGCCCTGGGGTACGGCGGCGGGGCTTCGCCGAGGAAGTAAGGCTTGAACGGCACCATTCCTGCGTTCACGAACAAAAGGGTCGGATCGTCGAGCAGCAACGAGGCGGACGGCACGATCTCGTGGCCGTTCTCAGCGAAATAGCGCAGGAATCGCGTTCGGATTTCGGCGGAATCCATCAAACGTCGCCTTCCCGATTTTCCTGGTCGTCCCAAGTGCGCTGCGCCCTTGCGTGACCCCGTTCGGCAACCGTCGCCGATATTCGATTGACGGCCTGGGTGGTGCTCAATGCCGCCTGCTGGATCGTCAGAGCAACGCCCTGCTCGCGCGCTTGATCGAGCAACTCACTGCCCTTGCGGTACGCCCAAATACCTCCGGCTGCACCGATAGCCGTCCACACCAGTCGTCGCACAGGGCACAGCCTATGTGTCGCTGACCTCGCCCCTTCGACGCTCCTGGAGACGACGGGCGATTTCTCCCCACTTGGCCTCGGCGCCGTATTCGGTGGGCACGTAGTAACGAGCTCCACGGAGCACTTCGGGGAGGTACGCGGCTTCAGCCACACCACCGGGAACGTCGTGCGGGTACACGTAATCCTGTCCATGACCAAGCGCAGCGGCACCCGGATAGTGCGCGTCGCGAAGATGCGGCGGAACTGTGCCAATGCGGCCGGCTCGAACATCGCCCAGCGCTGTATCAATAGCTACGTACACGGCATTCGATTTGGGAGCTAGTGCGGCGTGGACCGTTGCCTGCGCGAGAACGATGCGCGCCTCGGGCATCCCGATGAGCGCAACCGACTGTGCAGCAGCCGTGGCCGTGTGAAGGACACTCGGTTCGGCCATCCCGACATCCTCACTCGCCAGGATCATCAACCGTCGGGCGATGAAGCGGGGATCTTCTCCGGCTTCCAACATTCGAGCCAGGTAGTGCAATGCCGCGTCTGGGTCACTCCCCCGGACGCTCTTGATGAAGGCGCTGATGACGTCGTAGTGCTGATCACCATCGCGGTCGTATCGAACTGCCGCGTGCTGTACGGCGGCTTCGACCGCATCGATATCGATGAGCCCACCTTCTGTGACCGAGCCACTGGCAGAGTCGAGGGCCGTCAATCCGCGCCGGGCATCACCGGCACTGATACGAACGAGGAAATCGATTGCTTCGTCCGAAACATCGACCACGCCCCCTAGTCCTCGTCCATCTTCGACTGCTCGCCGCAGGACCCGCTCGATGTCTGTATCCGTCAGTGGCTGCAGAGTGACGACGATGCTGCGTGACAGCAGCGGCGCGATAACTGAAAAACTCGGGTTCTCCGTCGTCGCTGCAATGAGCGTCACCCAGCCGTTCTCCACTGCCGGCAAGAGCGCATCCTGCTGACTCTTGCTGAAGCGATGTACCTCATCGACGAACAGCACCGTTCCGACTTCTTGAAGGCGGAGGCGATCGCGAGCTTCATCGATAACCTGACGGACATCCTTGACGCCGGCCGTCACTGCAGACAACTCGGTGAAAACGCGGCCAGATTCTCGGGACACCAAGGTCGCTAGCGTGGTTTTTCCCGTCCCCGGTGGCCCCCACAGGACCACGGACACAGCTCCGCGAACGCCCCCGGTGACGAGCGAACGCAACGGAGACCCCTCGGCCAGCGCCGCTTGTTGACCGACGACCTCATCGATGGAACGCGGTCGCATGCGAACCGCAAGGGGCGCGTCCGCGCGATCGGCCTGATCCCGATCGTCGAACAAGGTCATGGGTGTTGGCCCTACCCGCCGTTGGTCGACTCACCAGAGGCTGCGTCCTCGGGAGCTTCTTCGTTCTCGGGTTTGGCATCGATACCGGCTTCTGCTCGCTGCTCGGACGTGATCGGCGTTGGAGCCCCGGTGAGGGGATCGTGCCCACCTCCGGTCTTGGGAAAGGCGATCACCTCGCGCAAAGATTCCGAGCCGGCGAGCAGCATGCAGATGCGATCCCAGCCGAACGCGATGCCACCGTGCGGTGGCGGTCCGTACTTGAACGCCTCCAAAAGGAATCCGAACTTGTCCTGGGCTTCGGCTTCCCCGAGCCCCAAGACCTCGAACACGCGACGCTGAACGCCGGCGTCGTGAATACGAATGCTGCCTCCACCGATCTCGTTTCCGTTGCACACGAGGTCGTAGGCCCAGGCCAAGGCCTCCCCCGGCGAGGATTCGAAGGAATCGATCCAATCTGCGTTCGGTGACGTAAACGGGTGGTGCACGGCCGTCCACACCCACGAGCCATCATCAGCTTGCACCTGCTCGAACATCGGAGCGTCGACCACCCAGACGAAGGACCACTGGCTGGTATCGATAAGCGACAACCGATCGGCAATCTCCACCCGGGCTGCACCGAGCAGAGCACGCGATTCACTCGCTCGGCCGGCTGCGAAGAAGACCGCGTCCCCGGGGTTGGCTCCCACGGCCGCGACGAGTCCATCGCGTTCGCTGTCGCTGAGGTTCTTGGCAACGGGTCCACCGAGAGCACCGTCCTGGGCGACCGTGACGTAGGCCAGACCTTTGGCTCCACGTTGTTTGGCCCATTCCTGCCATGCATCGAACTGACGCCGCGGCTGGTCCGCCCCGCCGGGCATAACTACTGCCCCCACGTATTCCGCCTGGAAAACGCGGAACGGAGTGTCGGTGAAGTAGTCGGTGAGCTCAACGAGTTCTAGGCCGAAACGAAGATCGGGCTTATCGGTTCCGAACCGACTCATCGCCTCCGCGTAGGTCATCCGTGGGATATCGCCGATGTCGTGTCCACCGACCTGCGACCACAGGGCCCGAACGACGGCCTCGCCGACGTCTATGACGTCCTGCTGTTCGACGAAACTCATTTCGATATCGAGTTGGGTGAATTCCGGCTGCCGGTCTGCACGAAAATCCTCATCGCGGTAGCAGCGGGCAATCTGGAAATACCGCTCGATGCCACCCACCATCAGCAACTGCTTGAACAACTGTGGCGATTGCGGCAGTGCGTACCAATGGCCCGGCTGCAGGCGCACGGGGACCAAGAAGTCGCGAGCGCCCTCGGGGGTCGAGCGCGTGAGCGTGGGCGTCTCGACTTCCACGAAGTCACGAGCCAGGAGCACTTCGCGCGCAACCTGGTTAACGCGTGACCTCATTCGAATCGCGTCTCCGGGCTTGCTGCGACGCAAGTCGAGATATCGGTGTCGCAAGCGCACTTCATCGCTGACGTTCACCCGGTCATCGATCGGGAATGGCAACGGAGCGCTGGTCGACAAAACCTCGAGGTCATCAGCGATGACCTCGATCGAGCCGGTGGCTAGGTCGGGGTTCTCATTGCCCTCAGGGCGCATGGATACCTCGCCGGTCACCTTGATGCAGAACTCGTCACGCAACGGGTGGGCCACCTCGGGCTCGCGAACCACCACCTGGACTCGACCGGAGGCATCCCGTAGATCCAAGAATGCGACCCCTCCGTGATCGCGCCTGGAGGCGATCCATCCCGAGAGAGTCACGGTCCGGCCGGCGTCAGTTTCCCGAAGCGTGCCGGCTGGGTCGGTTCTGATCACGACGTGCCCTCCTGAGTCACGATTTCTTGCAGTTCAGCGATGAGAGATTTCAGCGGCACCGAGCGCTGCGATCCCTGGTTCATGTCCTTCACTTGAACGCTTCTCGAAGCAACCTCATCGTCACCGACGATGATCACGGTCGGCGCCCCCGAGCGATCGGCCGCCTTCATCGATCCTTTGACGCCTCGTCCTCCGTAGGCCATGTCCACTCGAACACCGGCCTCGCGCAACTGTGCCATGAGCTGAACGGCGAGGTGACGGGCGTCCTCGCCGATCGGAACGATGAACGCATCGACGAGCGGGCCGGCACCAACATCGAGTCCTTCGGCTTCGCACGCCAGCAACGTGCGGTCCGTTCCCAAGCCGAATCCAATCCCCGACAACCCAGCCCCACCCACGGACTCCATGAGTCCGTCGTAACGTCCGCCGCCACCGATTCCCGACTGCGCACCGAGGAGCTCGTGGGTGAATTCGAAAGTCGTGCGCGTGTAGTAGTCCAATCCTCGAACCAGACGCGGGGCCTCGTGCCAGTCGACTCCCGAATCCCGTAGGTAGTCGCGGACGGCGTCGTAGTGCTCACGGCAGCCCTCGCATAGGTGATCGACCATCAGCGGTGCGTTAGTCAGTTGCGCTTGAACTTCTTCGCGCTTGTCATCGAGAACTCGAAGCGGGTTCATCTGCGCGCGGGCCTGCGTTGCCTCATCGAGATCGCACGTTGTTAGGAACTCCGTCAACTTCTGGCGGTAGGCGGGCCGGCACTGGCCACAGCCCAGGCTGGTGAGATCGAGTCGATAACGTCTCAGCCCCAAACGGCGGTATCCCTCATCGGCAAGGGCGATTACCTCTGCATCTAGGGCCGGGTCATCACTGCCGACGGCTTCTAGGCCAACCTGCTGCAATTGCCGGTACCGGCCGTGTTGGGGGCGTTCGGCGCGGAAGAATGGGCCTGCGTACCACAGTTTGACCGGCAGCGATCCCTTGTCCATCCGGTTCTCGACGATCGAACGCATAACGCCGGCTGTTCCCTCCGGACGCAAGGAAATGGATCGATCTCCACGATCGAGGAACGTGTACATTTCCTTACTCACGACGTCCGTGCTTTCGCCGACTCCACGAACGAAGAGCGCTGTGTCTTCGAACACCGGCAACTCGATGTAGCCGTAGCCGGCGTGCATCGCTGGATACGCGAGGGCATCGCGGACAGCGAGGAAGGCTGACGACCGTGGGGGAAAGTACTCGGGGACGCCCTTGGGTGCTTGGAATTCGGCCATCGTCACCAACCCCGCTGTGGCGCGTCGCCGCCCGAACCACTCGCCGCAGCCCGCAAGAAGGGGTTGCTTGCACGTTCGGCACCGATAGTGGTCTGCGAGCCATGACCGGGCAGCACTATGACGGAATCATCCATAGGCCAGATCACATCTCGCAGGCTCACATCCATCATCGACGGACTGCCTCCGGGAAGATCCGTTCGACCGATCGAACCCTGGAAAAGGACATCGCCGGAGAACAGGACGTCGGCTTCCCCTGATCGCTGGACGTCAAAGACCACCGAGCCCTCCGTGTGCCCGGGGGCGTGACGGACTCCGAAGCTAATGCCGACCAATTCCACAGTCGAGTGCTCACCTTCGGGTAGCAACTGAACATCGTCCGGTTCGGTCAACTCGAGACTGTTCTTGGTCATCGCCAGCAGCTGTTCGCGCGCCGCGGCCATACTGCTTCCAGCCGGATCAGCCAGCCGGTACCGGTCATCGGCGTGGATGAGCGCGGGGATTTCGAATTCGCGCGAGAGTGGGGCCACACTCCAAATGTGATCCATGTGTCCGTGCGTCAAGAGCACGGCTGCCGGCACAAGTCGATTCTCGTCGATGATTTCGTGAACTCGGTCAATCGAATCTTGACCTGGATCGACGATGACACAGGGTTCAGACGGACCGGACGCGACGACGTAACAGTTCGTGCCCCAGGATCCGGCCGGGAAGCCGGTGATCAACAAGGCTCCTCCTGCGAACGATCTGCGTGGCCGCGCTCACCGTCGAGCCCAGCGCGCACAGCCTAGCCTCGCCGCACCATCCCCCATCACCTCTACACTCGTGCGCCGGATAATGATCGCCCAGCATCAGTGACCCTTGGGACGGATATGACCTCCTCCAATCGCCGTGAACGTGAACTCGCGCGGGCCAAGTTCGAACGCCAGCAGGCGCGGCGGTCCGAACGCGAACACAAAGCCAAGGTGCGCCAACGGGTGGTGGCGATAGCCGTCATCGGTGCATTGGTCATCGCCGGAGGTGGCTGGGCCATCTTCACGCTCGTCGATCGCGGCGGTGAGGCCGACACTACGGCGTCGAGCGACCTCGATCAGGCCGCTGCGGAGCTCGTCGATGAAATCCAGGCCGGAGATTCCCTCGTGGAGATCTGCGGCGAGCCCGTGCCGGCTCGAATAGATGACCTCTCCTACGACTCCGCACCCGAAGCAACGACGGCTGCAGCAGGGGCGCTGACGCTGACCACCAATTGCGGCGACATCGTGATCGATCTTTTGGCCGACGACGCTCCTGCAACGGTCGCGTCCATCGATTTCCTCGCTACCGAGGGGTTCTTCGATGCCACGGCCTGCCACCGCCTGACGACCGCCGGGATCTTCGTGCTCCAGTGCGGCGATCCGGCCGGAAACGGCACCGGCGGACCCGGCTACCAGATCCCCGATGAGAACCTGCCTGCCGAGGGAGCGGCGAATTATCCTGCCGGCACGGTGGCGATGGCCAATGCCGGACCGGGCACCGGCGGCTCACAGTTCTTCCTGGTCTACGAGGACACCACGCTCCCTTCGGGCTACACGATCTGGGGGCAGATCACCGAAGGCCTAGACATCGTCCGAGCCGTCGCGGAGGCCGGAGTCGCCGATGGGGGTGGAGACGGCCTGCCAGCGCAGCCAATTGTTATCGAATCGGCAACAGTTGGGGCAGTGCAGTAGCGCGCCCACCCAGCGATGACAGACTGTCCCTTGACAAGGCCATACGTGGAGATTCTCCCGTTCCGCGGCAGGTATCAGCAGGAGGTGAAGGTATGACGGGCGATAACGCACCGTCACAACCACCCGTCCCGACTCCTGCTGCCCTTCGGCGGCCGACGGGGCCGACCAGGCCGGCTGCCGTTCCGACCCCGGAAAGCGATGCACCGAGCCCCAGCATTCAGTTCGGTCGGGTGGAACCCGATGGCACGGTCTATTTGAAGGCGCCGGACGGGGAAGTCAAGGTCGGACAGTACGCAGCCGGCAGCCCCGACGAAGGACTGGCCTTCTTCGCCCGCAAGTACGACGATCTCGTCGTTGAAATCGACCTCGTCACCACGCGCTTGGCCGACGGCCGAGCCAAGCCCGATCAGGCAAGTGCCGTCATCACCCGAGTCAAGCAAGGACTCCAGGAGCGCTCCTTCGTCGGAGACGTCGAAGCTCTCGCCCGCAAGGTCGACGCGGCCGAGGCAGAGCTCCAGGCCGCGAGCGTTCGGCAAGCCGAGCACCGCCAGCGCATGCGTCAGGAGGCGAAAGCCGCTCGAGAAGCCCTTGTAACCGAGGCCGAATCCTTGTCGGACTCGACATCGTGGAAGTCCACGTCAGAGCGCTACACGGCGATCGTCGAGGAGTGGAAGGCCCTGCCCCGCTCGGATCGATCGCTGGAGCAGGAGTTGTGGAAGCGTTTGAGCTCCGCTCGTGCCGCTTTCGACAAGCGTCGGCGTGCGCACTTCGCCGAGCTCGATTCCCAGCGCAAGGAGGCGCTGGCGGTCAAGCGCGAGCTCATCGAGAAGGCTCAGTCCCTTGCCACCTCGACGGACTGGGGGCCGACTACCCGCGCTTTGAAGAAGTTAATGGAGGATTGGAAGCGAGCACCTCGGGGGTCGCGCTCGGACGAGGACAAACTCTGGAAGCGATTCAAAGCTGCGCAAGATTCCTTCTACACAGCTATGAAGGCCGCCGATGCGGCCAAGGACGCCGAACTCGTTCCAAACGTCGAGGTCAAAGAGGCACTGGTGGTGAAGGCTGAGGCGCTGCTACCCATCGACGGATCCAGCGACCTCACCGCGGTCAAACGCCAACTGCGGACCATCCAAGATCAGTGGGACAAAGCCGGCGATCTACCTCGCGCCGAACGTAGTCGCCTGGAATCGAGGCTGCGCAAAGTCGAGGACGCGCTGCGCAAGGCAGAGTCGAAGGCGTGGGATCAGGACGATCCCGAAAAGCGCGCCCGCGCGGAATCGACGGCCAATGCCTTCACCGACGCCCTAGCCAAACAGGAAGCAGACCTCGAACAGGCCCGCGCCAACGGCGATGATCGAGCCGTCCGCAAACTCGAGCAGTCAATCGAGAGCACCCGCGCCCTGCTCGAAGCTGCTCAGCGGATCGCCCAATAGGACGCAGTTCTTCCTGTCCCTAGACACGGTACGCGTCGTAGACGCCTTCGACCGTGCGCACTGCCTTCAACACCGAGCCCAGGTGCTTGGGATCGGCCATCTCGAAAGTGAATCTGGACGTAGCGATCCGGTCACGCGTCGTGGCCACGGACGCGCTCAAGATGTTCACGTGGGTGTCGGACAATGCACGTGTGACATCTGCCAGGAGGCGTGATCGATCCAATGCCTCGACCTGGATGTTGACCAGAAACACGCTCGATGGCGTGGGAGCCCACTCAACCGCGACTTCGCGCTCCGGGCTTTCGCGTAGGTTCGGAACGTTCACGCAATCCTCGCGATGAACCGAGACTCCCGAACCACGGGTGACGAATCCCATGATCGGATCACCGGGAACGGGTGTGCAGCATCGGGCGAGTTTGACCCACAGATCATCAACGCCTTTGACAATCACGCCTACATCGCGGGCTCCGCTATCGCGTCGACCCGATGACGGCGTGACGGCCTCGGCGGCGTCATCGTCTGCGCCGTCGACTCCCCCGGCTGCTTCCACCAGGCGCTGGACGATGGTCGCGGCCGAAATGCGGCCCTCGCCGACGGACGCATAGAGAGCCGAAACGTCGGCCTGGTTGAGGTCGACCGCGATAGTGGCGAGCGCTTGGTTGGTCATCAACCGCTGTAGTGGCAGCCCCTTCTTGCGCATGGCTCGAGCGATCTGATCCTTACCGTTCTCGATGGCTTCCTCGCGGCGTTCCTTCGAGAACCAAGCTTTGATCTTCGTTTTGGCACGTGCAGAGGCGACGAAGGAGATCCAGTCTCGACTCGGACCAGCCCCCTCGGCCTTCGATGTGAAGATCTCGATGACGTCGCCGCTAGCCAACTCGGACTCCAGTGGCACGAGTTTGCCGTTCACGCGGGCACCGACGCACCTATGGCCGACTTCGGTGTGCACCGAATAGGCGAAGTCGACAGGGGTCGCGCCAGCCGGCAGCGCCATGACGTCGCCCTTGGGCGTGAATACGTAAACCTCTGCTGAGCCGAGGTCGTATCGAAGGGAGTCCATGAACTCCCCCGGGTCCGACGTTTCGCGCTGCCAGTCGAGCAACTGCCTCAACCAGGCGAAGTCATCGGGGCCGCCCTTGCCCGAGTCGGATTGCTTGTACTTCCAATGCGCGGCAACACCGAGTTCGGCGGACTGGTGCATCTCCTGTGTTCGAATCTGCACCTCTACGACCTTGCCGTCCGGACCTATGACGGTGGTGTGCAGTGACTGGTACATGTTGAATTTGGGCATGGCGATGAAGTCCTTGAAACGACCGGGAACCGGACTCCACTGCGCGTGGATCGTGCCGAGCACTGCGTAGCACTCTCGAACGCTTTCCACGAGGATCCGGACACCGACGAGGTCATAGATGTCATTGAAGTCGCGGCCACGCACGATCATCTTTTGATACACGGAGTAGTAGTGCTTCGGGCGACCGGTGACGGTGGCTTTGATCCGACTGGCCTTCAGCTGGCTCTCGATATCCCCGATTACCTGCGTGAGGTACTTGTCGCGAGAGGGAGCTCGTTCGCCGACGAGTCGAACGATTTCTTCGTACATCTTCGGATACATCGTGGCGAAGGACAGATCCTCGAGCTCCCACTTGATGGCGTTCATTCCGAGTCGATGCGCCAGCGGAGCGTAGATCTCCAAAGTCTCCTTGGCCTTCTTCTGCTGCTTTTCCTCCGGCAACCATCGAAGCGTGCGCATGTTGTGCAGCCGATCGGCAAGCTTGATCACGAGAACGCGGATGTCTCGAGCCATCGCAACGACCATCTTGCGGACGGTTTCTGCAGCAGACGCCTCACCGTAGGTGACCTTGTCGAGCTTGGTTACCCCATCGACCAAGAGAGCGATCTCGTCGCCAAAATCCTCACGAAGCGCATCGAGTGAGTAGCCACAGTCTTCGACGGTGTCGTGAAGCAAGGCTGCAGCGAGACTGGGCGCGGGCATGCCCAATTCGGCCAAAATCTCGGCGACCGCGAGCGGATGGGTGATGTAGGGCTCTCCAGAACGCCGTTGCTGATCGCGGTGAAGGTACTCGGCCATCTCGTAGGCACGCTCCACCACACGCGCGTCACCTTTCGGGTGATAACGACGCAGAGTGCGCACCACGGGTTCGAGTTCGGGGTGGGCGTATCGAGGGCCGGCGAGTCGCGCGAACCGACCTCGGAAACCACCGGAGTCACCCGTGGTGGCGGTGCGCGCAGAGTCGGGCTCGGTGGTGACCGGAACGTTCTTCGCCACTGTGCACCTCCCTGACTCGAGGTCTCCAGTGTAAGCGCGTCCGTCCTACCGGCGCTTGCGTCGGCTCTGGCGTTTGGGCTGCTGACGCTCTCCTGATTGCAGGCGCGCATATTCGCGCAGTTGTTCCGGAGACGCCGTTGGGCTGGCGGAGTCCTTGGCAGGAGCATCGTCGGAGCCGTCGCCGGATTCCCCGGACACCCCGGACGCTGCCTCACCGGACTTGGGCGCCAACTTGGCGGCCTGCTTGCGGCGAGCCTGGACTCGAGCCGCGAGGGCCTTCATTTCAGGCTGTTGCCGTTTGAGCTGGGCCAGGACCGGCGTCGCGATGAATATCGACGAATAGGTTCCGGCGGCCATTCCGACAGCGAGCGCGACCGCGAGGTCGAGCAAGGTTCCCGCCCCGAGCAGGCCGGCTCCCACGATGATGATCGCTAGCACCGGCAGCAACGAGGTCAGCGAGGTATTGATCGAGCGCACGACCGTTTGATTCACCGCGAGGTTGGCGGCTTCGTCGTAGGTCATTACCGACTGTCCGGCGATACCTCGAGTGTTCTCCTTGACCTTGTCGTAGACGACCACGGTGTCGTACAGCGAGTACGCCAAGATCGTGAGTACTCCGATCGCCGTCGCCGGGGTGACCTCGAGCCCGAAGAGGGCATAGATCCCCACCGTGATGACGAGATCGTGCGCCAGTGCGACAAGAGCTCCGACGGCCATTCGCCACTCGAAGTAGATCGACAAGAAGATGGTGACCAGGACAAGGAAGATCACCAGCCCTTGGAGAGCCTTCGAGGAGATCTCCGCTCCCCACGTGGGTCCCACCACCTGCACGGTGATGTCCGAGCCGGGCACCCCGCAGGCCTCACCGAGCGAATCGGCCAGGGCAACCGACTCGGCGCTCGTTAAGGGGATGGTCTGAACGCGCATGGTCCCTGAGCTTGCGACCGTGACGATCGTCTGCCCCCCGGTCTCGGTTTCGACTACGTCCCTTGCTTCGGACACCGAACAGGTTGCGCTGGGAATCGCGAAATCAGCCCCACCCCGGAATTCGATACCGAGATTCAAGCCGCGGAATGCGAGAGACCCCACCGAAACAAGAAGGATGATCGCCGAGATGACATACCAGCGCTTCCACCGTCCGACAAAGTCGTAGGAGACCTCCCCGCGGTAAAGCCGTTGACCGATTCCCGCGATGCCGCTCATGACCGCACCTCCGTCGAATCTTGCGCTTCCTGCTCTTCGGACGCCTGCTTTTCGCTTTCACGCTCGCGGTAGTCGTCGCGTCGCTTGCGGCGCGAGCGTCCGGCCAGGGATTCGATGGCGCTGTGTCCCCCGAGGCGCTCGGGATCGAGTCCGCTCCACTTTGATCCCCCGGACATGAAGGCTCGACGACCCAGGAGAACGACGACGGGATGGGTGAACCAGAACGCGATGATGAGGTCGATGACGGTCGTGAGTCCGAGGATGAAGGCGAAGCCGCGGACGCTTCCTATCGACAGGAAGTACAGGACCACGGCAGCCAGCAGCGTCACGAAGTCGGCTGCCAGCAGGGTCCGGCGTGCCCGCACCCAGCCGCTATCGCATGCCTGTCGAAGGGACCTGCCATCGCGCAACTCATCACGCATGCGCTCGAAGTAGACGATGAAGGAGTCCGCAGTGATACCGACGGCGACGATCGCGCCAGCGACGCCCGCCAGCGTCAACGTCAACCCGATCGTCTTGGAGAAGATCACGACGAATAGGTAGAGCAGCGCGCCGGCAACCGCTAGGGACAAGACCGCAACCAGGCCGAGAAGTCGGTAGTAGAGCAGCAGGTACAGGCTCACCAGAGCCAGACCGATAAGGCCCGCGATGATGCCCGCACGCAGTTGATCGCCACCCACCGTGGCGGAAACAGAGGTGATGTCGACGACATCAAGGGTCACCGGAAGTGCCCCGTATTTGAGCACATTGGCGAGGTCGCGCGCTTCTTGTGCGTTGAAGTCACCTTCGATTTGCGCCTGACCACCGAGGATCGGCTCGTTGAACCGTGGCGCAGACACCACAACGCCGTCCAGCACGATGGCGAAGGCGTTACACGGCGTGGCTCCGGTCCCGCACTCGGGCAGCGCACTCAATTCGGTCGAAGCGTCTGCCAAAGCACCGGCGCCCTCGGAGTCGAACTCCAAGGTAACCACCCAGCCGATGCCCTGTTGGGTCAACTGGGCGTTGGCATCGGTGACGCTCACTCCTTCGATGAAAGCCGGTTCCATCACGTACTTCTGCAGACCCGTTTGATCGCAGGCACCCAGCCACTCAGCAGGGTTGTCAGGCGTTCCACCCGCCAAATTGACCGGATCGATGCAACTCAAAGCGTCGACTTCGGCCTGGAATTCCGGGCTGTACTCCGGCGCCTGGACAATTTCCGCGCTTTGGGCCCCGCCCTGGTCGGCATCGCCGGAGTCAGCGGCCTCACCTTCATCGGTGGCATCCTCTTGTGCTGCGTCGTCGACCGGGAGCGGGCTCAAGACGTTCCACACGGGGCGGAAGTTCAAAAGCGCGGTGCGTTGCACCAATTCCACGACCCGGTCTTGCCCGACACCGGGAACGGCGACGACGATGGCCGCCGAATTGCCCGACCCCTGCGTGGTCACTTCGGCTTCGGCGACACCCAGGCCGTCCACACGCGCACGGATGATCTCGACGGTCTGGGCCAGCTGCTCCTCGGTGATCTCGGTTCCTTCCACCACCGGCTTGGGGACCAGGATCACCTGGGTTCCCCCTTGTAGGTCCAGGCCGAGGCGGACCGAAGAATCGGTGCCGGGCCAAAACGCCCAAACGACTCCACCGATCAACAAGACGATCAGGGCGATCAGTGATCGCCCTGGTTTGGAAGTAGCAGGTGGTGCCACAGGTCTCCTCGTGTGCGGGCGGGCTCGAGGCCCGATGGGAATTCAGCTAGCGCTTTGGGGTGTTACGGCGTTTCGTCTGCTTCCGGTGGAGCATCCAGGCTCGGAGCGGGCTCGATCACCTTCGCAACGGCGGCGGGAACCATCCGTACGAATACCCCGGGGGAGATTTCGAGGCTGATCTCGTCGTCTGCCACCACTGCGACCGTTCCCATCATCCCGGCCGTCGTCATGACCTGGGCTCCCGGCGCGAGAGCGGAGACCATTTCGGCCTGCTGGCGCTGACGCTGCTTTTGCGGACGGATCAGCAGGAAGTAGAAGGCAACGACGAGCAGGGCAATCGGCGCGAGGGCAACGATGTCCACAAGGCGCTCCTGACATGCGGTCTGCGGGGCAGACGGCCGGAATCTCCAGCGGGGACGAGGGTACCTAGAAGGTCCTGCGAGGCCACCAATGCCCTACGGAGCGTCGTCCTCTAACCTCTCGTCGGTGCTCCACGGAAGCACCCCCTGTCCCGATCCGGGAGTATCCACCGGGGCGGTGCGCCCGATGTGCTGCCACCCGGCCACCGTTGCGACCCGTCCCCGCGGGGTGCGCATCAGCAGACCCAGACGAACCAAAAAGGGTTCCGCCACGGTTTCGATGGTCTCCGGTTCCTCTCCTACCGCCACCGCAAGGGTGCTCAGGCCCACGGGACCTCCGCCGAACCGATCCACGATGGCTTCCAGAACTGCCCGGTCGATGCGGTCGAGTCCGACGACGTCTACCTCGTACAGCTCCAAAGCCGCCTCGGCCGCATCGAGGTCGACGATCCCCGTCCCGTGCACCTGCGCCCAGTCCCTGACCCGACGCAGCAGTCGGTTTGCGATCCGCGGCGTCCCCCGACACCGTCCAGCGATCTCCGCGCTCCCCTCATCGGTGACCTCGACGTCGAGCAGCCCGGCGCTGCGGCGGACGATTCTTTCGAGGTCGACCACTTCGTAAAAGTCCAAGTGGGCGGTAAATCCGAACCGATCACGCAGCGGTCCAGGGAGCAACCCCGCCCTGGTGGTTGCCCCCACGAGGGTGAACGGCGCAATATCCAGGGGGATGGCGGTAGCTCCCGGGCCCTTACCCACGACGACGTCTACCCGGAAGTCCTCCATCGCGACATAGAGCATCTCCTGGGCTGCCCGTGCTGTCCTATGCACTTCATCGATGAACAGGACTTCACCCGGCTGCAGACTCGACAGAACAGCGGCAACGTCTCCCGCATGTTGCAGCGCGGGTCCCGAGGTCATGCGAATCGGCGCTCCCAGCTCACCGGCGATGATCGCCGCAAGCGTCGTCTTGCCCAGCCCCGGCGGCCCGCTGAGCAGCACATGGTCGGAGACGCCCTCGCGCCGACGGGCCGCTTCCAGCACCAAGCCCAACTGATTCTTGACCCGATCCTGGCCGACGAACTCCGCCAACGATGTCGGTCGGAGTGCACCCTCGACCACCGAGTCTTCGTCATCGGCTCCCGGATCCAGGACACTCATGAGCGATCCAGACTGCGCAGGGCTTCCTTCAACAGCGCCCCGACATCGGGATCGGAGGGATCGGTGACATCGTCGAGGCGACCAGCGAGCGCATCCACCGCAGCATCGGCTTCCTTGGCGTTCCAGCCCAGCGATGTCAGGCCCGCGGCAACAGCCGTCCTCCACCCGAGATCCCCGGTGACAACGGGACGCGAAACACTCGGCGGAGCGATCTTGTCCTTGAGCTCCAACACGATGCGCTGGGCACCCTTCTTGCCTATCCCGGGAACCTGGGTCAAGGCAGCAAGGTCCTCGGCATCGATCGCACGACGCAACTCCTCCGGCCCCAAGACGCTCACCAAACCAAGCGCGATGCGCGGCCCGATGCCGCTCACTGTCTGCACTTGCTCGAACATCCGGCACTGCTCCGCGTCCGCGAACCCGAAAAGCGTCCACCCGTCCTCGCGAACCACAAGCGCGGTGTGCAGATCGACTTCACTTCCCATCCGCAGTTCCGCCGCAGCTTGCGGAGGGACGGTTACCCGCAGAGCCACGACACCTAGGTCGACGCTGACGTAGTCGGTGCCGAGCGAGACGACGGCACCGCGAACACGATCGATCATCGAAGGACCGCCGCCCCAGTGCCCGCATGCTTGCGGCGCGCTTGCTCCAGTCTGTTCGACGCCACTCCCCGCCACGCCTGACAAATCGCGATGGCCGCGGCATCGGCGGCATCCGCTGGCTTGGGCGCAGTCTGCAGCGCCAACACGCGCGTCACCATGGCGGTGACCTGGGCCTTGTCGGCTCGACCGTTGCCGGTCACAGCGGCCTTGACTTCCGTGGGGGTGTGCATCGCCACGGGTATGTCGCGCCGCGCAGCGACGAGCATTGCGACGGCAGCAGCCTGGGCCGTCGCCATCGCGGTGCGCACATTGTGCTGACTGAAGACCCGCTCGATGGCCACCACGGCGGGACGATATTCCCCGACGAGTTCTTCGATTGCACTTTCGAGGATCACCAGGCGTTGATCGATCGACTCCTCCGCCGCCGTTCGGACAACGCCGATGTGGAGCAGGGAGACCTTCTGCCCGGGCGCACCCTCGATGACGGCGACGCCGCACCGGGTAAGCCCTGGATCCACGCCCAGAACTCGAGTCAGCTGCACCACGTCACCTGAACCACGACGGCCCTCCCTGCATAGTCATCGCCACGCTAGTCGGAGGGTGTGCCACCTCAGCCGTGACTCGCCGCGTAGCGATCGGCCGGTCCGACTACATCGCCGGTGACCATCTCGAATCCCCACCGCAGGTCCTCTAGAAGTTGCCCATGGTCGGGTACCGACCGGTCGTCGGTAGAGACCCCGATGCACGCAGAGCCGTCGTAGGTCACCATGGTCACGTTCACCGCCGCACCGATGGTCGCCACCAGAGGGAATGCGGCCACCATGCGTGCCCCCGCGAGGTACATCGGTATCGGGGGTCCGGGCACGTTGCTGGTCGTGATGTCCGAGGCCTTCGCGGCATGGGCAAGAACGGGGACGGGGACAAACCAACTCACATCCGCCAAGGGGTCGGCCATACGCATGGCGGGGGCTCCTCGCCATGCATCGACCAATTCGTGCGCGGCAGCCATCTGCTCATCGATATCGAGACCGCCGACGGGCATCTCGAAGCGAGCGATCGCCACCGCATTGGACGCTTGCGCGCTTCTGTCTCCCGCATCGCCGCGCAAACTGATGGGAACGTTGACACGCAATTCCGGAACCTCGTAACCGTGGCGCTCGTGGTAGCGATCGACACCACTCGCGACCGCCGCCATAAAAGCGTCGTTCACACTGAATCCCCGCGATTTGGCCGCGTGCTTCAAGCCCTCGAAGGGGAACTCGAACGCTCCGAACCGGTAGGTGGTCCCGCGCTCGACCCAGATCGGGCTCAGTGGCGCATCGGGAACGGAGACGGCCTGGGTCAATGAGCCAACGGTGGTGCGAACGGCGTCCAGCGCGCCACCGGGGTCGCCCAATGCTTGAAGCGCGACCTGGCCTCCGGCTCGGATCAACCCCTCAGCGCTTTCCCGGAATCGCTGCAGATTGTCCTCGACGTTGGCGCGAGCGATTTCCACGAGACCGACGTCCTCGCCTGCCGGTACGTCGGGCGTCGGCGGATCATCAGGGTTGGGATCTGCACTTAGTTCGAATAAGGACAACGCCATCATCACGGTCGCCTGGCCATCAGCGATTGAGTGATGCAACTTCAGCGCGAATGCGGCCTCTCCCCCTGGCAGACCCTCCACGAGAACCGCTTCCCACAAAGGTCGGTTGCGGTCGAAATCGGTCAGTGACATGCGCCGGACATCACTGAGAAGTTCGTTCCACCCGCTTGCCTCGGGCAGCGAGTAGCGATGCACGTGAACATCGATGTCAAAGTCCGGGTCGAGTGCTAGTCGCGGGGCGGATAAACCAAAGAACCCATACAACGGGCGCATGCGCAACGTCGGCACGAAATGCGTCAGGCGTTCTAGCCGCGTTCGAAGTCGCTGCCAATCCGGCGCTTGTTCAAGCACTGCCAAGGCCACCACGGTGCTGCGCATGCGCGGATCACCCGATGCGGTTCGAAACGTGGCCGCATCCCAGCCGCTCAACTGGGAGCCGACCCTGCCCGAGGTATCTGCGGGCACGAGTTAGCCCACCTTCTCCATGACGTCATCGCTGACGTCGAAGTTCGCGTAGACGTTCTGGACGTCGTCGCTGTCCTCGAGGGCTTCTATCAAACGGAAGACCTTGGTCGCCCCGTCTTCATCGAGCGGAACCGTCACCGATGGCAGGAAGGTCGCCTCCGCAGAGTCGTAGTCGATTTCCGCTTCCTGGAGTGCGGTCCGCACAGCGACTACGTCCGTGGCCTCGCTCACGATCTCGAACGCCTCACCGAGATCGTTCACCTCCTCGGCCCCCGCCTCTAACACAGCCATGAGTAGGTCGTCTTCGGTGAGGCCATCGGCCTTGGGCACGATGATGACGCCCTTGCGGTTGAACATGTAGGCGACGGATCCGGGGTCGGCCATCGATCCGCCGTTGCGGGTCATCGCCACGCGCACTTCCCCAGCGGCGCGGTTGCGGTTGTCGGTCAAGCACTCCACGAGCACGGCAACGCCACTTGGCCCGTAGCCCTCGTACATGATGGTCTGCCAGTCCGCTCCCCCGCCTTCAGCGCCGGATCCGCGCTTGACCGCGCGCTCGATGTTGTCCAGCGGAACAGACGATTTACGGGCCTTTTGGATCGCGTCGTAGAGAGTCGGGTTGCCGGCCGGGTCGCCGCCACCTTGTCGAGCCGCCACCTCGATGTTCTTGATCAACTTCGCGAAGAGCTTGCCCCGCTTTGCGTCGATGACCGCCTTCTTGTGTTTGGTGGTCGCCCATTTGGAATGCCCGCTCATGCGAAACCTCTCTACCTATCCGTCAACCAGATCGCCCTCACCGGTTGGCTCTGTTCACCGTGTCGCGCGGACCATCTCCACGAACAGGCGGTGGAATCGAGTATCCGGCGCCAATTCCGGGTGGAAGCTGGTGGCCAGCAATCCGCCCTGTCGAACGGCCACGATGGTACCGGCGCGCTCTCCGTGCGTGATTTCAGCGAGGACCTCCACCTCCGAACCGACAGTTTCCACCCATGGTGCTCGAATGAACACCGCGTGGAAAAGCTCTTCTCCGAGGACGGGGACGGATACGTCGGTTTCGAAGGAGTCGACCTGCCGGCCGAATGCGTTTCGACGAACGACGACGTCTAATCCACCTATCGTCTCTTGATCGGGGCGAGCATCGAGAACCTGATCGGCGAGCATGATCATTCCGGCACACGTCCCGAACATCGGCATTCCCGCTACCCGAATCGACCGCAGCGGCTCGAACCAACCATCGATCAGCGCCAACCTCGACATGGTGGTGGACTCACCGCCGGGGATCACTAGCGCATCGCAAGCGTCCAGCTCGTCGAATGTGCGCACGGGACCCGAGCGGGCACCCACGGAATCGAGTGCTTCGACGTGCTCACGCACGTCACCCTGTAGCGCGAGCACCCCGATGAACGGGGCGCCGCTCACCAACCGCGATCTTCTAAGCGGTGGTGGACGGGGATATCTGCGACGTTGATGCCGACCATGGCCTCGCCGAGACCGCGCGAAGCTTCCGCCACCATTTCGGGCTTGTCGAAGTGCCGAGTAGCCGAGACGATCGCCTCGGCGCGTGCCTTCGGGTCACCGCTTTTGAAAATGCCCGAGCCGACGAATACGCCGTCTGCGCCCAACTGCATCATCATGGCCGCGTCTGCAGGAGTGGCGATACCACCAGCGGTGAACAGCACCACGGGCAGTTTGCCCTCGCGGGCCACCTCGACGACGAGGTCGTAGGGAGCTTGGAGTTCCTTGGCCGCGACGAAGAGCTCGTCTTCAGCCATCGATCGAAGCGCGCGAATCTCACCGAGGATCTTGCGCATGTGCGTCACGGCGTTCGAGACGTCGCCGGTCCCCGCCTCGCCCTTGGAGCGGATCATCGCAGCGCCTTCGGTTATGCGCCGCAGCGCCTCACCGAGATTGGTCGCTCCACACACGAAAGGCACCGTGAATCCGGACTTGTCGATGTGATTGGTGTAGTCGGCCGGAGTCAGAACTTCGGATTCGTCGATGTAGTCGACACCGATGGACTGCAGGATCTGCGCTTCGCCGAAGTGACCGATGCGGGCCTTGGCCATGACGGGGATGGAGACTGCCTCCATGATCCCGGCGATCATGTCCGGGTCGGACATGCGCGCAACGCCACCTTGCGCACGGATGTCAGCGGGAACCCGCTCAAGCGCCATGACGGCGACCGCGCCAGCGTCCTCGGCGATCTTCGCTTGCTCAGCGTCAACGACGTCCATAATCACGCCGCCCTTGAGCATCTCCGCCATACCCCGCTTGACGCGGTCGGTACCAACCTGCTCGTTCACCTAGACCTCACTCATGACCGGATGGGAGCCCCATCGTAGAGCGGGCGCGAGTACGTGCATCCGGTGGCTGCTCCTAGAGTCCACGATGGTTCGCCCGGGACCTGCCCCCTAGGCGGCAGACAACGCCTCAGGGATGGAGTCGTCGAGTTCGACCGCCTGCGGCCAGGGGGTGTGCCCGGCCAGCCGGAAGGTCCGAACCATCCGCTGGCGCCGCAATTGAGCGCAGGCGCGGACGGCATCGTTGAGGAATCGCCTGGACAGCTGCACCCGTCGGGCCGATGCCGCCAGTTCTTCGATCAGCTCGGCGCCCCCCGGGGCCAGACGAACCTCGGCCAATTCGTCTTCGTCCAAAGTCGCCTCGAGTGCTTGCGTCAACGCGGACTCCGCTGCGGCCCGATCCTGCGCCGACGCCTCACCATCGGCGGCAGTTCGCGCGGCATGTGCTGCTTCGGCTAGGACGATGGCACCGGCTGGATCGACCAGACCGCTTGTTGCCAGTTCGAGCGCGATCGAGGAACGGCGGAGTAACTGGGCGTCGAGGGACAACTCGGAAGTGTCGATCCGCTTATGTAGAGCGTCTAGGCGCCCAGCGGTCATCGACAGGTACAGGCCGAATAGGCCAATTACCACGACGAGGACGAGCAACCACCACCAACTCACGACTACTCCCCTCCTCTACGCCCGCGGATGAAGTTCGTTCGCGCGGCGAAACGTCCCAGTGCCTGACCTCGCAGATCCTCGCTGACTTTCTCGCCATCGACGCGAACGCTCTCGTACACCGCCAGTACATCGTCCACGACGGTGTCCCAGTCGTATTGCTCGGCGCGGGAGTGACCTCGCGCCACGAGAGCGCGCCGTGAGGCATCGTCCGCGAGCACCGAGAGCACCGCATTGGACAGGGATGCCGGATCCTTGGCGGTGAACAAGCGCCCGGCCCTACCGCCTTCCAGAACATGACGGAACGCAGGGATATCGGATGCCACGACGCACGAACCCGCAGCCATCGCCTCTACGAGCACGATGCCGAACGACTCCCCTCCCGTGTGCGGGGCCACGTAGACCTGGACTTCACGCAGGAGTTCCTGCTTGCGCTCATCGCTCACAGCTCCCACGAAGCGAAGTGCCCTGGTCACGCGTTCGGGGATGTCCTTGCGAACGTCATCAATATCTCCCGGCCCGGCGACGATCACGGTGAGGTCGGGGACCTGATCCAAGATTGCCGGCATCGCCTCGACCAGCACGGACAAGCCCTTGCGGGGCTCTTCGATGCGGCCCAGGAACAGAAGTTCCCGGCGGCGCTGTCGATCATGGGAGTCGGGGGCAAAATCTTGGACTCGGACCCCGTTGGGAATCAGTACGGCATCGCCTCCCACATGCCCGACGAGGGTTCGGCGCGCTTCAGCGCTCACCGCGATGCTGCCGCGCAACTTCTCCATCGCAGTCTGCGCGACGTAGTACCCGGCGGTCAGGACGCGGGATCGATCCTGGGAGGAGTGCCAGGTAGCAACCAGAGGTCCCCGGGCAGCCCAGCACGTCAAGACCGACAGGCTGGGCGCCAATGGCTCATGGATGTGCACGATGTCGAAATCGCCCCCACGAATCCAGGCCCGCACGCGCCGCGTGGCCTTCACTCCGAAGCTGAGCCGAGCTACCGAACCGTTGTATGGCACGGCCACAGGTCGACCACCGTCGGTGACCCATTCGGGCAACGATGCGTCTTCTTCAACGGGAGCCAGGACGTTCACATCGTGACCGTGTTCTCGAAGGGTGATGGCGAGGTCGGACACATGAGACTTCACGCCACCGGGAACGTCCCAGGCGTACGGGCACACCAGTCCAACTCGAAGGCTCATGACACCTGCGTCCTCGGCGAAAAGTCGGAGACCCACACTTTCTGCAGCATGTGCCAGTCAACACTGTGCTCGCGAATACCGGATTCCCATCCGTGCGCTAATTGCTGCGTGATCGCCCTCACTCGGTCTTCGCGTTCACCCTCGGTCGGAATCTCTACTCGATCATGAACATAGCCCCGGCAGATATCTCCGTCGAACCACATCGTGACCGGATGGATCGGAACATCGGTCATCATTGCCAGCAGCGCCGGGCCGGCGGGAAAGGACGCTGGCTCTCCGAAGAAGTCGACGTGCACGCCGTTTCGACTGATGTCTCGGTCCCCAAGGAGGGCCACGAGCTTTCCGGCCCGCAGCTTGCGCGTGAGTTCACGAAGCACATCAGCTCGACCGGTTCCGAGGATGTCCATGCCGAGTTCTCGGCGGTAGTCCAAGAAAGCTTCGAATAGTCGCTCTGGCTTTAGGCGTTCTGCGACCGATGTCACGGATCCGTACGTTGCCGCGGCCCAGGCGCCCGCATGATCCCAGTTCGCCATATGTCCGGGGATCATCAGAACTCCGCCGCTCTCTAAGGCTGAGTCGAGGAACTCTCGGCGTTCAAGGATGAACGTTTCGGTGATGCGCTCGCGGGACCAGGTGGGGAGTCGGAACGCCTCGCACCAATAGCGCATGTAACTGCGCATGCCTTCGCGGCTCAATTCGCGAATCTCGCCATCACTCGCATCCGGATGGACTCGTCGGAGGTTGCGCTCGAGCTGATCCACTCCCCCTGCACGACGCCGCCACAGCGCATCGGCCATCTGCCGAAAGGCAGCGTTGGCAGCGGGCTCGGGAAGCGTCTTGGTGACTTTCCACCCGACGTCGTAGAGCCACGCGGTAAGCGTGTCTGTCGTACCGCTGGGCATCAGGGCCATGGCGACTACTGGCCCGGGCGCAACTGCCGGCGCACGACGACCATTCTTTGGATAACCGTAATGACACCGGCGATACCGATGATCCACAAGACGATGGGCAGGATGTAGGGCACACCGAATCCAGTGAGCAGGATTGCAAAACCCGCGAGCAGCAGCCGCTCTGCACGTTCGGCGATGCCTACGTTCGCGGTCGCCCCGACCGCCTCGGCTCGTGCCTTGGCGTAGGAGACGACTTGACCGGAAACGAGGGCAAGCAGGGATCCGCCGATGATCCAGTAATCCTGTTGACTCACGCCCCACAGGACGAGTGCCCCAAAGACCGCGCCGTCGGTGATTCGATCGAGAGTCGCGTCCAAGAAGTTGCCCCACGGACCGCTCTTGCCCGTCATCCGGGCCATGGTCCCGTCGAGCAGATCGCTCATACCGAAGAAGACCCCGAGGAAGAACGCCCAGATGAACTCCCCCTGCGGAATCAAGATCAGCATGCTCAGTGAGCCACCGATAGTGCCGGTCAAGGTCACGGCATCGGGGCTGACTTTCATCCGCACGAGTAACTTCGCTGGTGGGTCGATGACGACGGCAGCGACTTTGCGCGCGGCAGGGTTATTGAGCACCACTAGTTGCTCTCACCGTCAGCAACGAGCCCGACACCGTCGTCCCACGCCTGCGCGAGCAGCTTGCGCGTGTCCTCCAGAACCTGCGGGATGACCTTTGTCTGACCGATGATCGGCATGAAGTTCGTGTCACCACCCCAGCGCGGCACGATGTGCTGATGCAGGTGGCCGGCAATTCCCGCACCGGACAATGATCCCTGGTTGATACCCAGATTGAATCCCTGCGCGGTGGCGACCTCCCGAAGGATCCGCATGGATCGCTGCGTGAACGCGCCGAGTTCGGCTACCTCGGAGGCGGACAGGTCGGGGTAATCGGCCACGTGGCGGTACGGGCAGATCATCACGTGGCCGGAGTTGTAGGGATAGAGATTTAGGACGCCGAAGACTTCCTCGCCTCGAGCGAAAACGAGCCCCTCTTCTTCCGGTAGATCGGGAGCAACACAGAACGGACAGTCCTCTCCGGCGTCCGTAGTCTTCGGCTTCTTGCCTCCGCGCAGATACACCATGCGATGCGGTGTGTAGATCCGCTCCCAATCGTCGGACATTTCAGACCTGCACTCGCTGCTCGATCGCGGAAACGATCTCGTCCACGGCCTCGCCGACGGGCACGCCATTCTTCTGCGTGCCGTCGCGGTATCGGAAAGACACAGCCCCGGCGGAGACATCGTCGTCACCGGCGATGAGCATGTAGGGAACTTTGGCGCGCTGGGCATTACGGATCTTCTTTTGCATCCGATCATCGGAGGTGTCGACTTCGACGCGCACGCCCCTTTCACGCAGCTGCGTAGCGACGTCCTCTAAGTATTCGATGTGCTCGTCCGTGATCGGGATACCCACCACCTGCACTGGGGCGAGCCACGGGGGGAAGGCCCCGGCATAGTGCTCGAGGAGAACCGCGAAGAATCGTTCGATCGATCCGAACAGCGCCCGGTGAATCATGATCGGTCGCTGCTTGTTGCCGTCGGAGCCTTGATACTCGAGGTCGAATCGCTGCGGAAGTTGGAAGTCCACCTGGATGGTGCTCATCTGCCAGGTGCGTCCGATGGCGTCCTTGGCCTGCACCGAGATCTTCGGTCCGTAGAACGCCGCGCCGCCTTCGTCGAGCACGAGTTCGAGGCTCTGCTTCTCCGCAGCCTCGCGCAGCGCCGCCGTCGCCTCGGCCCACTCCTCCTCCGTGCCCACAGATTTATCCGGATTGCGTGTGGACAGTTCGAGGTAGAAGTCATCGAGGCCATAGTCGCGCAGCAGGTCCAGGACGAACGTCAACAACCGATCGAGCTCACCGGGCATCTGCTCGACGGTGCAGTAGATGTGCGCGTCGTCCTGGGTGAAGCCGCGCGCACGGGTGAGACCTTGCACAACGCCGGACTTCTCGTATCGGTAGACCGTCCCGAACTCGAATAGGCGCAGCGGGAGCTCGCGGTACGAACGCCCACGGGCGCTGAAGATCAGGTTGTGCATCGGACAGTTCATGGGCTTGAGGTAGTAGTCCGCACCCTGCCGTCGCACGTTGCCGTCTGCATCGATGTCCGCATCGAGGTGCATCGGCGGATACATGCCCTCGGCGTACCAATCCAGGTGGCCGGACTTCTCGAAAAGTTGAC
>CAZVWA010000006.1:0-13065 GCA_964631085.1 uncultured Rubrivirga sp.
GCATTCGTGAGCAATATCGAGAGGCTCGTGAGGCGCTCTACTCGTGAGTTTCCCCGACGGTCCCGGCCTGACCCGAGTTATGCGCGCGCTTCACGCGCACGGGTCAATGTCCCGCTCGGACTTGGGAGCGGTTACCGGACTAAACCGAAGTACGGTGGCCACGATCGTCGCCGAGCTCGTCGAAGTGGGGGTTGTCGAAGAGGGCTCGGGTTCCGCAGGTGGTGTGGGGCGACCTTCACTCACCGTCACCGCAGTTCCCGATTCGATTGCCGTCATCGGGTGGGACCTGCGTGTGGACTCAAGCAGCGCGGTGGTCGAAGGATTCGGCGGGCAGATCCTGCATCGCTGGCGCAAGGAGCACCGTCGCGGTGGCACGGATCCTTTCGAGGTTGCCGCGCGAGTCGTCACGGGCAGCTCGGAGATCGCGGAAGCACTTCCCGACCATGTGACCATCGCAGGAATCGGCTGTGCCTTACCCGGAGTTATCGATCCAGGTGGCGCTCCACCTCGATCGACCATTCATCGGGCGCCCACTCTCGGTTGGGTTGATGAGCCGTTCGGCGTGATCCTCGGCGAGGCGATGCTCGAACGGTTCGGTTCCCACGTACCCGTTGTTCTGGGAAACGATGCCAAGTTGGGTGCGATGGCCGAATGGACGCGCGGGGCTGGGCGAGACAGTCGTGCGATGGTCTTCGTCTCAGGAGACGTGGGTATCGGAGGTGGGGTGATCATCGACGGGGAGATGCTCACAGGTGCCTCGGGATATGCAGGCGAGATCGGCCACATGCGATTCGACCCTGAAGGTCCGGCGTGTCGTTGTGGATCCAACGGCTGCTGGGAAACGGCCATCGGCATCAACACCATAGTTCGCTCAGCGGGGCTTGATCCGGTGACCGACGACATGTCTGAAGTAATCAGTCGCGCGGACGAGGGTGATGAACAGGCGCAGGGGGCTTTGCTTGCTGCAGCATCGGCCGTGGGTATCGGACTGGCCTCCATCGTTAACCTCGTCAACCCCGACACCGTGGTCCTTGCCGGTCATCTCACGGAACTAGTGAAGCGGTATCGGCACACGATCGTCGAGGAGTTGCGATTCACGTTGGCGCGCGAGACCACACCGATTCGGCTTCTCGCCCCGAGTTTGGGAGTCGACAGCATCGTTATCGGGGCCGCGGAATCGGCCTTCGAGCGTGTCCTGTCAATGCCCCAGCAAGCGTTGACATCAGCCGAGAACCTGAGAATCGAGTAAAAGCCACAGGAGTACCCGGGTATTTCCCCGAAAAGGGCGACGCAGGCAATCGATTGTCGGCACACTACCCGTGGCCGCCTCCCCCGGCGGCCACGAAGGTGTTCGTCATCTTCGAGGAACCCGCGCGTCAACCCCCCAGCCGCGCGGGTTCCGATTTTTCTGTGGGGTGTTAGGCGCGGGACTCGAACATGCCCAGGAGCGCCGCGATTCCCAGAACTGAGCGGGGGGCGTAGGCCGCCCGCCACAACCCACCGTGGTTGGCGCCGCTGACGAACAGATCCATCGGATTCGACAGCGGGGTCTCGGGATGCGCACTGGAGCGCGGATTGCGGAGATCGTGAACGAGCATCGCCGCCATCAGGGTCGTGGAAGTCGAGGGATCGAATACCTCCACCCCAAAGCGGTCGGCTCCCGCGTAGGCGGCTGCGAGCGCTCTATTCCGAACGACCGAACGCGTCCGGGTTGCTGGTGCCAGATTCAACGAGACCGGTACTCCCTCGGAACGTGCGACAAGAGCGCGCCATCTCTGAACGCGCTTGGCCAATATGTAATTGGGACCTTGCTGCGGGATGATCGAATCGTTAAGTCCGACGCTTCCACCATCTGTCGTTGAGTAGACCTGCGGGTAGTTCGGTTCGAACTGGCGGGCAATGCGTAGTGGCGCTTGGAAGAGGCCACCTAGGCCTCGGTTGTGCCACCTGCGTCTACTTTCTTCGACGCAGTCGAGTGGAACGACGAACACATCCGTGGGTGTTGCCAAGTAAGCCAAGGTGATGTCATCGCGATGTCGGAGTAGATCGGTTGTGATGGCGTCGCTGGCCATGGAGAGCCGAACGTGGTTTGCGCCGTCGGCGTAGGCGTACGTTCCGAGAACGAACGGCTGCTCAGTCTCATTCAGCCAGGTCCGAATTTCGGGAGCCTCTCGAATTAGGTCGGCGCCGGCAGCCCCGCAGATGGTCGGATCGTCTTCAGGGTGTACGTCACCGTCGACGACGAAAGGCGGGTTGCCGTCATCATCCAAGCGGATGGGGATTCGCAGCGTGCCAGCCGTACTTCGGGTGATTGCCGTCAGATGCTCCCAGATGGCAACGCGTGGGAGATCGATTGCGTGCACGCGAGCGCCCCAACGCAGTAGCGAGCGGGTGGGCGCCATCTCAGCCCCGGCGCCGAGGAGTGCGATATCGACGTCGCTTAAATCCATCCAATCCGGGTTGTCCAGGACGAGGTGCATTGCCTCACCGAAAGACGGCTCCGCGATTCCCCGGTCCACCCAGGAGTCGACCTGGCGTCGTAATTCATCTCCGAAGAGTCGGCCGCCTTTGTACGGGACGGAGAGTTCACCTTCGGGCGACGCCCTGCCTCTGACGGTGACCGACGCGAATCCGCGGGAGGTGCTGTCTGCCATCGCACGATGGAGCGGGAGTTCTTCGGCTCCACGGCGGAAGGTGAACCGCTGCTCGGCCGATGCAAGGCCGTGGCGGGAAATCGAAAGCGCATTCTCTGTCGATTGGGCGGCAGCAAGGACGATGTCTCGAAGAGGTGCGATGTAGCCCTTACGCCAGTCCCGCGTGTGCTCGATCCGAGCCGCGATGGCGGGGTCCACTGCGCGCACAGAATCGGCGAAGATCGCGCGTCCGGTCGCCGAGGTACTCCGACGTTCGTCGCCACCTACGGGAAAGCACACTCCCTCGGCATCTAGGGAACGCGGATTCGGCACTGCGTCAGAATACTCAGCGCTCCTGCCGGGAGCGTTCTGCCAACACGACTCCCAGCAAGATCAAGGCTCCGCCTAAGAGCTGGGCCCACGACAGTGCTTCAGAAAGCACCATCCACGCGATCACGATGGCCAGCAACGGCTCGGTTAGGCCGATCACGGATGCCTGCGAGGCCCGCAGGTGTCGCATCGATGCCACGACCAGCCAAAACGGCACGACGGTGCCCATGATGATCATCCACACCGAAAGGACACCCAGCGGGCGATCACCGAGTATGGGCCCGAGCGCCGGATCGCTGGTCCCGCTGAGTTCGGACCAGGGGAAGCTCCACCATGGTTGGACGACAACCCAGAACAGCGAGGCGAATCCAAAACCCCACATCGTGAGTGAGACCGGATCTCTGGGAGCGGGTTGGCGCATCTGCCGGTCGGTGATCAGGTAGTGGGCACTCAAGGCGAATGCCGCACCGAGTGCAGCCGCGAGCCCGATCACTTCGAAGGAAAACCCTCGCCATACTTCTGCGACGAGAGCCAATCCGAGCAGCGCGACCGTCAGGGCGAGCCACACTGACCTTCGGGTCGGTTCCTTGAGTACGAAGCGGAACCAGAGGGCGACGAAGACTGGCGCCGTGAACTCGATCAAGAGAGCGATTCCGACGGGCAGATAGCGAAGGGCGACGAAGAATAGGTACTGAGTCATCGCAACGCCGAAGATTCCGTAGGCCACGAGGAACGGCCATTCCTTCCGGTGGATCTTCAGGCGACCGGGTCGATTTACTGCGACGAAGGCCAGTAGGAAGAGGAAGGCACCGGTGACCCGCAATTGGGAAAGCCGAGCGGAATCCACTCCGCTCATCAAAATGGCTTTCGAGACGGTTCCGTTGAGCGCGAAGGTGAGCGCGCCGAGGAGGTAGAGGGTGTAGCCGATCCACAACGATCGGTGGGCTGCAGGCTTTACTCCGGGAATCGGCTCGGCGAGATCGCTCATATGCGATAGCGACCCTGGTGGGTCGACGCCCATCGATAGACGTTCATCGTCTGCTCTGCAATGGCATCCCAGCCAAAGTCGAGCTCAGCCCGCTCGCGACCACGCCGACCGAATTCACGTGCGAGTTCGGAATCGAGGGCCAGGGCATTTACCGCTGCTGCGAATGCCGCTTCGAAGGCTGCCGGATCCTGGGCGTCGTAGTCAACGAGTGTGCCGGTGACGCCATTGTCGACAACCTCGGGAATACCTCCGATAGCGGTGGCGACCACCGCAGTCTCGCAGGCCATCGCCTCGAGGTTCACGATTCCCAGCGGCTCGTAGATCGACGGGCAGGTGAAGACCCGCGCGTGGGTAAGCAGTTGGATCAGCGTTGTGCGATCCACCTGTTCCTCGATCCAGACGACCGAACCCGGACGGCGTTCGCTGCGCAGGACGTCAATGGCTCGCGCGGTCTCTTCGGCGATTTCCTCCGTATCGGGGGATGAAGCGCACAAGACGAGATTGATCTCGGGATCGAATGCCCGAGCGGCGCGCAGCAAGTGCACCAATCCCTTCTGTCGCGTGATGCGTCCGACAAAAAGTGCGTACGGGCGGTCGGTGTCGATGCTGTATCGCCCGAGTGCTTCCATGGCGGGGTCGGGTGCATAGATCTGCGTATTGATGCCGTTGTGCACGACGTGGACCTTCTCTGGCGCCACCTCAGGATAAGCATCCAAGATGTCGTCGCGCATGCCATGACTGACTGCGATGACGGCATCGCAATCCCGGTAGCTAGACCTCTCCACCCATGAGGAGACCTCGTAGCCACCTTGAAGTTGTTCCCGCTTCCACGGTCTGTGTGGTTCGAGCGAGTGACCGGTGAGGACGTGCGGAACTCCGTTGAGCAACGACGCTATGTGACCGGCAAAGTTCGCGTACCAGGTGTGCGAGTGGACGATGTCGATCGCGGGATCGATGGATGCGGTAATCCCGACATCTACTCCGAGCGTCTGCAACGCTGGATTCGCTGCCTTCAGATAGTCGGGAACCCCCTGGGCCATGGCATCCGCTCGTGGCGCACCGAAGCAGTGAACGTCCACCGTTGCCAATTCACGGAGATGGGCGACCAGGTTCTCGATGTGGACCCCGGCACCGCCGTAAATGTCCGGTGGCCACTCGCGGGTGATCATCGCAACGCGCATGGCCCCAAAGCCTAGGCGTGGTCATCGTCACTGCGGCTACCCTGTAGTCGTGAGCGCAGATCCGCACGTTCTTGCGATGGTCCTGGCCGGTGGCGAGGGCAAGCGCTTGATGCCGCTCACCGCGGACCGCGCAAAGCCTGCGGTGCCCTTCGGTGGTTCCTACCGGTTGGTGGACTTCGTCCTTTCCAACCTCATCAACTCGGGCTTGCGTCGGGTGTGCGTTCTCACTCAGTACAAATCCCACTCCCTGGACCGCCATGTGTCTCAAACGTGGCGCATGCCAACCCTGCTCGGCGACTATGTGACGCCTGTTCCCGCTCAACAGCGTCTCGGGCCGCGCTGGTTCACCGGTAGCGCCGATGCGATTTTCCAAAGCCTGAATCTGGTGTTCGACGAGAGTCCGGAGTACGTAGCCGTTTTCGGCGCCGACCACGTGTACCGGATGGATGCCATGCAAATGGTCGAGGCGCATATTGACAGTGGAGCCGGTGTCACGGTGGCTGGAATACGAACGCCCCGTGACCAGGCCAGCAGCTTCGGCGTGATCGAAGTCGCCGCCGATGGGCGATCGATTGCGAGTTTCCTTGAAAAGCCCGCCAACCCACCCGGGATTCCGGGTAGTGAAGACGAGTCCTTCGTCTCGATGGGCAATTACGTCTTTTCGACTGACGTGCTTCTCGAAGCGCTACGAGCCGATGCTGCTGATCCAGCGTCCGTCCACGACATGGGTGGCAACATCATCCCGGCCCTGACCGCGCAAGGTTTGGCCCATGTGTACGACTTCGCAGAGAACATCGTGCCCGGTGCGACGGCCCGTGATGCTGGCTACTGGCGAGACGTCGGCACGCTCGACAGCTATCACGACGCTCACATGGATTTAGTGTCCGTGCATCCCATCTTCAATCTGTACAACCGTCGATGGCCGATCTTGACGAATCTGCCGCCGTACCCGCCGGCGAAGTTCGTCGAAGGCGGCAATGCACACGACTCCATGGTCGGTGCGGGCAGCATCGTCTCCGGCGCACACGTCCGAAAGAGCGTCGTTGCGTCCAATGTCGCTATCGGTGCGGGCGCGTACGTCGAAGGCAGCGTGCTCATGCCGGGAGTGCGAATCGGCAAGAACGCTGTAGTTCGCCATGCGATCTTGGACAAGAGCGTCGTCGTCCCCGACAACGTTCAGATCGGGGTGGACCTGGAGCGCGATAGGGGTCTTTACACCGTCAGCGATGGCGGGGTAGTAGTTCTGGGTAAAGGTGTAAGGGCCGAATAGAGCACCTAGGCCAGGTTGCTGCTGAAGGCCCCGTCGTACAAGATCGCATGATCTCGTCCCTCTTCAGCCGCGATCGACTCCGACATTCGCGCCGCGCTCAGCCAGCCGCATGAGCACGTTGACTGGATGAAATGCTGCTGCACGCGCTTCATCTGAACCTCGTGATGCATCATGGTGTCCTGCGGCAGTGCGCGCTGTGGGTTGGTATCCACGGGCTAGTCGACTCCTCAGGGCGTGTCCTCTAGGGATCCGCAAGGTAGGCCACGCAACAAACCAGGGGGCGGAAGGCGGATGAACGGCAGGTGAACGCTTCCAGGGGGCTTCGGCGAACCGCGGTGGCCGTGGTGATCTCGATGGGCGTGCTCATGGGGCTCGTCTCCGGTCCGGCGCCGACATCTACGGCGGTAGTCGGAGGTGCGCCGACGGACATCTCAGCCCATCCGTGGCAAGCGTTGGTCATCGCTGAGCCGGCCAATCGACTCTGTGGAGGATCGATCGTCGATGCTGGGTGGATCCTCACCGCTGCCCACTGCGTCGTGGGAATCCAGGCAGCAGACCTCGACGTCCACCTAGGAGTCAGCACGCTCGGTGCTCGAAACTCAGGCAATCAGGTGGGCATTTCCGAAGTGATCGTCCATCCATCGTGGGATGAATCGACATTCCGTAACGATGTCGCGCTCCTGAGATTGACAGCACCAGTGAGTTTCGGCGACGCCGCTTCCTCGATAGCCCCCATCCGGCTTCCCATCGGCCAAGATGCGAGCTCGTGGCCGGCAGCCGGCACGCCCGCCACCATCACCGGGTGGGGTTCGACGGAATTCGGGGGTGACCCGTCCAACCAACTTCGGGCGGTTCAAGTCCAAATCCTGGGGGGACCGGACCAAACGCAGTGTGGTGGATACGGATCCAATTTCGACGTTACAACGGAGATCTGTGCTGGTCTGCCGACCGGTGGTGCCGACGCCTGCCAGGGTGACAGTGGAAGTCCACTGGTGATCGATGTTGCGGGAATTCCTGTCCTCGCGGGAGTGACGAGCGTCGGCTATGAGTGCGCGCGGGCCGAGTACCCGGGGCTCTTCTCCCGGCTGACGACCTTCGAGTCATGGCTCATGCAGTACATCCCGGCGCTGTCCGGTCCGGTGAGTGCTCCGCAACAGGTGACCGTCGCTTCGATTGCCGGTGAACGGCTGCGAGTGGCGTGGCAGCCACCGTTGGCTGCGACGACTCCGGTCGCCTACCGTGCGGTGACGTCGCCGGGTGATTTCGCGTGTCAGGTCGACGGTTCGATTAACGCGTGTGTCATCGAGGGTGTGAAGGCCGGTGGTGTGTACGAGGTCACCGTGTCGGCGATCGACGGCACCGGAGGCGCAGCTGCAGCCAATCCCGTTCGAGCGGTGGGTATCGATGGCGTGACATCAACGGGTGTTCGAATGCGCCCAAAGCGTCTGGCCACATGGGCGGGGTTGAAAGTGGCCCGAAAGGACAAGATCTGGTTAACGGTCCGACCGGGATCAGCCGATGTGTGCCGCCGGGTCGGCAAGCGCAAGAAGCCGCGGTTCGTGCGCGCGACAAACGTTGGTTTTTGCGCGGTGAAGGTCGTCGTCGTGAAGCGCACCGGCGCCAAGAAGAGGGCGATCGCGTACGTGGCCGTTACGTGATCAGCGTGGAAGGTGATGCTGCTCTACGGCAAAGGCGCGCGGTCCGGTGCTTGTCCACTCGCGGTGAATGACGATCATTGCGCCCGGTGGCAATCGAGAGTCCCATTGGGGGTCATCATGAATTGTCGTGGGCGCTAACCCAAGTGCGTTCGAAAGGGTCGAGACGACCGTGGGTAGCACGGGTCGGTGCGTGCACACGACTGTTGGCTCCTTATACGAGAGCAACTCGAGCACGCGCTCAGCCGCAGCATCTGGATTCTTCGTGTGACCGGATTCGCTAAGCCAGTCTTCGTGCGAAATATCCGAATCAATCGACTTCGCATACCGGGAAACGGTGGAGACGCAGCGCTTGAACGGGGAAGAGTGAACTCGCTGAATTCCGAAAGCGTCGAGCACATCCACAAGGCGTTTCGCTTCACCGCGACCGCGACCAGAGAGCGGGCGGTGGGCGTCATCGTCACCATCGAAGTCCGCCCTCTTCATCGCTTTCGCATGCCGAAGGATGATCAACGGTGAGGTCGGCGGGGCACCTGCGGCAAGGCGTACGAGTTCAGCGTCGTCTGAATAGGTCAAGAAGCCGGAGGCCTCAGTGACCGGGACCCAACGGATCTCGTCGACCTCCTCGTCGGGAGCGAACCCCTCATCATCACGAACTCGACCGATCCAGTAGTCGACCGTCTTGCGTGACTGGCCAGCGATGTAGCTCGATGACGGAAGGCGAGTTCCGAGAGCGACCCGATATCCGGTTTCCTCATCGCATTCGCGAACAGCGGTGCAGGGAGTGGTTTCACCCGGATCCACTTTCCCCTTCGGAAGCGACCAATCTTCCCGGTATGGCCGGTGCACAGCCAGAAATCGGCGATCGGTCGTCGGATCCTCGGAGTCGAAGACAACTACGCCGGCGGCGTTGATGTCCGTGAGCTTGTCTTCTCGGGCCATCGTCAGTCCAGCCCGAGGGACTGCGCGCGGGCGCTGATTGTGGGCCACCGACGGCTGAAGTCGCGCTGGTAGTTGCGCCCCTCGTCTGCGCAACTCGCCGCCATCATTCCAAGCCTGAAAGAAATCGGCGGTGGAGCGGATTCGGCTAATTCGCGTAGCCACTGGGCGGAGACCGCTGCGTCATGGCGTTCGCCCAAGGTATCGGTCGCTCGGGCAAGATGTTTTGCCAGACGTGCGTAGCCCGGGCCGAGGATCGGCGCGACGGCTTCGGCTGAGTACCGCGCTTGCTTCGCAAGGATGCGGATGCGATGCCAGGTTTCCTCCGGGCTCCCCGCATCGGTCCGTTTGACCGCGGAATCGAGCTTGCGCCATGGGCGACGCACACAGGCTCGAAGGACTTTGTGCGCTGGGGCGAAACCGTCGGCGAGAACGGGTGGTTCGGAGACCAAGATGATCAAGTCCTCGATGAGGAAATCGTGCCGGTCGCTGCGCAGAGCGGCCATCGCGCTTGACATCGTCGCTCGGCGTCGAGACTCGAGCGCCGTTGTGAGGAAATCCGATACTGCCTGATCCTGCGCCATACCTGACAGGCGCACGGCCTGTACCTCGGTATCGCTAATCCCCCCGAGTTCGGTCGCCATCCACGACAGTTCGGATCGAAGAAAGGACACAGACTCAGGATCGAGAATCGGCTCGAAGGTCTTCAAGGCGGATCGCAAGCGTCGACAGGCGACCCGCATGCTATGCACTGAATCCTCAACACCCCGCCGAACTCCAACATCTGAAGCAAGGAGCTCGCGAACGTAAGAGGCGAAGATCGCTTGCAAAGCGTCGACAGCCGGCTTGTCGGCATGCGGATAGGGAATCGCTGGCACGTCGGGTGGGTCTCCCGCCCGCCTGCCGAGGGCTTGCGCAGCCTTGCTGAGAGTGTTGGGAGACGCACCGAACTTCCGCAAGGCGGTCGAGATGGTGTCCACCTCACGCCAGGCGGCCTTCGAATCGACGAGGAGTTCGACCTCGACTTCGTGGAAGGAATCTGCCTCGACACCTGGATCGTCGAGCCGAGTCACCTCGACACGATCATCGACTACCTCTACAAGATCCGTTCCATGATCGTCTTGAACCCGGTAGGGAGAGCGTTCGGTGCGCACGCGCGCAACGGGGACGATCTCCTGACGGCGAAGCAGCGGCGAGGCGATGGATATGAGTTCGCTGGGAATGAGGCGCGAGTTGCCTTCGGCGTGAACCTCATCTCGACCGACCGGTGTTCCGTTGAGATCCGCCGTTGACGCAGGCAACTTCATGTGCCACCCGTCATCACCCCCACCCTCGCGATGCCGCAGCGTGATTCCCCAGCGGATGAGGGTTAACGATGGGGTGTCGTAGTACGTCGCATCCATTGACCGATGTTCCTCGACGGCGAACATCGAGGACGTTGAGGCTAGGAGCTCGGGAAGGTCGATCGAGGTGCTCGTCGGGATCCGAAACTTGAACTCGATCTCACGATGCTCACTCGTGCCGCTCACGCGCTCCCCAGAGCTGTGGTGCGCTTGCTCTTCTCACGAATCAAGTGCTCTTGCAGATCGCGCAGTGGCGTCCCGGACTCGTCGGTCAGATGGCGATGCCACTGACCATGAACATCAAGGTCCCAGGCAGCCGTGTCCGGCGAGAAGGCAAGATCGAAAAGTTCGTCGATTTCGGCGATCTGTTCTGGGTCGGCCAAGCTGACCAGAGCCTCGACCCGTCTATCCAAGTTACGGTGCATGAGATCCGCCGAGCCGATCCACACCGAATGATTTCCACCGTTGGTGAAGCAGTAGGCACGAGAGTGCTCAAGGAAACGTCCAAGAATGCTCCGAACCCGAATCGTGTCGCTGACGCCGGGCATACCCGGACGCAGCGAGCAGATTCCTCGAACCCAAATATCCACGGGCACACCGGCGGCAGAGGCTCGATAGAGCGCATCGATGGTGTCCTCGTCCACCACGGCGTTGCACTTGAATCGGATTCCGGCGGGACGACCAGCCTGATGGTGTTCGATCTCGCGTTCTATGCGCTCGATGAGTCCGGAGCGAACAGAGTGAGGAGCTATCAGCAGACGTTGGTACTCGGTGTTCCTGGAGTATCCGGAAAGCACGTTGAACAGGTTGGAGATGTCCTCTCCGATGTCAGGCTTGGACGTGAGGAGACCGAAATCTTCGTACAGACGAGCTGTCTTGGGGTGGTAATTGCCTGTTCCGATGTGGCAATAACGACGCAATTGGTCGCCGTCATCGCGGACGACCATTGACAGTTTGCTGTGGGTCTTGAGGCCGACGAGTCCATAGACAACGTGGACTCCGGCCTGCTCGAGTTTGCGTGCCCATTCGATGTTGTTCTGTTCGTCGAAGCGCGCCTTGATCTCAACGAGCGCGAGGACTTGCTTGCCCTCTTCGGCTGCACGGATGAGTGCGTCCACAATCGGTGAGTCTCCCGATGTGCGATACAGGGTTTGCTTGATGGCCAAAACGTGCGGATCGATCGCCGCTTGTTCGAGGAATAACTGGACGCTAGTCGAAAAGGAGTCATAGGGGTGGTGCAAGAGCACATCGCGCTCACGCACAACAGACAGAACGTCGGGTGCTTTCGCACTTTCGACCTCACTTAGTTGCCGCGATGTCTTGGGCACGAACTTGCGCTGCTTTAGGTCGTCTCGATCCAAGCTCACGATGTTCCACAACCCGGTCATGTCGAGCGGGCCTGGAAGCCGGAAAACTTCCGGTTCGGTGATGTCAAGTTCGCTGACAAGTAGATCGAGAACGTGCGAATCTATTGTCTCTTCGACCTCTAGTCGGACCGGCGGACCGAATCGCCGGCGCACCAACTCGCGCTCAAGGGCCTTGAGGAGATTCTCAGCGTCGTCTTCCTCTACTTCGAAATCTTCGTTCCGTGTGACGCGGAACGCGTGGTGTTCGCAGATCTCCATGCCTGGGAAGAGTTCGTCCAGGTGCGCGGCAATGATGTCTTCTAAAGGCACGTAACGCTGGTCGCCGACCCTGATGAATCGAGGCAGCAAAGGGGGCACCTTGACGCGGGCGAAGAGTTGATTGCCGGTTGTGGGATTGCGAACGACGACCGCCAGATTGAGCGACAGGCCGCTGATGTACGGGAACGGGTGGGATGGATCGACGGCCAATGGGGTCAGAATCGGGAAGACCTTGTCGTCGAAGAACCGATCCATCTCCGTTTTTTCTGCCGGAGTGAGCTCCTCCCACCGCAACACGCAGATGCCTGTGGCCTCGAGGTCGGGTCGAATCTCGGTTCGAAAGATGTCGGCCTGGCGTAGCTGGAGTTCATAGGCACGCGCCCAGATCGCTTCGAGGACCTCGCGTGGCATGTAGCCGCTCGCTGCTCGAAGAGCAATCCCGGTTGCGATCCGTCTTTTCAATCCGGCGACCCGCACCATGAAGAACTCGTCGAGATTGCTGGCGAAGATGGCCAGGAACTTGGTCCGTTCGAGCAGTGGCAGTTCGGGATCTTGACTCAACTCGAGCACTCGCTGGTTGAACGCGAGCCAGGACAACTCGCGGTCCAGGAATCGATCGTCGGGGAGGTCGGTATCTGGGGCATCGACCCGCGAGCGGTCCTCGGAGACAGCCGGCAAGGCGCTGGTGTCGGAGAAACCGTGGGTCGTCACGGCCCGATCGTGCCACAGCGAGGTGAACGGAGGTGGGCCGTCCGCTGACTAGTCGATGCGGGTGCGAAACATGACATCGGTGTCCCACCGGACGAAGCCCAGGCCTTCGTAGAGACGAATGGCCGAGACGTTTGCGGCATCGACGTACAACATCACCTGGTCGAGCCCAACGCGCCGAAGATGATGCAAGCCGGCCAGGGTCAGTGCCCGACCAAGGCCCGAGCCACGCCACGCCGGAGACACTGCGAGCACGTACACCTCTCCGATAGCGCCGTGGCTGTGACCGTCGTGGTCACCGGAACCGTCAGGCCCTTGCGGGTGGCCCTGACTGTCCAGGCGGCCGGGGTGGTGATGCCGTCCGTGAATCTTCGTCCAATGGAAGCCGGCCAG
>CAZVWA010000006.1:13165-16207 GCA_964631085.1 uncultured Rubrivirga sp.
GGCGGCCGGGGTGGTGATGCCGTCCGTGAATCTTCGTCCAATGGAAGCCGGCCAGCGTCGGGGCCGTGTTCGGCGAAGCCGGATCCCGATGCCACGCCATCAAGAAGCCGCCGGGGTCGAACCAATCCTCGCCTTGTCGACGGCGCAGATCCTCGAGTTCCCACGAGCCTTGGTCGGGAAGGTCTGCGAAAGCGCAAGCGTTCAGTGCGAGGAATGCATCGTCGTCTCGGCCTACGACGAAGGGTTCGACGCTGATGCCCGTTGGAAATTGCGGCTCTGGAATGGATGAGTGCAAAGATCGGCGCATCTGCCACAACACCCGATGGCGCTCGAAACCCAGGGATTCCGCTAGGCGGGCCGCTGCTGAGTTCTCTCCATGCGCCCACAGTCTGAGGCGGCCACCGGATAGCGCGAGGAGTTGTCGGACGATGTGGTGGCCAATCCCGCGTTGACGAAAGTCCGGATGCACTGCCAGTTCGGCGCTGGGTCCTTCTACTTGGTCCGTCGTATCGAGATGGGCGTAGCCGACGATGCTCAAGCCTGGATCCCGGACAAGAAGATGCTCGGCACCTTCGTCCCCGCCGTGGACCACGTGAAGCCACACGTGCTCGCTGAGAGGTCGGACGCCGTCCGCCTCCGTCACGTCCGAAAGGAGTTGTTGGAGACCCGAAACGTCGGCTGCGTTCAGGTGTCGAGTGTGATCGAGTACGAACTGATCTAGCGCGAACGGATCCAACGAGAACGGATCGAGCGAGTCCTCGCCCATGTCGTTAGTTCCGTTCGTCGAGGGGTGCGGTTGCCGAATCGACGTTCGGTTCTTCGAGCGTCGCGATTGTCTGTGCATCCGAGCGCTCGGGCACGAAGCGATAGCCGACGTTACGGACAGTTCCAATTAAGGACTCGTGCTCGGGACCCAGTTTTGCGCGAAGGCGACGCACGTGGACATCGACGGTGCGGGTACCGCCGAAGTAGTCGTAGCCCCAGACCTCCTGCAACAGCACGGCCCGGGTGAACACGCGTCCCGGGTGCTGGGCGAGGAACTTCAAGAGTTCAAACTCCTTGAAGGTCAGGTCCAGGCTCCGACCGCGAAGTTTCGCGGCGTAACTGGCTTCGTCGATGTGGAGATCGCCCGCGTGGATTTCTTCGGGATCGTTGCTCGGCCCGCTGATCTCCGGGGCGGTTCGGGAAACCGCGAGCCGGAGTCGGGCCTCGACTTCGGCCGGTGATGTGGTGTCGAGAAGGATCTCATCCATCCCCCAGTCCCACTGAACGGCCGGGAGGCCGCCCTCGGTCGTCACCAAGATCACCGGGATGTCCACGCCCGTTTGCCGGAGCAACCGGGTGAGACCCCGGACGGCGGGTAGATCTCGGCGGCCATCGATCAGCAGGGCGTCGGCATCCGGGGCGGACAGCAGAGCGGTGGGTTCTGCGGAAAGAACCCGTACGTGGTGGGCGAGGAGTCCGAGCGAAGGCAGGACCTCTGCCGAAGATTCCATCGCCCGGGTCAGGAGGATCAAACGCATCGAGCACCCCTCCCTCCATGGCGGGGCGGCCTCCGGTCAGGGGATGAGTCCCGCCGGGCACCGCTCGCGAATCCGATGGGCAGTAAGGATACGCAGGCGGGTGGTGGCCCAGAATGGGCGCATGGCGTTGACCCATAGCAGCAGCGAATACGCGCTGGATCCGCCTCCGGCCGATTTCTCGCCCCAGGAGGTCGCGCTGCGGACCGTCGATGGGGTGACCATCAGCGCCGGATGGGCACCGCGGCGCGGCGGGGCCCCCGGTGGTGTGTCCTTCGTGCTTGCCCACGGGTTCACCGGCAGTTGGCGAGAACCCCGCGTTCAGGCCGTGCATGCGCACCTGGCCCGATTCGGAGATGTTCTCGCGATCGATCAGCGCGGTCACGGTCGCTCCACAGGACTGTGCACCGTGGGAATGGACGAGGTGCTGGACGTCGACGCTGCCGTGGAGCACGTCCGGCGCACGGGGCGAGGGGAAGCGGTCGTGACCGTCGGGTTCTCGATGGGGGGATCGGTCACGTTGCGTCAGGCGGCTCTGGCCCCCGGAAGCGTGCACACACCCGAGCACCGTCCCGATGCCGTCGTGAGTGTGAGCGCGCCAGGGTTCTGGTTCTATCGCGGAACCAAGGTGATGCGTTTGGTGCACCGGTTGATCGAGAACCCCGTCGGCAGGTCGATCCTGCGCACGAGGGGGGTCCGGCTCACCTCGACGCCGTGGCCCGAGCCGCCGCCGTGGTCACCGGAGGAGAGCGTGCGCCGAATGGGTGATTTTCCCCTGCTCGTCATTCACGGTGATGTCGACCATTACTTTCCGCTGGAGCATGCGCGAGTCCTCGAGACTGCAGCCGAACAGGCGGCGAACTCCCAGGCCATGGTGATGATCGTCCCCGGTTTCGCTCACGCGGAATCCACGGTCGATCCCGCGACGATGGACAGCATCGGAAAGTGGGCACTCGGTCATGCCCGAGGGTGAAGAGTCGCGTCCACCGATTAATGAGCCGCTCACGGGGATGCCGGATTCGGTTCCCCTCGGATCGAAAGCCACGGTTGTCCAGTTCTCCAGCGCTTTCTGTCAACCTTGCCGGGCGACACGCAGAATCGTCTCCCAGGTGGTCGAAGAGATCAGCGCGACAGGCGTGTCGGTAGTGGAGATCGATGCCGACGAACACCTCGACGTCACGCGCGCGTGGGGCATAACCTCGACGCCCACTGTGATCTTCCTAGATTCAGCGGGCCGCGAGGTGCACCGTGGTTCCGGGCAGCCCCGACGCGCGGACGTCATCGCCGGGCTCGGCCGGGCCATCGCTTAAGCCCGCGCAAAGGAAATCGGCCACCCGGGGAGTTCGGTTGCTCGGATGCACGCATTCTCGGGTGCTCGGATGCACTGAGCATGCTGGCCGAGGTTCGCAGTAGATTCGGCCCATGCTCGAAGTCGTCTACACAAGCCTGCTCGTACTGGCTATTGCCGCGGCGGGGTGGTTCTCCTTCTATGTGGTCTACAAGCTCTTCAAGGGCCAGGGCT
>CAZVWA010000006.1:16307-20644 GCA_964631085.1 uncultured Rubrivirga sp.
CTGGGTTCTGGCGTCCCCGACCGGACAACGGAGTGGAAATCACCCTCGACCACCCGACGGGTTTCGCGGAGATCTGGTACGGCAATGTCGAGGTCACCGGGATCGAAAACGCGGTGATCACTGGAGCGCGTACAACGCTGAAGACCGATGCTGTGATGCGCACTCAGAGTGCGAAGGAGTACTCCGAAGGCGAGCGCATGTACGGACTGGTGGGGGGCAAACTCCTGTGGACCTTCGATATGGCTGCGGTGGGGGAGCCGTTGCAGAATCATTTGGCGGCTTCATTGACGCCCGAGGACCTTACGAAGGATTAGGAATGGCCGAGGACTGGGAGCAGCGACTTCGCGAGAACGGCTTTCGAATTACGCCGCAGCGGCAACTCGTCCTTCAGGCCGTTGAAGATCTGCGACACGGGACCCCGGAAGAAATTCTGGCCGAGGTCCAGCACACCGCCTCGGGAGTCAACCTCTCGACGATCTATCGCACACTCGAGGTACTCGAGTCGGTAGGTCTGGTTACCCACGCGCACATTGGCCATGGCGCACCGACGTATCACGCGGTCGACGAGCACGTGCACATCCACCTCGTGTGCGACCTTTGCGGGAGCGTGGAGTCCATTCCCGCCGCTGTTGCTGACGCATTTGCCTCCGATTTGCGTGAAACCTACGGATTCGAGACCGATATTTCGCACGTCTCCATTCATGGAAGGTGCTCACGGTGCGCGGACAAGCCGAAGACCGTCGTGGACGTGGAGGACTAGCTGATGTCGGCTGTTCCAGCCCCCGAAGGTGACGTCGATGCAGGAGTTCCCTGGCACTATGGCGATCCGTTGCGTGAACAACGTGATCTGGCGTCGGGAAACGCGGTCGTCGACCTATCTCATTTCGGTGTCGTAAGGATTTCCGGGCCCGACCGACTGTCCTGGCTACACAGCCTGACGTCTCAGCACCTCGAAGGATTGCTGCCGGGTAGTTCGAGCCTCGCGCTCATCTTGAGCCCGCACGGTCATGTCGAGCATGAACTGCACATCACCGATGACGACTATTCCGCGTGGATCATCTGTGCTCCCGGGACGTCGTCGGAACTAGTCGACTATCTCGAATCGATGAAGTTCATGACCCGGGTGGAGGTCCACGACGTCAGCGATGAGTACGCGGTGGTGTGGGAACCGGTTCACGCGATCGATCCGGCCTACCCGACGTGGTTGGTTCCTGCCGACTACGCCGGAACCGGGTCTGTAAGCGCCGGAAGCGACAAGGGTGGCGGAGCAGACAAGTACGTGCCCGTGCGACCAAGCACGCTGGATGGTCGGGAAGTGATCGTGCCCCGCGCGGAGCTAGAGGACAGGCTCGATTCGTGGCCTGCTCGAGCAGGAACGTGGGCGTGGAACGCCCTGCGAACCGCTGCAGCGATACCGCGCGTTGGTTTCGAGACCGATCACCGGACCCTGCCGCACGAGGTCGGCTGGATCGGCCCGGCCGTTCATTTGGCGAAGGGCTGTTATCGCGGACAAGAAGCGGTGGCCCGCGTCCACAACCTCGGACACCCACCTCGCCGACTCGCCCTAGTCCACCTGGACGGATCGGTGGATCACCTGCCGCCGCACGGAGCGCTCGTCCGTCGGGACGGCAAGGACGTCGGCTGGGTCGCCTCGAGCGCGCAACATTTCGAAGAGGGCCCCATCGCGACCGTCGTCGTCAAGCGATCTACTCCCTCTGACAGCGATCTTGAGATCGCGATGTCCCTCGACTCCGATGAAGCGACACCCTCATTTGTTCGAGGGAGTCAAACCCCGGTGGTCATCGGCTGACGGCGCTGCTCGACGTCAGACGTCGAGAGAGATCGTGACGGGACCGTCGTTGGTGAAACTGACCTGCATATCTGCACCGAAACGTCCGGTGGCCACGGGTGCACCGAGGGCACCGAGGGCGTCTGCGACGGCCTCGACCAGCGGTTCTGCGACTGATCCGGGCGCCGCACGATCCCAGGTGGGTCGGCGTCCCTTTTTGGTTTCCGCGTAGAGGGTGAACTGGCTTATGACGAGCACGGGCAGGCCCAGGTCTTGTGCGGACACCTCACGTGGAGCCGATGGTGGCAGGCACGCGCGATCGCGAGCGTGGCGATGTTCGAAGATCCGCAACCGGTACACCTTGTCCGCGAGGGTTACGGCCTTCGAGGCATCGTCGTCGTGCGTGATGCCCACCAGGAGAACCAAGCCCGGACCATCGAATGACCCGACGATTTCACCCTCGACGGTCACGCGTGCATCGAGCGCACGCTGCACTATCGCTCGCATGCGCACAGCGTGCCACTTCATCCACTGTTCACCCGGCGCCCCTACCGTCGGGCCGTGATGACGCAGCAAGACCCACCCAGCAGGTTCTCCCGGTCACTGGGTCTGGGAGGTGCGCTGACGGTCGGCGTGAGCGCAATGGTCGGCACCGGCGTGTTTGCAGTGTGGGGACCGGCTCTGGAAAGCGCTGGCGGGTGGCTGCTCGCCTCGGTTCTCATCGCCTCGATGGTTGCGGCACTCAATGCGACGTCTACTGCCCGACTGGCGTCACGGTTCCCCGAAGCGGGTGGCGTGTACGCCTACGGCCGGATCCAACTCTCGAGGTTTGCAGGCGTCGTTGCGGGTGTTGTGTTCATCATCGGCAAGACGGCTTCGGCTTCAGCGGCCGCGCTGACCATCGGCTTGTACCTCTGGCCGGAGCGCAGTCGCCTGGTTGCCCTCAGCGCAATCGTCCTCGTGCTGTTGTTGAACCTACGGGGCATTGTTCGATCGACGCGTGTCGCGGCTGTGATGGTGAGCATCGTCGGAGTCATTTTGATGACCTTTGTGATCACGTCCGGCGTGACGCTTCTCGAGCGACCTGTGATCATCGGTGCGTCACTACCGGCATCCGGGCCGATCGGGGTGCTGGCTGCTGCCGGATTGATCTTCGTGGCTTTCGCCGGGTACGCGCGAATCACCGTCCTCGGCGAAGAAGTCACCGAACCGCGCCGGAATATCCCGCGAGCGATTGCCGGATCCTTCGTGATCGTGTCCGTCGGCTATGTGGCCATCGCCGCCGTGGTGCTGCTTGCGGCCCTAGACGCAGTGGTGATCGAGCCGGCGGCACTTCTCGATCTCGCCCAGGCACTCGGGCCGAGCTGGATGGGTCCTGCAGTCGTCTTCGCCGCCGTGCTCGCCGCGGGTTCGGTGCTGCTTACATTGATTGCAGGTGTGGGTCGCACCGTGTTCGCGATGGCAGCTCGAGGCGATGCACCCAGGATGTTCGCGACCGTTGGTCGCCGGACGCGTATCCCTATTCGAGCGGAGGTCGCCTCGGCCGTGGGCGCCGGTGCGCTCGTTGCCATGGGAGGCCTGACACTGGCGCTGGCCATCTCCGCGACGATGATCTTGCTGTACTACTCCATCTCTCATGTAGCGGCTGCGCGTTTGCGGCCGGACTCGAGATCGGACTCAAGATCGGGTCCAAGGATCGGCAACCGCCTGCTGCAGATGACGCCTTTCGCGGGTCTTGCCGGCTGCTTGCTGCTGGTGGGGGCCCTCTTCGTGGACCGGGGTATGGGCGGGTGACGAACCTCACGCTCGCTCCTGCAAGCGCCTGCGCTTGCATTTGCAAGCAAAGGGGCTCATACTCGAGATATGGCACGAATCGAGGTATCCGGTCTCGGGGATTTCATCCGCGAGCAGCGGGATCAGGCCCAAATGTCCCTGCGCCAATTGGCGAAGGCGGCCGAGGTCTCGAATCCCTACCTGAGCCAGGTGGAGCGGGGGCTGCGCAAGCCCAGCGCTGAGATTCTCAGTCGCATCGCCCAGGGTCTGCGCATATCCGCGGAGAGCCTGTATGTCCAGGCCGGAATCCTCGACGAGCGGGACGGGGACGAGGCGGTTACAACCGCCATTGCGGCAGACCCGACCCTCACCGAGCGGCAGCGCACCACGCTGCTGCAGATCTACGCCGCATTCCAAGCCGAGAACGCCTCGGCTGGGAAGACACCCGAAAGCGAACGAACCGACGAACCGGTTGTTCCCGAGAGCAAGGACGCATCATGACCGAAAGCACCGCACCGAAGAAGAAGGTCGCAAAGAAGACCACCGTGAAGAAGAGCGCCACCAAGGCGAGCGCCAGCAAGGCCTCTGCCACGAAGACCAGCCCGGACAAGGCCAACCCCGTGAGCAGCCCAGCTGCCTTCGCATCCACCGCCAAGTCCACGGCGACGAAGACTGCGACGAAGGTCGCCTCGAGCGTCTCGTCCTTGCCGTTTGACGTTCCCAAATTCGACGTTCCCAAATTCGAGTTGCCGAAGGTCGAGCTACCCAAGGTCGA
>CAZVWA010000006.1:20744-27970 GCA_964631085.1 uncultured Rubrivirga sp.
GCGAGCGTCTCGTCCGTCGCTGAGCGCGGACGCGAACTTGTCGAGGATTCGGTGAAAGCGGCCCATGATCGTGCCGCGTCGCTTCGCAAGAACGTCTCGGAGACCGTCGTTCTCGTCCGCGAGGCGGTAGGCGTCTAAGGCGGTTTTCGAAACACTATTTCCCGCGACAACGCGAGCGCCACGAACTTCTGTGGCGCTCGCGTTGTACGTCGGGGTTGACCAGGTACCGTGACAGCATGTTCGGCGCCGTACAGAACGTTGTGATCCTTGCTCTGTGGGTAGTACTGCTGGGTTTGAAAGGCTTCGCCTTCGTTGAGTGCCTACGCGCTCCGACCCAGGTCTTCCCCGCGATCGGCAGGCAGACCAAGGTCCTGTGGCTCGTGTTGACGGGTCTGGGCCTGCTGACCGGCCTGGTGCCGAACCTCACGCTTAGTTTGTTCGGGATTGCCGGCGCGGTCATCGCGTTGATCTTCGTGTTCGACATCAGGCCCCGCATCAAATCCATCACAGGACGCTGACGCGTGATGCCGTGATCGAGGTGATCTCGGGGGACATCACTGAGCAGGCGGTCGACGCCATAGTCAACGCAGCAAACCCCTCGCTCATGGGTGGCGGAGGAGTCGACGGTGCGATCCATGCCGCGGCCGGGCCCGACATGGTTACGGAGTGTCGGGACGTGCGGCAACGTTCTTTTCCTAACGGGCTCCCCACCGGCCAGGCGGTCGTGACGAGTGCCGGAGACCTGCCTGCCCGGTTTGTCATTCATACCGTCGGACCCAAGTTCTGGGAGCACCCCGACGGCGGAGCGGAGTTACTCGCAGCAGCGCATCGCAATTGCCTTGTTGAGGCTCAACGCGTCGAAGCGGTGAGTGTGGCTTTTCCGGCCATTTCCTGCGGCGTCTACGGCTGGCGGCCGAAAGACGCCGCGCCGATCGCGGTGGCTGCGGTCCGAGAGGCACTCGGGGAATTACCGGAGATTCGCATCGTTCGATTCGTGCTCTACAACGACGATGCCCTGTCGGCCTACCGGTGGGCCCTGGCTGAGGACTAACTTGATGGCGCGTCGAGGGCTACGCGGATACGCCGGAACCCTTTTCCTTTGTTCTCCACTTTGAGCACCCGCATCGCTCCGATGTGGTGTGTCGACGCAACGTGGGTGCCACCATCGGCCTGGACGTCGAGTCCTTTGATGTCGACGATTCGGACTATCTCGATGCCGGGCGGCAGCAGATTGGTGGCCGTTCGGATGATGTCGGGGATCTCGAACGCCTCCTCGCGCGGCAGTTCGTACGCCTCGATCGCTCGGTCGGCCGCGACCTCCGCGTTACAGGCGTCCTCGACGGCCTCCTTAAACCCCGGAGGTACTTCCTGAAGGTTGAAGTCGAGACGGCCCGTCAGCGGATCCATGTTCGAGCCGGTCACGAGGGCTCCAAAGTCACGAAAGACCACGCCGGATAGCAGATGCAGCCCGGAGTGGGTGCGCATCAATGCCGTGCGACGCTCGTCTTCGATCGCTCCGCGAACAGCCGTTCCGACGGCAGGCATCGGGTCTTGTGGTGCGGGAATCAATCGAATGTCATCACCGCGGCGGACGCCCTCGATGCGCGTTTGCACACCACCCCACAGCAGGACTCCGTGATCGGGCGGCTGACCGCCGCCACCGGGATAGAAGGCCGATCGGTCGAGGACGATGCCTTCGTCGCTGACATCGAGAACCGTCGCGTCCCACTCTCGAAGCGTCGAGTCGAGTAGGTCGAGCCGCTCGGTGTGCGTGTGCGCAGCCATGGATGTCGACCTAGCCCTTGCCTTGGGCGGCGACGGCCGCCGCCGCGGTCGCTGCCGCTTCGGGGTCGAGGTACTCGCCACCGGGAACGATGGGTCGCAGGTTCGCATCAAGGCGATAGACCAAGGGAATGCCGGTGGGAATATTCAGGCCGGCGATGTCCTCGTCTGAGATTCGATCCAGGTGCTTGACCAGCGCTCGCAGGGAGTTTCCATGGGCGGCGACCAGGACCGTGCGCCCGGCCCGTAGATCGTCGGCGACGATCACGTCTTCCCAGTAGGGGATCAGGCGACGCACTACGTCGGCCAGACATTCGGTTTCTGGTCGCGCCTGGGGAGGTAGGGATGCGTATCGAGGGTCGTGCGTCTGCGCAAACGGATCGTCGGCGGCTATCGGGGGTGGTGGAACGTCGTAACTGCGACGCCAGAGCATGAACTGCTCTTCGCCGAACTCCTCGAGAGTCTGCTTCTTGTCCTTGCCCTGGAGGGCCCCGTAGTGACGCTCGTTCAATCGCCAACTGCGTCGCACCGGAATCCACAGCCGTTGAGCGGCGTCGAGGGCCAACTGGCTGGTGCGAATGGCCCGGGTCAGAAGAGAGGTATGCACGACGTCGGGAAGAAGTTCGGCCTCGGCAAGGAGTTCTCCACCACGGACGGCTTCGCTACGCCCCTTCTCGGAAAGATCAACGTCCACCCATCCAGTGAAGAGGTTCTTCGCGTTCCACTCGCTTTCGCCGTGGCGCAGCAGGATCAAGGTGTACGGGGCGTTGGTCATGGGCCAATCCTGCCCGATTCGATGCAGTGCCTTGAAGGGCTAGTCAGATTCGGTGAGATGACGAAATGCGGCCAGGTTGTCCGTAGGTAATCCGGACTGCGTCCGCCACTGCCACTCGCGTCGGATCGCGGAGGCGAAGCCCAACTCCAGGAGTGGGTTGAAGGCACCGTCGGAGTACTCGCTGATGGCCCCGAATATCCGGTCGAATTCATCATCGTCCAATGACTGGAGTGGGAAGCGTCCGGTCAAGTAGATATCGCCGTGCTGGTCGATGCTGTAGGCCAGACCGTACATACGACGATTCCGCTCAAGGAGCCATCGATACACGGCGAGATCGTTCTCGTCGGGATGCCGGATGACGAATGCATTGACCGTGACGGTGCTCTCCCCGAATGCGAAGGAAGCGGTAGTCGTCAACTTCTTCTCGCCAGGAACCACGACCGCCAGCGATGTCTCATCTATGTGCTCGTACGCGAGCTCGTGCTCGCGCAGGAACGCCACCAGATGCTGCAAAGCGGCCTGAAGATCAGACATCTCGTTACGTTGTGGCAGCGAGGTGGGCGGTTTGTTGATCATCGATCGCCGCTCGGTAAGTGTCGAGCAATCCGGCGGTTGTGCGTTCCCAGCCGAAAGTCGCGGCGTGAGCGACTGCGCCCCGAGATAGTTCATCGCGACGGGTTGCATCATCGGCGAGGTGAGCCACAGCCCGGGCGTAGTCGTCGGGATCGTGGCCATCGATCAAGATCCCGCTCACCTCATCAGCGACCGCGGTGCGTAACCCTCCGACCTTTGCGGCCACCACCGGAGTTCCACAGGCTTGGGACTCCACCGCAACCAGTCCGAATGATTCCGAGTACGAGGGCACGACCGTGACGTCTGCGGCGCGGTACAGATCGGCGAGGTGCTCCCGGGACGTGGGGGACAGGAAGGTCACACGGTCTAGGACACCGAGGTCGCGAGCCAGGTCGATGAGCGCCGTGGGTCGCTCCAGCCCTGACCCCGAAGGACCGCCGCACACGACAGCCCGGACCGAGAGGTCGGGACGATCGGCTACCAGCCGAGCGAGCGCGCGGACTAGGACGTCTGGGGCTTTGAGTGGCTGGATTCGGCCGACGAACAAGACGACAAACTCGTTGTTAGCGAGCCCTGCTTGGGTTCGAACCGAACTGCGATCGGAGTTCGAGAAATGTGGAGTGAACGTCTCGAGGTCGACGCCGGGGTTGATGACGTCCACGCGACGAGGGTCGGCTGAGTAGAGGTCGATCAGTTGTCGGGCTTCGTCGTCGGTGTTGGCAGTGAGCCGGCTGGATGCTTCGACTACCTGCTCTTCACCGATGATCCGGATACTCGGCTCGGGTGTGTCGCCATCGGCCAGTTCCAGGTTCTTGACCTTGGCCATGGTGTGCATCGAATGGACGAGAGGAATCTTCCAGCGCTCCGACGCGAGCCACCCCACTTGCCCACTCAGCCAGTAGTGCGAGTGGATGAGGTCGTACCAACTCTCGGGCCTACTCGCCTCAACGCGCATCACACCTGAGGTCATCGCGCACAGTTGGCCGGGTAGGTCCTGCTTGACCAGGCCTTCGAAGGGTCCCGCGGTTATGTGTCGAACCAGGACGCCCGGCGCCAGTTCGAAAGTGGGAGGCAATGCCGAGGACGTACCCCGGGTGAATATCTCCACCTCCGTGCCTGCCTCGGCCAGTCGCCGCGCCGTTTCGACAACGTAGACGTTCATCCCCCCTGCGTCCCCGGTGCCGGGCTGGTCCAAGGGCGAGGTGTGGATCGACAGCATCGCGACCCGCTTCGGATTGGCATGTGCGCCCCGGCTCGTTCGCGCTGCCCGCGCGTGTGAGGCAAGGGGGTGGACGCTGGCCATCGGAGAAGTGTCCCGTACCCGACCGGGGATGGCCACCTCCGGTGTCTAGGCGCCCGTCTGGTCCTCGAGGGAGACAGCGACGTACGGCTCGCCGGTGACGATGGTCACGACCCGCTTGGAGACCGAGACAGCGTGATCGGCGTAGCGCTCGTAGTAGCGCGAGAGCAGGGTGACGTCGATTGCTTCCTCCACGCCGAACTTCCAGCTAGGTGAGAGCACGATCGTGAACAATTCCCGGTGGAGCCGATCCATCCGCTCGTCGTGCTGAGCGATATCGGCGCACAGCGCAACGTCCTTCGTTGCGATCACCGCGCCGGTTTTGGACACGATGGACTCGGCTAGCGCCCCCATTTCGGCGAAGGTCGCCCGGAGTTCCTGGGGTACCGCCACCTTGGGGAAACGAAGTCGGGCCTGCTTTGCCACGTGCTCGGCGAGATCGCCCATGCGCTCGAGCGAACTCGAGATCCTGAGCGCTCCGATCACCACTCGCAGGTCGGTCGCCACAGGTTGCTGCAGGGCAACGAGTTCGAAGCAGCGTTCCTCGACGTCGCTCGCAAGGGCATCCACCTTCGCGTCGAAGTCGATGACCGCTTCCGCGAGGGGCAGGTCCGCGTCGAGCAGGGCCTGGGTGGCGCGATTCATGGCCGAACCGACGAGTCGGGTCATTTCAACGAGATCATCGTTGATCTGGTCGAGCTGTTCGTAGTAGGCAGCGCGCATCGGTGGGTCCTGTTTCGTTGTCGTGGGAGCGTGCTCTTCGTGGCGGTCGGTCCGCTGCCAGGGTACGCCCCCACGTCGCTCCTCCTTGTCCACAACATGAACGATTCGTGGACGAAATATGAAATTTCGGTGCTTTAGGTGAACGCTTGGCCAAACATGTGCGGGCGTGAGACCACTGAGGGCTCCCCCAGCCCCAGCAGCCATATCCTTCGAACGTGGCTTTGCGACGACGTAGCGGTGACGACGACGCGAATGTGTCCACCCACGTCCGCCCCGTAGTCCCCGACGAGGTCATTCGGGTCCTTTCGGTCCTGCCCTCGGCGTCGATCGTCACGGCCCCCGACGGTGCCGTCCTTCGAGCGAGCAGTCGTGCTCTCGCCCTGGGATTGGTGAACCGCAGTGCACTCACGGTGCCGGACATCTCCCGTCTCGTGGAGCGGGTAGGGGAAGACGGCAATGCCCGAGAGCAGGAAATGCGGGTGCGGCGTCCACCGCTGGGGCGCGGGCTCCTGGAACTGCGAGTGCGCGTGGCCGCCTTGGGTACCGGTGTCTTGCTCATCTTGATCGACGACTTGGCCGAAGAGCGACGCGTCGATGCTGTGCGACGGGACTTCGTGGCCAACGTGAGCCATGAGTTGAAGACCCCCGTGGGCGCTTTGTCGCTGCTGGCGGAAACGGTCCTGTCGGCTGCGGACGACCCGGAGCAGGTCCGTCACTTCGCCGAGCGGATGCAGATGGAGGCGTCACGACTGGCGTCCTTGATCCAGGACGTCATAGACCTGTCCCGGCTCCAGAGCGACGATCCGATGACTCGTGCCGAAGTTGTGGAGGTTGACGAACTCGTCACCAGGGCGCTTGAGGAAGTGCGAACACTCGCTGTCAGTCGAGACATCGAAGTGGTTCGCAGTGAGGACTCCGGGGTCGAGATCTACGGCGACCGCGGCCAATTGCTGACGGCTGTTCGCAACTTGGTCACGAATGCCATCGTGTATTCACCAATGGGAACGCGCGTTGCTGTGTCCGCTCGCATGAACGAGGGCATAGCTGAGATCACTGTTAAGGATCAGGGCATAGGGATTCCCAGTCACGACCTGGACCGCATTTTCGAGCGCTTCTATCGAGTGGACCAGGCTCGGTCCCGCAGCACGGGCGGCACCGGACTAGGTCTGGCTATCGTCAAGCACGTATGCCAAAACCATGGTGGGGAATGCACGGTGTGGTCTGAGGTTGGTACCGGATCAACGTTCACTCTGCGGTTGCCGGCGTACGACCCCGAAACGGGAATGCAGCGTGAGCCGCAAGAGTTCGAGATGGACATCGTGACGGTGCCGGAGCAAGGAGGGCGGTCATGACCCGGGTGCTGGTGGTCGAGGATGAGGAGTCGTTTTCCGAGGCACTCACGTTCATGTTGGAGCGTGAAGGCTACGAGGTGGTGGTCGCGGCGGATGGCAGTGCGGCCATCGAGGAATTCGACAAGTCGGGACCGGACATCATTTTGTTGGACCTCATGCTGCCCGGTCTGCCCGGAACAGAAGTGTGCCGCCAGATCAGAACTCGCTCGCAGGTGCCGATCATCATGCTCACCGCCAAGGACGGCGAGGTCGACAAGGTCGTTGGCCTGGAACTTGGTGCGGACGACTACGTCACGAAGCCGTTCTCCTCGCGCGAACTGCTGGCTCGGTTACGGGCAGTACTTCGACGAAATGGAGACGTCGAGGAACTTCTTCCCCCGGCTGTCGAGGCTGGACCGGTGCGTATGGACGTAGATCGGCACGTTGTGACCGTTCGTGGTCAGCAGATCACAATGCCGCTGAAGGAGTTCGATCTCCTGGAAATCCTCGTGCGTAACTCGGGTCGAGTGCTCACCCGAGCCCAACTCATCGATCGCGTTTGGGGTTCGGATTACGTCGGCGACACCAAGACGCTGGACGTGCACATCAAGCGGTTGCGCGCCAAGGTGGAGGAAGACCCGGCTCATCCGGTCCACCTCGTAACCGTGAGAGGGCTCGGTTACAAGTACGACGCCTAGGTCGCCGGCCGGCTCGAACTATTGCGCCGGCGGTACCGGCTCGA
>CAZVWA010000006.1:28070-33487 GCA_964631085.1 uncultured Rubrivirga sp.
CCGGCTCGAACTATTGCGCCGGCGGTACCGGCTCGATGCCCTCGTAATAGCCCGCGGGAGGCACCACCAACACCTCGGCTTCGACGATCCCAGCTCGCTCGAATTGCAGGGCCACGGGAACGTAGGTGCTGACATCGGCGGTGAAGTCGTAACTGCTGACCCACAGGTCGGCCTCGTAGCCGAATCCGATGGATTGGTTGGGCGGAAGTTGCACGACCTCACCGGTGACGTATGCGGGAACGTTGTCGATCAGCACGCCCAGCAGGTTGTCCGGCTCAGGGTCCCCGTTCACGATGCGCATGATCAAGGTGGCGCTTCGGGACCCCTCCGGTCCGTCCACGAGAGTCAGGTTCTCGGCACGCACACTGCCCACTTGAGCTTGCACGCCGTTGCCGGTCAGTTGACCGGATTGCATGTTGGTGGTGGCACCGGGGCCGTTGAAGCAGCCGGTGAGTAGCAGGGACGAGGCAGCGAATGCCGCCGCCATGGCGGCGGCTGTGGATCGGCGCATCTTCACGACCGCAGACTATCGGTCGTAACCCCGGTGGTAGAATCGATGCTCCGGAAAGGGGTTTCTCTCTATGGCATTCAACGTCGGAGACACAGTTGTCTATCCGCACCACGGCGCAGCACTCATCGAATCGGTGGAAATGCGCAAGATCAAGGGAGAGGATCGGGAGTACCTCGTACTCCGGGTCGCCCAGGGTGATCTGACGGTTCGGGTTCCCGCGGACAACGTCGATTTGGTCGGAGTTCGTGACGTTGTGAACGCCGAGGGCCTGGACAAAGTCTTCACGGTCTTGCGTCAGCCGTACACCGAGGAACCCACCAACTGGTCCCGTCGCTACAAGGCGAATCTCGAGAAGTTGGCGTCCGGTGATGTCATCAAGGTCGCCGAGGTGGTCCGTGACCTGTTCCGTCGTGAGCAGGAGCGCGGTCTGTCTGCGGGTGAGAAGCGCATGCTGGCCAAGGCTCGTCAGATCCTGGTGAGTGAGCTGGCCCTGGCGGAGAAGACCGACGAGGACAAGGCGGAAGCCATCCTCGACGAGGTCTTGGCTTCCTGACCGTTCCGTCGTGAGCGACGACGTCATCCACGGGCGCGTCGCTGCCCTCGTTCCCGCTGCCGGCAAAGGCGAACGCCTCGGCCCCGGTGCCCCCAAGGCTCTTCGCGAGATTGCCGGAACTCCGATGCTCGTCTACGCCGTCAAGGCGTTGGCAGCGAGCCCGGCGGTAGACGTCGTCGTCGTTGCGGCCCCTTCAGAGCACATCGAGGACGTTCGGTCCCTGCTCGAGCGCCAAGACTTCTCCGCCGAGGTCTTTGTTGTTGCCGGAGGCGATTCGCGTTCCGAATCCGTCGCCCGTGCCCTGATCTCGCTGCCCGAAGACATCACCGTCGTCCTGGTCCACGATGCGGCCCGCCCGCTCGTGCCGGTCGAGATCGTGAGCGGCGTCGTGGCTTCCGTTCGCGAAGGGCACTCCGCGGTAGTTCCCGTAGTTGCCTTAGTCGACACCATTCGATCGGTCAACGACGATTCTTCGATCGGACCGACGGTCTCGCGTGACACCCTGCGTGCGGTTCAGACTCCCCAGGGCTTTACGCGCGAGGTTCTTCAACGCGCGCACGCTGAAGTGGATGCACCGGTTACCGACGATGCCGGCATGGTCGAAAGTCTCGGCATTGCGGTACACGCCGTGGACGGCCATGAAGAAGCCTTCAAGGTCACTCGTCCACTCGACGTCACCTTGGCCGAGTCCGTCATAGCGCGACGCAGGGTGCGATGAGTCCGATGAACTCGAATATGCGAATCGGTATCGGAACCGACGTCCATGCGTTCGGGCTCGGGCGCCCCATGTGGTTGGCCGGCCTGCTCTGGGAAGGCGAGGAAGGGCTTGCGGGCCACTCCGATGCTGACGTGGCGGCCCATGCCATCTGCGACGCAATCCTGTCGGCAGCGGGGCTCGGCGATCTCGGTTCGCTGGTCGGTACCGATGACCCCGAATGGGCTGATGCGTCGGGGATCAGCCTTGTTGCGCACGCTGCCGCGACGGTTCGAGCGTCGGGATTCGACATCGTCAACGCATCGGTCCAGGTGATCGGGAATCGGCCGCGAATTGGAACCCGACGCCTCGAGGCTCAGGATGTCTTATCGGCCGCACTCGCGGCTCCCGTCAGCGTTTCCGGCACAACCACCGACGGACTCGGTTTGACCGGTCGCGGTGAGGGAGTCGCGGCCATGGCGGTCGCGCTGCTGGTAGCTAGCAACTGAACGTGCCAGGATTCATCCATGGTCGCCATTCCCGATGAAGTTAAGCCGTGGCTCGACGCCCCGGAGTTTGCGGTACTTGCCACGACGCTGCCCAGTGGTCGTCCGCACCAGGCCGTCGTGTGGGTTGCTCGCGATGGTGACGATCTCCTTATCTCGACGGTCAAGGGGCGTCGTAAGCACCGGAATCTGGAGGCCGATCCACGCTGCAGCGTGATCGTCTACCCGAAGGACAACCCGTATTCCTACGTGGAAGTTCGCGGGACCGCCGAGGTCGAGGACGACAGTGAAAGGGAACTGATCGATCGGTTGTGCCAGGAGTACACCGGCAACGATCGCTACACCGCCGACGACGGCACCGACAACGTCCGGATCATCCTGCGGATCCATCCGGAGAAGGTCGTCACGCTGATCCGCTAGGTCGTCCCGCTACTGTCTCACCGTGGTCCTTCGCCTGCACGACACCTCTACCCGTACGGTTCGCGACTTCGTGTCGCTCGAACCGAACAAGGTCGGGATGTATGTGTGTGGTGCCACCGTTCAGGGTCCGCCGCACGTTGGACACATCCGTAGCGGCGTCGCGTTCGACATAGTCAGACGCTGGCTGATGGCTCGTGACTATGACGTCACGTACGTCCGCAACGTCACCGATATTGATGACAAGATCCTGCACAACGCCGGTCACGAGGACGTTCCGTACTGGGTTGTGGCGATGCGTAACGAGCGGGCGTTCACCGAGGCATACGACGTTCTCGGGTGCCTTCCGCCAACGTACGAACCGCGAGCCACCGGTCACATACCGGAGATGGTGGCGTTGATGCAGCGGCTCATCGACGCGGGCTTTGGTTACGCGGCGAACGGAGATGTTTATTTCGATGTCCGCGCGTTCGCGGAGTACGGGTCGCTGAGTGGTCAGAAGGTCGACGACATGCTCGCCGCGGACGATGCGGAGGCCCGCGCCAAGCGCGACCCTCGCGACTTCGCGATGTGGAAAGCGGCCAAGGATGGCGAGCCCTTCTGGGATACCCCGTGGGGACCGGGGCGCCCCGGCTGGCACATCGAGTGCTCGGCGATGGCGAACAAATACCTCGGCGCGAGTTTCGATATCCACGGAGGTGGACTCGACCTGGTCTTCCCGCACCACGAGAACGAGATAGCGCAGTCCAAGTGCGCGGGCGATGGCTTCGCCAACTACTGGCTGCACAACGCCTGGGTGACCACGGCCGGGGAGAAGATGAGTAAGTCCCTCGGAAACTCGCTGCTTGTCTCTGAAGTAGTGCAACGGGTCCGTCCTATCGAACTGCGTTATTACCTTGCGGGTGCCCACTACCGCTCGATGCTCGAGTTCTCCGACGAGATGGTCAAGGACGCGGGGCAGGGTTTCCAAAGAATCGAAGGCTTCCTGTCGCGAGCTGCGGATGCGCTCGGTGGAGCATCCTTCGAGGTGAATCCGGCGAACCGTCCCGGTGATTTCGACGCAGCAATGGACGACGACATCAACACTCCGCAAGCGATCGCCGTTATCCACGGTGTAGTGCGTGAGGGCAATGCCGCTCTCGCCGGAGGCGACGCCGAAACGGTTCGAGTCAAGGCTCATGCCGTTGTCGCGATGCTCGATGTCCTCGGGCTGAACCCCGGTGATTGGCGGTCCGAAGGACAGGGTGGTCGACTCGAGGGAGCAGTCGATGCGCTCGTGAAGGTCGTCCTGGAGCAGCGGCAAGCGGCGCGTGAGCGTAAGGACTACGCGAGCGCGGATGCGATTCGAGACCAACTCAAATCCGCCGGCATCGAGATTGAAGACACTCCTGAAGGTCCTCGGTGGAGCGTGGGTGACCCCGATGGCAGGTAATTCCCAACGTCGAGGCGCGATGCGCAAAGGTTCCAAGAAGGGCGCGAGCGTCGGCTCGGGCGGTCAACGTAAGCAGGGCCTCGAGGGCAAGGGACCGACACCCAAGGCCAAGGATCGAGGGCACCACCCGGCGGCGCGCAAGGCCCGACGGCAGGCAGCCAGCAAGCCGCGTGGCACTCGATCGGCGACCGGCGATGTTGTCATCGGCCGAAATCCCGTGCTCGAAGCGTTGCGGGCCGGTGTTCCGGCGACGGCGATGTACCTGCAAGTGCGTGCCGAGCCGGATGAGCGTTGGCGGGAATCGATCGCCCTCGCCCAGCAGGCCGAGATCCCGATCTTCGAAGGTGCCCGGGGGGACCTCGACGAACTCGCCCATCAGGGCAACCACCAGGGCCTAGTTCTGACGATTCAGGACTATGAGTACGCCGAAATCGATGAGGTCGCCACTGGAAATCTCTTGGTGATGCTCGACGGCATCACCGATACCCACAACGTGGGAGCCATTGCCCGGTCAGCCGCTGCCTTCGGAGCGTGTGGTCTCGTTCTGCCCTCGCGCCGTTCGGCCGGTGTCACGGCATCGACATGGAAGGCGTCAGCCGGCGCGTTGTCCCGGCTCCCGGTTGCGCGCGTGACCAACCTGCGAACCTCTCTCGAGACCCTGCACGAATCTGGCTGGATGTCGATCGGTCTGGATGCCCAGACCGAGAAAACATTTGGTGACATCGAGGATTCGGTAGTCGGCGACAAAGTAGTACTCGTCGTCGGCTCGGAGGGCCAGGGTTTGTCACGGCTGGTTGCCCAGACATGCGACTTCCTGGTGCGGATTCCGATGGTGCGCGAACAGGAATCGCTCAATGCTTCGGTTGCTGCGGGCATTGCGCTGAGTGCGATCTTCGAACGCCGCTAGTTGGACTGACGCCCTGCACCGTCGGGTGGAACCACGATGCGTAGCTCTGCCGTTGCATCGTTGACCTCACCTCTTCGAGATCCGATAACACTGCGTTCATCGGGCTTGGTCACCAGGACATCGCCCACGTAACTGCGCACCGCATCGAGGAAATCCACACTGTGTCCGGCCTGCTCGGACATGAACCACCGGTGCTCAAGGATCTCGTGGAAGATTTCCGCGGGCTCCAGGCGTATTCGAAGATCCGAGGGAACCTCCGCCATGGCGCGCTCGAATCTTTGCGATACCCACTGATGGGCGGCGATCTCCTCATCGTCGGGTCCCAAGCCGATCTTCACCCGATAGGAGTCGAGATCGTTGAGCAGGCGCCGAGCTTGGTTCTCTTCGACGTCGAGCC
>CAZVWA010000007.1:0-26396 GCA_964631085.1 uncultured Rubrivirga sp.
TGACCCCGGTGCCCACCTTTTTGGAGTGATGACGCATGGACTGGCGCCACGAGGCGGCCTGCCGTGACGAGGATCCGGAGCTGTTCTTTCCGATCGGCAACACCGGGCCCGCGCTCATCCAGATCGAAGAAGCCAAGGCCGTGTGCCGTCGCTGCCCCGTCGTCGATGAGTGTCTTCGCTGGGCTCTCGAGACCGGTCAAGATGCTGGTGTCTGGGGCGGTCTCAGCGAGGACGAGCGACGCGCCCTGAAGCGCCGCAACGCCCGTCTGCGTGCACGCACCAACGCCTGACCCACGGCGCACTAACCACCCGACAGCGGAACCGTCACCACCGCTCGCGTGCCGTATTCCTGCGCTGCGAATTCAAACGACCCCGCCAGTTCCGTGGTGGCGAGCGACTGCACGATATTCAGTCCCAGGCCCGCTTCCTGGAGTTGATCGTCGCCGACCCCGATGCCGTCGTCCACGACCTCGATTCGTAAGGACGCGGGCTCACGAATCGCTTCGACGGTAACGAACGTCCCCTGCGAGTGCTGGACCGCGTTGTGGACGAGTTCGGAAACGCACATCGCAAGCGGGGTTGCCGTCTCTGCGGGAAGTCGACCTGAATCACCCTTCGTTTCCAGGGAAAGTCCAAAGTGGGGGTCTTCCACCACGATGGCGAAGAGCGCTCGCACGATGCGGTCGAAATCGACCGATTCGCCGAGGTCGGACTCGCTGCCGGGATCGGCCGACAGGGCTTCGTGCACGACCGCGATCGCCGCCACCCGAACTTGGGCGTCGGCGAGCGCAGCCGAGATAGCGGGATCGGTGGAACGTCGCCCCTGCAGGCGCAAAAGGGCGGCAACAGTCTGCAGATTGTTCTTCACCCGGTGATGGATCTCGCGAATAGTCGCATCCTTGGACAGCAGCGCTCGTTCACGTCTGCGGATGTCCGTGGTGTCACGCAAGAGCAAGAGAGCGCCGTCACCGGTCGTCGATCCCCGCAGCGGTATCGATCGCAACAGCACGGTGGCGTTGGATCCCTCGAGGTCGGCTCGACCGGCTACACGTCCTCGCGCCAACTCCCCCACGGACGCATCCATGGTGCCCTGCCTGTGCAGCAGACGCGTCACGACATTGGCGAAATCGGCACCGACCAGATCGATGGCGAGACCTAGACGACGCAGGGCGCTGACCGCGTTCGGACTTGCGTAGGCGACGATCCCCGACGCATCGAGCCGGACCACACCGTCTCCGATCCGAGGTCGACCACTAGCGCCGGTGACCGTTTCCGGCACCGGGAATTCTCCCGCGGTCAGCATCCCGATCAACGTGTCCGCGGTGGACAGATAGAAGTCCTCCAGTTGCCCGGCGACTCGGGGCGCGGAGGATGCATGGCGCACGACGACGCCGATGACGTCTCGATCACGACCGGATTCACCCTCACCATCTGTCGAGCGCACAGCCCGAACGGGTCGGTGGATCGGGTACGCCTCCACCGCCGTTGGAACCAACGGGTTCGCTGCGTCCCGAACTTTCACGCTGCGCCCGAAGGCGAGTGCTTGATCCAGGGCGGCAAGGCGCCCCCTTGGTGAGAATTTCCCGATGACATCTTCCGGCACACTCGTCGGCGCAGTGGTGGGCCGAACGTGCGCTACCGCCACCCCACCGGCGTCGTTCCAGGTTGGGAGCCATAGCACCAGGTCGGACAAAGACAGGTCGGCCAGTAGCGACCAGTCCTCGACGATCGAGGTCAGGTGCTCAAGATCGGACGCGGAGAGGTCCGTGCGCTCATTGACCAAACGCGCAGGTATCGGCACAAAGGACAAAGTAGCGTGGAGCGATGACGGATTCCGATTCGCACGCCGCCGACGAACCACGCCACGGTGGCCACCACACGATCGATGCCGCGCTCGAGCAAGGAGCCCAGGCGCTGTTCACCCTGTCCGGCGCGCACATCTTTCCGCTGTTCGACGCCGCCGTGGGTGGGGCCGATGCCGTGCGATCGGCAGCCGACCCCCGAGCCGCCGAACGACACGGGCGGCTTCCCCTGGTGGACGTCAGACATGAACAGACAGCCGTTTTCGCGGCCGAAGCCGTAGGCAAACTCAGTCGGGTGCCCGGGTTCGCCGCGGTCACCGCAGGACCGGGGGTCACCAATGCGATGAGCGCCGTGACCGGCGCTTGGATGAACGGCAGCCCGCTCGTACTGGTCGGCGGGCGCGCTCCGAATTACCGCTGGGGATCGGGAGCCCTCCAGGAGCTGGACCACGTGCCCCTGGTGGAACCTGTCACCAAGTCGGCGACGACCGTGCACGATTCGGCGGAGATCGGCGCTGGAATCGCCTCTGCATTCGACCTTGCCCGATCTCCCCACCGCGGACCGACGTTCGTCGACGTCCCGATGGATGTTCTCTTCACCCCGAGCATGCCGTCCCCACCAGATCCGAACTCCGCGGTCGATCAAGACGCTCACGAGTTGATCGGCGACGTCGATCGGGCGGCCTCGTTGATGGCCGAAGCCTCGCGCCCCGTACTCATCATCGGATCCGATGTCTGGGCCGGCGATGCCATAGAAGCCGCACGTGAATTCATCAGCGGTACGCAAATTCCGACCATCGCCAATGGAATGGGCCGGGGGATTCTGGTGCCGAGCGATCCCCTACTCATCACCCGGGCTCGAGCAGCGGCGTTCTCCGGTGCCGACCTCGTGATCGTCGTCGGCGCCCCATTGGACTTCCGCCTGGGCTACGGATCGTTCGGCTCGACCGACGGGTCCGCTATAACACCCGTTATTCATCTGGTTGACGCTCCCAGTCAAGTAGCCGGCCACGCCGCACACGCCGTCTCGATCGCCGGTGATCTCACTGCGGCGTTCCGCGCACTCGGCGCATCTGCGCTCACCCGCGGACTGGACCCCGGTCGTTGGACCGGCGGGTCCGGGTGGTGCGAGACGTTGGCCCAAACCGCAGCGGCAGCCTGGAGCCAGGACGAGGAGATCCTCGCCTCCGAGGCATCGCCGATACACCCGGCGCGGATCTACGGCGAACTCCGAACGCGGCTCGAGGCCGAGGACATCGTGATCGGCGACGGCGGCGACTTCGTGTCCTTCGCCGGACGATTCATCGAACCCACCCAGCCCGGGTGCTGGTTGGACCCCGGGCCCTTCGGATGTCTGGGGACCGGACCCGGCTATGCCCTCGGAGCGCACGTCGCACGACCCGATTCCCACCCCTGGCTGCTCCTCGGTGACGGAGCTGCCGGTTTCTCGCTCATGGACGTCGAGTCACTGGTTCGACATCAGGTTCCGGTCACGATGGTCGTCGGCAATAACTCCGGTTGGGGGCTCGAGCGCCACCCGATGCGATTCCTGTACGGCTACGACGTCGTGGCAGACCTACCGCCCGTTGGGTACGACGACGTAGTCCGCGCGCTCGGCGGAGCCGGCGAAACCGTGACCGAGGCGACGGACATCGGTGCGGCTCTCGATCGCGCCCGCGAATACCGCGGGCCTTACTTGGTCAATGTGATAACCGATCCCGAAGTGGCGTATCCGCGATCGACCACGGGGATTTGACATCGTCGGGGAGTTCCCGGTTACGGCTGGACAGATAGGAACGCACGACGGTCGACCACCGCCCGCGTGATGGTGCCCCGACCGATGCCCTCGACCCGCTCACCCGACACCAGAGTGTGATCTGCGGAAACGTCGTAGGTAACTCGAGCATCCTTGATGGACACAACCGTCGCCGTCACGATCACCGTGGCACCCACCGGCGTTGGTCGCCGATGGACGACGTCGACCTGAACACCCACAGTCGTGCTCTCATCATCGATGACCTCTTCGACCGCATCACATGTCGCTTTCTCCATCAACGCAATGAGTCTCGGGGTACCCAAAACGGGAACCGTTCCGCTACCCAGGGATATCGCAGTATCACTGTGCTCGACTGTGGCTTCGACCCGACCGACCCGACCGACCCACGATGCATGCCCCCGTTGCGCAGTCACTGTGGCTGCTCTAACGGAAGGAGATCAGGGCGTCGCCCTCTTGCACGACTGTCCCGACTTCGACGAATACTTCGTCGATGGTCCCCGCGTGTTCGGCGAGAACCGGAATCTCCATCTTCATCGATTCCAAGACCATCAGGAGTGCTCCGGCATCCACGCTGTCGCCGGGTGCAACCTCGACGCTGTGAACAGACGCAACCATCTCGGCGCTAACCGTATGTGCCATGACTCCTCGAATCTATGAAGGACTTGTAGATGCCCCGAACGTCCGTCGGCTGCGGAGCCTACCCCTGCTCGCCGTCTTCTCGGGGATTCGAGTCGTAATCGACGATCGTGGCCCGGATCCGGGCCCGCAGGCCCTCGGGTGCTGACACCCGCGAGGTCGCCCGGACCACCAGGGCTCGCACACGACGTACGGCATGCTCTTCGCGCTCGCACGGAGCACATTCGCTCATATGGATGGCGATGAGTCGATATTCCTCGGCGCCAACTTCACCGTCGATGTAAGCGCTCAGGGAGGCGATCACTTCAGTGCACGGCGTGGCGTGGGGGCGTCCACAACTCATGTTGGGTCACCTCCATCCTCACGTGATGGATCGGCATCAAGGAGTCCGCGATCCCTCGCATAATCGGCCAACAATTCGCGAAGCGCTTTTCTTCCCCGATGCACGCGGGACATGACTGTTCCTACGGGGGTCTCCATGATCTCGGCGATCTCCTTGTAGCTGAATCCCTCTACATCCGCCAAGAACACCGCCGTCCGAAAGTCCTCGGGAATCGACTCAAGGGCGGCCCTGATGTCGTCATCGCCGAGCAGTTCGAGTGCTTCGATCTCCGCAGACCGCACACCACCCGCACTGCGCTGCTCGAGATGAAGGAGTTGACTATCGCTCAGTTCATTCGCGGAATCCGACAGCGGTTGACGCTGTGCCTTGCGATAGTTGTTGATGAAGGTGTTGCGAAGGATTCGGAACAACCAAGCACGCAGGTTGGTTCCCTGGCGGAACGACCGAAAGGCGGCAAAAGCCTTCGCATAGGTGTCTTGAACCAAGTCTTCGGCGTCCGCCGGATTTCGCGTCAACCGCAGCGCGGTGCCGTACAACTGGTCGACAAACTCGAGCGCATCGGCTTCGAAGATCGACGCCAGCTGGGCGTCGGACAACTCTTCGCCGGGATTTTCATCGGTCGACACTTCCATTGGCGAGCAGCCTACGCACCGGACGCGGGATCAGAAATGGTGATGGGCTCCAGGAGTCCGGGATCGTCGTTCGTCGGCCTGTTGACCCGAGTCGAAACCGGGTAGGCGCCCAGGAATGTGCCCCCTGCGATCATCTCCCGATCCTCGGCGAGGATGCCCTCGAGTACCGCGCGAGGATCCCCCTCGGCCGAATCGAGCCATCGATCCCACTGGTCTTGGGGCACGAAAACAGGCATCCGGTCGTGGATTCGTGCGAGCGGACCGACGGCGTCCTGCGTCAAGATCGTGCACGAGCGCACGTCGCCATCGGGTCCCTGCCAATCCTCATACAGACCTGCCATCGCCAGCGGCCCGCCATCGGTTGCATGGATGAAGAAGGGTTGCTTCACAGGCCGATCGTCCTTCGGTGTCCGCGGCACGACCTGCCATTCGTAGTAGCCGTCGGCAGGCACCAGGCAGCGACGTCGGCGGAATGCAGCCCGATAAGCGGGCTTGTCGGCCACGGATTCAGATCGAGCGTTGATCATTCTGTTCGCACGTGAGGCATCCTTCGACCACGACGGAATCAATCCCCAGCGCGCCACTCCCAGCGCGCGCGATCCTTCCTCGTCGATAACGACGTACACCTCTGTCGTGGGTGCGACGTTGAATCGAGGTGGAAGATCGGACCGGGGAAGTTCCTCGGCGCCGAACCAGTCGGCCAATTCCGCAGCATCGCGAGAGGCTGCGTAACGACCGCACATCAGCGGGACTAACGCAGGGTTCCGTCGACCATGCCCTGCGTACCCGCCGGCATAGCCACGAGCCCCATCTCCACGGGGGTGACCATGCCCGCGTGCTGCGGCAGCAGGCGAACGGTGTACCCGAAGGCACCGTTGTGATCCATCGACAACTGCGCCTGGAACTTCCACCGGTTCTGGTCATATTGCTCGACTGCAGTCATCGCCGTACGTGTGGGTGACTCGATGCGATCATCTGCATCAACCCGGCCGGAGACCACTTCGACGAGGACGTCATTGGGAGTGAGATCACCCAGACTGACAAAAGCCCGAACCTCGACCGTCGACCCGGCTGTGAGAACGTCGGCCACCCCTTCTGACTCGACATGATCGACTCGAACACCGGGCCAGGCTTTCTCGACAGCTGCCTTCCATGTGGCGAGGGAGGACGCGAGGGCGAAACCGTCCGCGGACAGCGCGGCACTGGATCGAGCTGCCGGTAGATACAGCCGCTCCGCGTAATCGCGCACCATCCGGGTTGCGAGCACCTTGGGGCCAAGGGACTGCAGAGTGTGGCGCACCATGCCCAGCCACTGGTGTGGCAATCCGCGGTCATCTCGTGTGTAGAAAGCCGGACCCACCGAATGAGCGATGAGGTCGTACAGCGCCGAAGCTTCGAGGTCGTCTCGTCGGTCGGTGTCCTCGATGCCATCCGCTGAGGGGATCGCCCAGCCATTGTTTCCGTCGAACCACTCGTCCCACCAACCATCGAGGATCGAAAGGTTCAAGGCGCCGTTCAGTGCCGCCTTCATGCCCGACGTACCGCTGGCTTCGAGCGGACGAATCGGGTTGTTCAACCACACGTCGCATCCCGGATACAAGACTTCAGCCATGGCCATGTCGTAGTCGGGCAGGAAGACGATGCGGTGTCGGACGTCCTCTTCGTCGGTGAACTGCACGAGTTCTTGGATGAGTCGCTTGCCTCCATCGTCCGCCGGGTGGGCCTTTCCGGCGATCACCAACTGAATCGGCTGCGCTTCATCGAGCAGCAGGCCCCTCAGTCGCTCCTTGTCGCGGAGCATCAGGGTCAAACGCTTATACGACGGAACTCGGCGTGCGAATCCAATCGTCAATACATCCGGGTCAAGAACGTCATCGATCCACGTGAGTTCGGCCGGTGCGGCACCTCGTGCCTGCCATGATCGACGCAGCCGTTCGCGGGTTTCGTGGACCAGGCGCTCACGCAAAACCCTCTTGGTTTCCCAAATCCGATCATCGGGGACATCTCCGATGGAGTCCCAACCCTTCGCCTGCGCAACTAGTTCACTGCCGATGGTCTCGCGGGCGAGATCCACCACTTCGCGGGCGACCCATGTGGGCGCATGCACACCATTGGTAATGGAGGTAATCGGCACATCCGCCGCGTCGAATCCTGGCCACAGACCCGCGAACATCGCCCGCGAAACTTCCCCATGCAACAAGCTCACGCCATTGGCGCGCCCCGCAAGGCGCAGTCCCATGACGGCCATATTGAAGACTGCCGGGTCTCCACCGGGGTAGTTCTCGGCGCCGAGCGGCAGGATGCGATCGACGGGGATCCCTGGGGCAGCGTTGTCGCCTCCGAAGTACTGCTCAATCAACGTCATCGGAAAACGATCGATACCAGCCGGCACCGGCGTGTGGGTCGTGAATACCGTCCCTGCACGAGTCGCCTGCAAGGCGGTGTCGAAGTCCATGCCCGAGTCCGCGTGCATGAGTTCGCGGATGCGCTCGAGACCGAGAAAACCGGCATGACCCTCGTTGGTGTGAAAGACCGACGGTTCCGGCGCACCGGTGATGCGACAGTAGGCACGCAGCGCGCGAACTCCGCCGATTCCCAAAAGCATCTCCTGCTGAAGCCGGTATTCCCCACCTCCGCCGTAGAGACGATCGGTGACCTCACGCTCGGCGGGGCCGTTCTCCTCGACGCCGGAATCCAACAACAGCAGCGGGATTCGCCCCACGCGTGCAATCCACACTCGCGCAGCGACGACGCGTCCGCCGGCAAGGCCGACGGAAACCCGAACCGGGACTCCTGAGTCCTCACGCAAAAGAGCCACCGGCGAAGCGTCCGGGTCGCACACCGGATACTGCTCGAGTTGCCAGCCATCTCGCGACAGGCTCTGCCGGAAGTAGCCCGAGCGGTAGAACAAGCCGAGCCCGATGATGGGCACTCCGAGGTCACTCGCAGCCTTCAGATGGTCACCGGCAAGGATCCCAAGTCCCCCGGAGTACTGCGGTAGGGCCGACGTGACCCCGAACTCCGGTGAGAAGTACGCGACGCCGGTCAGCGTGCCGTCCGCGTCGGCTTCGGGCGCCCACCGTTGAAACCACTGCGAGGCATCCAAGTAGGCGCGCAGTTCGCTGACCGCATGAGCCACCCAGCCAACGAATCCATCGTCGTTGGACAACTCAGCGAGCCGCTCAGCAGAGATCTCACCCAGCATGCGCATCGGGTCGCCTTCGCACTCGCGCCAGAGATCGGCGTCCATCGCGGCGAAAAGATCGGTGGTTTCGGGGTGCCACGACCAACGCAAATTCAGCGCAAGTTCTTCGAGACCGGCGAGGGAATCGGGCAGCACGGCCCGAACGGAAAAACGTCTGATGGCTCTCACGTCGTCACACCGTAGTGCCCATGCGTTACATGAAAGCGCGCCCCGGCGTTACAGCCCCGTTTCGGTACCAGCGGGGTCGCCACTACGACTACGCTCGGGGTCATGGCTCAGCGGACACGTCGGTCCACTCGATCGACGCCACCCGGCCATGGATCCACCGTGCTGCCCGAAGATGGACTTACCCAGCGCATCCCGATCGTCGATGTCTGGCCCGCAGTGTCCTGCGGTCGACGCCCGGCAGCTGCGGCCGTTGGAGAAACGATCCCCATCGGCGCAACCGTCTTCCGGGACGGGCATGCGCCCTTGACCGTCGAGGTCCATGCCGGAACTCAAGCGGCCGGAACCCAGGGAGCCGGCGCCGATGCACCCCGCCTCGTCGTCCCGATGACTCCTTCCACTGATGGCGTCGATCGCTGGGGCGCTTGCATCACCGTGGACGAGGAAGGCCCCTGGTGGTTCACGGTGCACGCATGGTCGGACCCGTGGCTGGCCTGGCTGCACCGGGCACGCATCAAGATCGGTGAGGGAATCGATGTCGATTTCGAACTGGCCGAAGGGGCCGCGATCTTGCAGCGGGCAGCTCGTCGCTTGCCGAAAGGCTCAACCGCCAAGCGAGCGACCGTTAAGGCGGCGACGGCAACGATGAAGGACTCCCGGCTCCCTGGCCAAGTTCGCTTCGCGGCCGCCACTGCCCCGGACCTGGCAACGGTCATGGCCGAGCACCCACTCCGAGAGGACTCCAGTTCCAGCGGTCCGTGGCCGTTGCTCGTACAACGCCGGCGCGCTCTGGTGGGTTCCTGGTACGAGTTCTTCCCGCGCAGCGAAGGTGCAACCACCGATCCCCCTACCTCGGGGACCTTCCGCACTGCAATGCAGCGCCTTCCCGCCATCTCGGACATGGGATTCGACGTCGTCTATCTTCCGCCGATCCACCCCATCGGGACGGCACACCGAAAGGGACCGAACAACACCCTCGATCCCGGCGCCGGCGACCCCGGTTCGCCGTGGGCGATCGGAGCCGCCACCGGGGGCCACGATGCAGTCCACCCCGACCTTGGCACCATGGAGGACTTCGACGCGTTCGTCGCGCGCGCGGGCGAACTCGGTATGGAGATCGCACTCGATCTAGCCCTGCAAGCCTCGCCCGACCACCCGTGGGTTGCAGAACATCCCGAATGGTTCACCACTCGGCACGATGGCTCGATCGCGTACGCGGAGAATCCTCCTAAGAAGTACCAGGACATCTACCCGCTGTATTTCGACGCCGATCCCGAAGGCCTATTCGCGGAAGTCGAGCGCATCGTTCGATTGTGGATGTCACACGGGGTCCGCATTTTCCGTGTGGACAACCCACATACCAAGCCACTGGGGTTCTGGGACCGCCTCATTTCCGCGATCAACGCCTCCGATCCCGACGTCATCTTCCTAGCCGAGGCCTTCACCAAACCTCCGATGATGAAGGCTCTTGCGGAGGTGGGTTTCCAACAGAGCTATACGTACTTCACCTGGCGCAACTCCAAGCACGAAATCACCGAGTACCTATCCGAACTCGCCGGCCCCGCCTCGGCATACATGCGTCCCAACCTGTTCGCGAATACTCCCGACATCCTCCACGACTACCTTCAACACGGTGGCCCTTCGGCCTTCTCGATTCGAGCGACGCTCGCCGCAACGTTGTCCCCGACGTATGGCATCTACAGCGGCTTCGAACTTTTCGAGCACGTCGCCGTCCGACCGGGTAGCGAGGAGTACCTCGATTCGGAGAAGTATCAATACCGGCCACGCAACTGGGCACAGGCCGCCCGTCAGGGACGCACGCTTGCCCCCTACCTCGGCCTCCTCAACCAGATCCGGCGCGAACATCCTGCTCTTCAAGACTTGCGCTCGCTGCGTTTCCATCACACCGACAACGACAACATCATCGCGTTCAGTAAGCAGGCTGGTGACGACATCGTCTTGGTGACATGTCTGGTCGATCCCCATCGCGAGCATTCCTGCACCGTGTGGTGGGATCTCCAGGCCCTCGGACTGCCCTGTGACCGCAAGTTCGTCGCCCACGACCACGTCACAGGTCACACCTGGACGTGGGGAGCCGAAACTTTCATCCAGTTGCGTCCGTGGGAAAACGTCGCGCACGTTGCGTCCATCACCGGATCGCGGTCATGAAACCCGCACCCGTCTCGCGCACCGACATCGAGCGACTCGTCGACGGCGCCCACCATGATCCGCACTCGATTCTCGGCGCTCATCTAAGCGATGGTGCCGTCACCATCCGAGTGCTCCGACCGAATGCTCGGGCCGTCACCGTGGTGCTGCCCGATAGCCCGAGCGATCAATCGACGCGATTTCCGATGGACCATGAAGCCCTCGGGGTCTGGATGTGCGTGATTCCCGCCAACACCATCCCGGACTATCGATTGGACGTCCAGTACGAAGCCGAACCGATTCCCGCAGACGACCCCTACCGATTCTGGCCTTTCCTCGGCGAGGTGGATCTGCACCTGATCGCCGAAGGCCGACACGAGGAACTGTGGCGGGTCCTAGGAGCCCACGTTCGAACCCTGGATTCGGTCTTCGGACCCGTAACCGGCACCTCATTCGCGGTGTGGGCGCCCAACGCTTTGGGTGTGCGGGTGATGGGTGATTTCAATTTCTGGGACGGCACCGCGCATCCCATGCGGTCCCTGGGGAACTCCGGCGTCTGGGAATTGTTCGTGCCCGGCGTCTCGTCGGGCACTCGCTACAAGTACGAAGTCCTGGGACGCGACGGCACGTGGCGAACCAAAGCCGATCCGGTTGCCGCACACACCGAGCATCCCCCCGCGACCGCTTCGGTCGTCTTCGAATCGCAGTACTCGTGGAACGACGCGGACTGGATGTCCGAGCGCGCCAAGCGAGATCCGCACACCGGTCCGATGTCCATCTACGAAGTCCACCTCGGTTCCTGGCGTCCCGGACTCTCCTACACCGAGCTCGCCGAGCAACTCGTCGATTACGTCACCGACACCGGCTTTACCCACGTCGAACTGTTGCCCGTCTGCGAGCACCCCTACGGACCATCGTGGGGCTACCAGGTGTCGGGATATTTTGCGCCGACTTCCCGCTTCGGGGATCCAGATCAATTCCGCGCGCTGGTCGATCGACTCCATCGAGCCGGCATAGGCGTGCTCATGGACTGGGTTCCCGCGCATTTCCCGAAGGATGAGTGGGCATTGGCTCGCTTCGACGGCACCTGTTTGTACGAGCACCCCGATCCGCAACGCGGAGAACACCCGGATTGGGGAACCTACATCTTCGACTTCGGTCGGCGCGAAGTCCGCAACTTCCTGGTCAGCAATGCCCTTTTCTGGCTCGAGGAATTCCATATCGACGGACTGCGTGTGGACGCCGTCGCATCCATGTTGTACCTGGATTACTCGCGCACCGAAGGCCAATGGTCACCGAATCAGCACGGGGGCCGAGAGAATCTCGACGCAGTGCAATTCCTTCAAGAGATGAACGCGACGGTCTACAAACGCGTCCCGGGCGCCGTCACCATCGCAGAGGAATCCACCGCGTGGCCGGGGGTCACCACTCCGACCTACGCCGGCGGTCTGGGCTTCGGCTTCAAATGGAATATGGGTTGGATGCACGACTCTCTGGAGTATGTGGGGCGTGATCCGATCCACCGCAAGTACCACCACAACGACATGACGTTCTCGCTCATGTACGCCTACTCTGAGCGTTTCGTCCTCCCGCTCTCCCACGACGAGGTTGTACACGGCAAGGGTTCCCTGATTGCCCGCATGCCTGGGGATCGGTGGCAGGCACTAGCCAACCTTCGGGCCTACCTCGCCTTCATGTGGGCCCACCCGGGAAAGAAGTTGCTGTTCATGGGCGGCGAATTCGCCCAATCCGAGGAATGGTCGAGTGAGCGCGGACTCGATTGGTGGCTACTGCAGTTCGCCGAGCACCAGGGAGTGTGGCAAACCGTCTGCGACTTGAACCGCGCTTACCGCGCACACCCAGCCCTGTGGCAACGAGATCACGAACCCACCGGCTTCGAATGGATCGATGCCGGCGATGCCGATTCCAACACCTTCACATTTCTTCGCTGGGATGCCAGCGGTGATTGCGTCGCCGTGGTTGTGAACTTCTCCCCCGTTCCCCGAACGGACGTCCGCCTGGGCCTGCCGTGGGCGGGAACCTGGACCGAGGTCCTCAACACCGACTCCTCGATATACGGGGGTTCGGGAATTGGAAACCTCGGCGAAGTCATGGCAACGGGTGAGCCCTGGAATGGTCGACCAGCGAGCGCCTCGATCGCGATACCGCCGCTCGCGGCCTGCTACTTCGCCTCGAAGAACCCGAACAGCGCCTAGAACAACGCGCTAGCCAGCGCGGTTCGTGCTGCAGGAACTGCCGGATCATCCCCGGCCAGGGTGAAGAGGTCCACAAGCCGGTTGCGAGCTCGTTCGCGGTCCTCACCCGACGTCTGGCGCACAGCCTCGATCAGTCGTGAAAAGGCTGCCGCCCAGTCACCCTGCAGGGCTTCGAGATCCCCGGCTAGCAGTTGGGCGTCTAGGTCATCGGTATTCGCTGCCCCCGCGGCGACCGCGGCGGGGTCGATGCCATCGGTGCGCTCGTAAAGATCGACCATTGCTAGTCCGGCCGCAGCATCGACATCGGCCGGAGTCTCTCCCAGGATCCTCTGGTACGCCGTGCGAGCGGCGGCCCAGTCACCAGCGTCGATGGCATCCACGGCTGCATCGAAGCGAGGATCGCCGGCCGGCTCCTCGTCCTCGCTCTCGGGTGCCTCGCCGGTATCGAGGGACCCGTCGATTCCTTGGCTGGCAGCCACTTCGAGAACTTTGTCGATCGCCTGCCGCAACTGTTGCTCCGGGAGAGCGCCCTGGAACAACGGAGCCACCTGACCACCGATTACCGCGAAGACCGACGGGATCGACTGCACTTGGAAGGCCGCCGCGATCTGCTGCTCTGCGTCCACATCAACCTTGGCCAGAATCCAACGGCCGCCGTATTCAGCAGCGAGCCTTTCCAGCAGGGGCGAGAGCTGCTTGCACGGACCGCACCAGGTTGCCCACAGATCCAAGATGACCGGGACCGTCATCGACCTGTCCATGACCTCGGTCTGGAAGTTCTCGGCCGTCGCGTCGAGTATCAGGCCTTCGGGAGCCCCCGCGAGAGCGGCATCGGCTTTGCGCTGCTGATCCTTCTGGGCGGCCAGTGCTCCAAGATCCACGGCACCGGCGAAATTGGGTGTGCTCACGCCTCCATTCTGGCGTATCTACTTCCGTCGTCTCGACTCGACCGACGACCGCGGACAGGCGAAGACAGTCACAGACAGTCGCAGACAACCGTCACGGCCCGCGCTGGGAGTCACCCGAGTCCGCCGTGGTGGACAATGGCGCCGTGCACGTATCAGCTCGCGTCGACTACGGAACCCGAGCCATGGTGGAACTGGCCGAGTCGTGGAGCATCGACCCAACCCGACTCACCAAGGGCGACCATCTCGCTCGAGCACAGGATGTTCCCGCGAAGTTCCTAGAAGGGATCTTGCGCCAATTGCGTCAAGCCGGGCTCGTGGTCAGTCAACGCGGCGCCGAGGGTGGCTACCGCCTGGACAAGGCTCCCGAGGAGATCACGGTCGCCGACGTAGTGCGCGCACTCGATGGACCTTTGGCGGCCGTGCGAGAGATGCGGCCAGAAGACGTCGACTACTCCGGCTCGGCCGCCCACCTAAGGGAGGTGTGGGTGGCACTTCGGGCGGCTATGCGCGATGTCCTAGAACACACCTCACTCGCCGACGTCCGGGACGGACGCCTTCCTGACCGCGCCCAGGCATACCTCGAAGACCCCCAGGCCTGGCGGCGGCGCTAGCGGCCGATCATTTTCCACAAACGCGAGGCTGCCCCGTGGACATCAACCTCACCCGTTGCGACCTCTGCAGCAACGGCTTCCAACTCCGGGCTTAGGGGTTGTTCGTCCAGCCGGGTCTGCAGCATGCCCACGACGGTGGCGACGACCTCCTCGCGTGCACGCGCCCTGCGGCGTCGTTCCAGTTCACCGTTCTCGATAGCCCACGATCGATGATCGCCGATCGACGCAACCACCTCGTCGATTCCTACTCCGGTACTGGCGATGGTGGTGAGCACCGGAGGCAACCAGCTCTGTGAGCCGTCCGTCGAGCCATCCGTCGCCATCGCGATCATCTGACGTAGATCCCGCGCCGTCGATTGCGCCCCTTCCCGATCGGCCTTGTTCACCACGAAGACGTCACCGATCTCCAAGATCCCGGCCTTCGCCGCCTGGATCCCGTCACCCATCCCGGGGGCCAGCAGCACGATGGTGGTGTCGGCGGCCGCCGCCACTTCGACTTCGGACTGACCGACACCCACCGTCTCGACGAGGACGACGTCGAAACCCGCGGCGTCCAACACCCGAAGCACCTGTCCCGCGGCCGCGGCAAGACCGCCGAGGTGACCTCGCGAGGCCATCGACCGAATGAAGACCTCGGGGTCCAGTGAGTGCGACTGCATACGGACCCGGTCACCGAGTAAGGCTCCGCCGGAGAACGGGGACGACGGATCGACCGCGAGCACGGCAACGGACTTGCCAGCGGCCCGATAGGCGGCGATCAACGCATCGGTCATAGTCGACTTACCGACGCCCGGGGATCCGGTGATACCGATGACCTCGCACCGTGAAGCCGACCCACCGGCCGATGACCCTGCCGCCAGACGCGCGAGCAATTCCAGGCCTTCGGGGCCGCCGTTCTCCACCAGGGTGATGGCGCGGGCAAGGTCACGGATCTTGCGTTGCGAAAGGCCGGCGATGAGTCGATCGACCTCCGTTGTCATCAGGGTTGCGATCCTTTCCCTAGCCCACATCCGGCACGCGGACGATCAGCGCATCGCCCTGGCCACCGCCACCGCATAGCGCAGCCGCACCGATGCCGCCGCCTCGACGACGCAATTCATAGATGAGGTGAAGAACGATCCGGGCACCGGACATTCCGATCGGATGACCGAGCGCAATCGCGCCTCCGTTGACGTTCACGCGCGAGGGGTCGATTCCGAGGCGATTGATCGATGCCACGGCCACAGCGGCGAAAGCTTCGTTGATCTCCACCACGTCTAAATCCGCAACCGAGATTCCTTCTTTCGCGCATGCGGCCTCGATAGCTGCCGCAGGCTGCTCGTGCAGGGACGGGTCGGGTCCGGCAACCACCCCATGGGCTCCAATGTGGGCTATCGGAGTACGTCCGAGGCGCTCGGCTTCTGCCCGCGACGTGATCACCAACGCAGCAGCACCGTCGGAAATCTGCGAAGCATTGCCCGCGGTGATGGTTCCTTCTGTCGCGAACGCGGGCCGCAAGCGAGCAAGGGATTGCGTCGTTGTCTCCGCACGAATGCCCTCGTCTTCGGTCACGACGACCGGATCACCCTTGCGTTGCGGGATGGTTACCGCAGTGATTTCCTCTGCCAACAGGCCTGCTGCCTGAGCCGCGGCAGCGCGTGCATGCGAAGCCTCGGCTACTGCGTCCTGCTCATCGCGGGTCAATGCGTAGCGGTCGTTGTAGCGCTCTGTCGCCTCACCCATCGCGCACTGATCGAAGGCGCACGTCAGACCGTCGAAGGCGAGCGCATCGAGCATGGTCCAATCGCCGTACTTTCTACCCTCTCGCGAGCCCACGAGCAGGTGCGGGGCGTTGGACATCGACTCCATTCCCCCCGCCACTACCGCGTCGAACTCCCCCGCGCGAATCACCTGGTCGGCCAAAGCGATGGCATCGATGCCCGATAAGCAGACCTTGTTGATCGTGAGAGCCGGAACCGCCATACCCAGCCCGCCCTCGATGGCGGCCTGGCGCGCAGCGTTCTGCCCGGTTCCGGCCTGCAAGACCTGGCCCATGATGACGTAGTCGATGTCGCCAGCGGGGACCTGCGATCGCTCGAGGGCACCGGAGATCGCGGCGCCACCGAGTTGGGCGGCCGACTGCGACGACAAAGCTCCCTGGAGTCGACCCATGGGGGTTCGGGCGCCACCGAGGACTACCGCGCCATCTTCAAGACTCATCGGCCTCCACCTTTCGTGATCCACGTGTAACCATAGTTCCCATGGATCACCTCGTTACTCGCATCGACCATGTCGGAATCGCCGTCGCCGACTTCGACCAGGCAGTGGAGTTCTACTCCCGGGCATTCGGGATGGCGGTCGAACACGAAGAAGTCAACGAGGAGCAGGGTGTCCGCGAAGCCATGCTTCGGGTAGCCGACTCCGATTCGTGGATCCAACTGCTGGCCCCGCTATCTCCTGACTCCCCCATCGGCCACTTCTTGGACAAGAGCGGGCCCGGCATCCAGCAGATGGCCTACACGGTTTCGGACATCCATGCCGTGTGCGATCACTTGCGCTCGGAAGGGATCCGACTTCTCTACGACGAGCCCAAGACGGGAACGGCCGGCGCGCAAATCAACTTCACCCATCCCAAGGATTCCGGTGGCGTGCTCATCGAATTGGTGCAACACGCCGGTAGCTGAAGCCGACGGCGCCGCCACCGGTGCCGGACAATCACAGGGTGCTTCCCCGGCTGTTGACTCTCGATCTACCCTTCGCGCTCCCCGATGGGGTGGCCACCGATGACCCCCTCACCTGGGTGATCGTCGGAGCCGCCCTCGCCGTGGCGGGCCTGTTCGCCGTGCGGCGGGCGCGTCGGCTCGTGATCGTGTTGGCCCTGGGCACCGCCGGAGCCGCCTGGGCCTGGTCCTCGGGGGCTCTTCCCATCGCCGGCTGACAGACCTGCCTTTGGCCCACCGGTCTCATCCCCCTTGTCCGCCGGGCGCCTCGACTTCCCCCAACACCCACCGCCCGGTACGTTGCACCGACAGGGCAACGAGAGGAAGACCATGGCTGGGGATTTCGATTCCATCGTTCGGGCCATAGAAGAGCAGGATCCGAACATCGACCAGGTGCCGGTTCCCGATACCTACCTGGCCGCCACCCTGCACCGAGCGGACGAGCAACTCTTTGCGGGTCGACCCTCACGAGAGAAGGACCCGCGTGAATCGATCCACATCGAACAGGTCCCCACCCCCGAACTCGCAGCCGGCGAAGCCCTGATCGCCGTCATGGCCTCCAGCATCAACTACAACACCGTGTGGTCGTCGATATTCGAGCCGGTCTCGACTTTCGGCTTCCTCGACCGCTACGCAAAGACCAACCCTGACGCCGCGCGACACAATCTCGACTACCACGTGATTGGCTCTGACGCGGCCGGCGTCGTTCTTCGCACAGGTCCTGGCGTGCACACCTGGAAGCCCGGAGATCGGGTAGTAGCGCACTGCCTGTCGGTGGAACTCGAATCGCCCCTGGGGCACAACGACACCATGTTGGATCCCGAGCAACGCATCTGGGGATTCGAAACGAACTTCGGCGGCCTCGCCCAACTAGCCGTAGTCAAGGCCAACCAATTGCTCCCCAAGCCAGAACACCTCACGTGGGAAGAAGCCGCGTGTCCGGGTCTGGTTAATTCGACGGCGTACCGACAACTGGTCTCGCACAACGGCGGCGGCATGAAACAAGGCGACGTCGTCCTCATCTGGGGTGCATCCGGCGGATTGGGGTCGTACGCCACCCAGTACGCACTGAACGGTGGCGCCATCCCGGTGTGCGTAGTGTCCAGCGAGCAGAAGGCGGAGGTCGTGCGATCGATGGGTGCCGAACTCATCATCGACCGCTCGGCAGAGGGCTACCGGTTCTGGAAGGACGAGAACACCCAGGACCCCAAGGAATGGCAGCGTCTTGGCAAGAAAATCCGCGAACTCACCGGCGGGGATGACGTCGACATCGTCTTCGAACATCCTGGACGAGAGACGTTCGGCGCGAGCGTCTACGTCACCCGCAAAGGCGGCACCATCGTCACGTGTGCGTCCACATCAGGTTTCATGCACGAGTACGACAACCGTTACCTGTGGATGAATCTCAAGCGCATCGTGGGTAGCCACTTCGCTAACTATCGCGAGGCGCACGAAGCCAACCGTCTTATCGCCAAGGGCATGATCCACCCGACGCTTTCGAAGGTCCTGCCCCTGGCCGAATCCGGACAGGCCGCCCTCGAGGTTCATCGGAATATGCACCAGGGAAAGGTGGGGGTGCTGTGCTTGTCCCCCGCCGAAGGATTGGGCGTCACGGACCAGGTCATGCGCGATTCGCTGGGGGGTGCGCTCGATCGCTTCCGCGACTCCTGACCGCGCCTGATCCACCCGTGATTGACCTACCATGAACCGGTGACCACCCCATCGACGCAATCACGCGTCGATACTCGAATGCCGTGGAATCTGGACCGCGGCAGGTCTTCGGGCGAGATGGGCTACCTGCCCGGCCTCGACGGCCTGCGAGCCGTCGCCATCATCGGGGTCCTGCTCTACCACGCGGGAATCGATTGGATGCCCGGCGGCTTCCTCGGCGTCGACGTCTTCTTCGTCATCAGCGGCTTCTTGATCACCTCTTTGATCCTCGAGGAGTACGACCGATCGGGACGCGTGGACTTCAAGCGCTTCTACTTAGGGCGTGCTCGTCGCCTGCTGCCGGCGGTTCTCGTCCTGTTGATCGGTGTGGGAATCGCCGTGCTGTTCTTCTACCAAGACGCACTCAGCGCCTTCCGTCAAGATGCACTCGCCACCGTCTTCTACGTCAACAACTGGTGGTACGTCCTAGTTGATCAGTCGTATTTCGAATCGATGGGCAGACCGCCGCTGCTGAAGCACCTGTGGTCCCTGTCGGTCGAGGAACAGTTCTACTTGATCTGGCCTGCTATCGCGCTCATCTTGGTGCGTTCGGGGGGTCGACCTCTCGTGCGGCGGATCGCGCTCGCACTAGCCGTTGCATCCACCGTCTGGATGGCCGTGATTTCCATCCGCAGCGGCTTCCCCGTCGATGCCGATCCCAGCCGTGCTTACTTTGGCACCGATTCCCACAGCATGGGACTGCTCGTCGGAGCCGCCCTGGCGACCGTGTGGAGACCCGGACGGCTCAGCAGCCAGATCCCCCGTAGCGCCCGGTTCATCGTCACCGGAACCGGGGTCGCCGCACTCGCGGTGATCCTTTGCTTCTACGCATTCGTCGGCGAGTTCACCCCGTGGCTCTATCGCGGTGGCTTCTTGGCCCTTGCCTTCTTCACCATGGTCTTGATCGCCGCCGTCACCCATCCTGCGTCATTTCTCGGGCCGGCCCTCGGCATCGGCGTCCTGCGCTACCTCGGTCGGCGCTCCTACGGGATATACCTGTGGCACTGGCCGATCTTCATGATTACCCGACCCGGCATCGATGTCGATTGGAGCGAACCCGTCGCATTCGCCATCCGGGTGGGTCTCACCTTGGCTATTGCGGAGTTGAGCTATCGACTAGTGGAGATGCCCATCCGGCGCGGTGCGCTCGCAAGGGCCTGGAAGACCCTCCGCTCCGGCTCGCGCGTCGGACTACGCACCCTGGGAACCCTGGTCGCCGCCGCTGTCGTCACGGTTCTCGCCGGATCGGTCGCGATCGCGCTGGTGGCAAACCCCGGGAACGGTCGCGATGCAGTCGCCCCCGATGTGGCACAGGCCATGGGCATCGCCGACGACGGCCCGTTGGTCGTTTCGATTGATGATGAGACCGATCAGGCGGACACCACCGATACCGGAGCTGCCCCCACATCGCAGTCGGAAACCGCCGAAGATGCAGGTGCGGCACAGCAGACCGTAGAAGAGACCCGAGCGGACAACGGACCGGTGAGCGTGCTGGGAGATTCGGTGGTTCTCGGCGCTCGAAAGGCCATCAAGGAGGCAATCCCGGGCGCTCGAGTCGATGCCGAGGTCTCCCGGATGCCCGGAGCCTTCACCGGTCGAGTCAAGAAACTCGACCGAAGGAACAAACTCGCGAACGTCGTAGTGGTCCATCCCGCTAGCAACGGTGTGATGAACGAAGAGATCCTGCGCAAGATTCTCGATCCATTGACCGACTACGAGCGCGTAGTGATCGTCAACGCCTCGGTTCCGCGCACCTGGGAGAAGCCGAACAACAAATTGATCAAGAAGGTCACACCCGACTATCCAAACGTCGTTGTCGCGGACTGGAAGTCTGCATCTGACGGCAAGAGCGACTATTTCGTCTCCGACGGCGTGCACTTGACCGCCGAAGGGGCCGCTGCCTTCGCCGACTTGATCCGTGAGTCGACGGATCTCTAACCGCCCTCGTGCACCCCTCAGAATTTCGCGCATACTAAAGACATGGCTCGCCCATCGCGCAGATTGCTCATCGGCCTCTCCGGTCTCGTCGGCATCGTGGTCGTGTCGCTGGCCGTCGGCACCGCGCTGGTGCTCGGACCGTGGCCTAACCCTGCGAGCGCCCGCCCGACCATTGACCTCGTCTCGAAAACGACGGTTGCGAACACACTCGTCAGCCCCTGGGGGCTCGCGTTCCTTCCCGACGGATCGGCGCTGGTCTCTGAGCGGGACACCGGAGTCATTCGTCGCATTGCCGCTCGTGCCGACGGTCAACCGCCCACGAGTCTGACGAAGGCGTCCAAGGTCGGCACAGTGAAAGGCGTGCGTGCTGGTGGCGAAGGCGGCCTCCTGGGAATCGCGGTGCCCCCGACACCCAAAGGACAAGAACCGGAATTCCTCTTCGCCTACTACACCGGGGCTCGAGACAACCGGGTGGTACGCATCGATTGGAACGGCCGCTCCCTGGGTCGGCAAACCCCCATCGTGACGGGCATCCCCAAGAACACCTACCACAATGGCGGCCGGATTCTTATCGACGACGACGTTCTGTTCATCGCCACCGGCGATGCGGGCATCCCCGACCTCGCACAAGATCCCGACTCCCTCGCCGGCAAAGTGCTCCGGGTCGATTTCGATGGCAATCCAGCATCGGGGAATCCGACGCCCGCCTCACCCGTCTTCACCCTCGGACACCGCAACGTGCAGGGCCTAGCACTCGACTCCGCTGGTCGCTTGTGGGCAACGGAGTTCGGTACGAGCAAAGCCGACGAACTCAACCTGCTGCGCCCCGGCCGCAACTACGGCTGGCCGATAGTCGAGGGGCGCGGTTCCAATAAGAAGTTCACCAACCCGAAGGCGACGTGGTCGCCGACCTCGACGGCCTCACCGAGTGGACTTGCTATCGACAACGAAGCCGCCTACGTCGCAAGCCTGCGCGGTGAAGTCCTGTGGCGGGTACCGATCGATGGCACCAAGGCGGGAAAGCCCGAGGCCGTGGATCTCGGTGAGCGCAGTCGCCTGCGTACGGTCGCGGTCGCTCCGGACGGAAGGCTATGGCTGTCTACCAGCAACACCGATGGTCGCGGGGACCCGAGCGCCAAAGACGATCGGATGCTCAGCCTGGAAATCGACGACTAACCACTGATCCCGGCGCGTTGTACTCGGGTCAGGAAGTCCACGAGCTCGCGAGCCACCGGCTCCGGCTGCTCGATCGCGGAAAGATGACCCGCGCCCGGAATCGAAGCCGAACGAGCGTCGCGAAGAACGTCGAGCATGATGCGTTGCTCCGCCGCTGGGGACATCACGTCTTCCTCACCCCACAGCACGAGGGCGGGGACATCCACACTCGACAGGGTCTGCACCGAGTCCGGTCGATCCGCCATCGCACGCTGGTACCAGGCGACGGTCATCGGATCGGCGGTGCGCATCCATGTTTCGACCTGCGCCACCACATCGGGGCGGGACTCATGGGAGCTCGAGCCAAGGATCACCGGCAGGACCCGCTCTCGGAGTAATTCCGCACAACCGGCTGGATTCACATCGATCGCATCCGCCATCGCCACACGATTGCCCCGCGCCTCCGACGCATCGGCCGTGGCCTTGGTGTCGAACAGCCCGACACCGGCCAGCATCTCCGGGTAGCGACGCAGCCACTCCATCGCCAGGTATCCACCCACCGAGAGACCGACGACGACGAGGCGATCGACTCCGCGATCCATCGAAAAGGTGTGGAGTTCATCGACAACCTCGCCCAGGTCCGGCTGTGCCGCAGCAGGCAGTTCACTGGCTCCGAATCCCGGCAGATCCGGAATCAGCACCCGCCATCCGGCGGCGACGATCGGATCGACCTGCTCATCCCACATGTGGTGATCACACGGAAATGCGTGCAACAACATGACCGCCGGCCCACTGCCATGATCGGCCACCTCGATACGGGTCACAGGTCACTCCACTTTTCCATCGGTCCGTCCCAATACTCAGGCAACGGTGGTGAGTCCGGACGGATCACGTGCACGATGCGATCGAGAAGATCGCTCACAAACCGCTCCCCCACCCACAGGTGCTTGGCCTCCGGCACGGCGACCACCTCGATGGAGGGCGCTACCGCGAAATCCGCACGCGCCTGATCAGGGGGCAGGAAGTCATCGAACTCCGGGACGAACGCGGTGACCGAGCGCGTGCCACCCTCCCACGCCTGCAACTCCTCCACCGTGGTGAATCGCAGCGGTGGGCTGAGCAGGATGGCGCCCTGCACGGGATCAACATTGCCGTGCTTGAGCACTACATCTGTCCCAAAGGACCAACCCACCAACCAAATGTTGCCCAACCCGTGGCGCTGGGCCTCGTCGATCGCGGCTCGCAGATCCAGACCTTCGGACTGCGCCTGATCGAAATTTCCTTCACTCGTTCCCGCCGCCGAGGACGTTCCCCGGGTGTTGAAGCGAAGCACCCCGACACCCGCGAGTGCGGGCAGTCGCCAGGACATCTTGCGCAGAACGTGCGAGTCCATCATTCCGCCGTGGGTGGGAAGCGGGTGGACGCAGATGATCGTTGCGACGGGGGCCCCGTCAATCGGGGTCGCGAGCTCCCCGACCAGGTTCAATCCGTCGGCGGTTCGCAAGGTCAGCGCTTCCCTGGTCGCCGGCAGCACAGAGTTGGCGGTGATGGGTACGCCCGTCATCGCGGACCTCGTCGATCGCGGGCCTTCCAGCAGGGGGTGTGCCAGTGCCGACGATCCTCGGCACCTTTGGGGTCATCGGCGCTCCACGCGACGACGTGCGGCGTGGCGGGACGAATCTCCTGATCGCAGCCCGGGCATCGGTAGGTCTTACTCGCCGAAGAGCCGGTTAGCGATCGGACGATCCAGTCACCGTCAGGATGACTCTCGATCTGCTGGTTGGATCGCGGCGCCGAGCGCTCAGGCTCCGGACGTCTCCGATTTTTTCGTCCCACAGCTGCCTCTACGCGTACGAGCGGAAGCCGCGACCGGCCTTGCGCCCGGTATAGCCGGCCGTGACCAGGTGCTCGAGCCATGGGGCGGGCGCGAAACCCGGCTCCCGAAACTCCCGGTACAGGGTCTGTTGGATCGCGAGCGAGACATCCAGCCCGACAACATCGAGGAGTTCAAACGGACCCATGGGGTAGCCGCAGCCGAGTTTCATCGCAGAATCGATGTCGTCAGTGGTGGCGTAGTTGCCCTCGGCCATCCGGATCGCATCGTTCAAATATGGGAACAGCAATGCGTTGACGATGAAGCCGGCCCGGTCCCCGCAGCGAACTCCCACTTTCCCGATTCGTGCGACCACGTCTTGGGCGGTTGCTATGACGTCAGCCGTGGTCGCGACAGTGTCGACGATCTCCACGAGCTTCATGATCGGGGCGGGGTTGAAGAAATGTAGACCCACGACGTCACCCGGTCGCGACGTGACGGCCGCGAGGTCGACAACGGGAAGCGAGGACGTGGTGGTGGCCAAGATGGCCCCGGGCTTGCATATTTCGTCGAGGTTCTCGAACAATGCCGTCTTGATATCTATTTCTTCAGCGATGGCCTCGACAACGAGATCGACATCATCGAGATCCTCAAGGACCGTCGTTCCGTTGATCCGCGCAAGAGTGGCGTCAACATCGGCTTGCTCGATCTTGCCGCGCTGAAGGGCCTTCTCCAGGCTCCGACTGATCGTCGCAATGACCTTCGAGATTTTTTCTTCCGACCGAGCGACGAATGTGACCGAGAATCCCGCTTTGGCGAAGACCTCGATGATGCCCGTTGCCATCGTGCCTGATCCGACCACACCGACGGATTCCACGACCCGCACCCCGACGTCACCCGTTGCGGCAGACGGCGATTGTCCATCGGGCACAACCTCGGGAGAGCCGGGCTCGGCATAGGTATAGAAACCTCGTCCAGACTTTCGACCCTTCAGACCTGCGGTGACCATGTGCTTGAGGACGGGGCTTGGTGCATGCAAGCGGTCGCGTCCCTGTCGGTACATCGTGTCCAAGATCTGATAGGCCGTGTCGAGCCCGATGAGATCGAGCAGCGCCAGAGGCCCCATCGGAAGCCCGCAACCCAGCCGCATTGCAGCATCGATGTCCTCGCGGCTCGCGTACTTCTGCTCGTACATCGATGCTGCGTGATTGAGGTATCCAAAAAGCAAGCTGTTGGCGATGAAGCCCGCCTTGTCCTCGCATATGACCGCTTCTTTGCCGATCTGTTCAGCGAAGATCCGCACCTGCTCGACGACATCGTCATCGGTGACGACGGTGCGGACGATCTCCACGAAGTCCTGGACGGGCGCGGGGTTGAAGAAGTGCAGGCCGACCACTCGAGCCGGCTGACGGACGGCGACAGAGATATCGGTGACGGACAAGGACGACGTATTGGTGCACCAAATGACATGCTCGGGGACAAGCCCGTCGAGCTGTGCCAGCACCTCGCGCTTGAGTTCGAGATCCTCGGGAACAGCTTCGATAACGATGTCGGACGTGATGCTCTCTTGGATGTTGGTGGTGAAGACGATCCGATCCAAGATGCCCGATCGCTCGTCGGTCGAGAGCTTGTCTCGGGCGACTGCCCGTTCGGTGGATGCCCCGATGCGTTGCCGAGCGGCGTCCAGGGTGTCGTCGTCAACATCGATCGCTCGAACGGAAAAGCCGTGGCGAGCGATGACCTCAGCTATCCCTGTGCCCATGGTCCCCATACCGATAACGGCCACGGACTTGGCGATCTCGCGAGGACTCATTCCGACAGTGTGCCAAAGACTCAAAAGAGCCGGGACCCCGAATCCGAGGTTCCCTTCAACTCGTCGTAGTCCACCACGAGACATCGAATGCCACGGTCCTCAGCCAGGGTACGAGCCTGCGGCTTTATCTCCTGCGCCGCGAAGACTCCGGAGACCGGCGCGAGGAGCGGATCGCGGTTGAGCAGTTCCAGGTATCGAGTCAGTTGCTCGACACCGTCGATCTCACCGCGTCGCTTGATTTCCACCGCCACGCTGGCCCCGGCGGAGTCCCTACACAGCAGATCGACGGGACCGATTGCGGTGGGGAACTCGCGTCGCACCAGACTCCAACCGCTACCGAAAGTCTCCACGTGCTCGGCAAGGAGTTTCTGCAAATGCGCCTCAACTCCGTCTTTCACCAACCCTGGGTCGAGCCCCAACTCGTGTTCGGAATCATGCAAGATCTCCAGCAAGGAGATCACCAAACGCTCCCCCGCCTTGTTCTCCACCGTCCACGTACGCACGCCAGGGTCGTCCTGTTCGGACTCGCCAGCCTGCGATTCCGATAACCAGCAGGGCGGACTCATCCAGTTCAAAGGCTTGTAGGAACCGCCGTCGGCGTGAACCAGCACCGAGCCATCGGCTTTAACCATGATGACGCGGACCGCCTCCGGTAGGTGGGCGGTCAATCGCCCGTCATAGTCGACGGTGCATCGCGAAACGATCAAACGCACACTGACACACTAGGGCCCACCCGTGAGTGACGTCACGTCGCGAGGTGATCAACGACACGGTTCAAAATCCCCGCAACGTCATAATCCTTGGGAGTGAAGACCTCGGCCACTC